>JAAYRQ010000094.1 GCA_012518685.1 Syntrophomonadaceae bacterium | reverse complement strand
TTACTAGCCCCAACAGCCAAAATCTGTCTTATGTCATCTATACTGCTTATACCGCCTCCTACGATTAAAGGAATAGCTATTCTTTCAGCCGTTTTCCTAACTACTTCTATAATAGTTTTCCGCTCTTCCTTAGTCGCAGAAATATCTAAGAAAACTAGCTCATCAGCCCCCATTTCACTATACCTTTGGGCCAATTCCACAGGATCACCAGCATCCTTTAACTTAAGAAAATTAACACCCTTGACTACCCGTCCATCCTTTACATCCAGACAGGGAATAATTCTTTTTACTTGCATATAACTCCCCACTTATTAAGCTAGATTTTAATAGCATCTTCTATACTTATTTTACCCTCATAAATGGCCTTACCAATAATCGCCCCCACTAGACCATCACTTTCCATCTCTTTTAGCCTTTTAAGATCATCTAGACTAGTAACCCCACCAGAAGCGATAATCTGTAAATTAGTAGTGGTCATTTCTTTAGTTGCTGTAAAGTTCGGTCCTTTAAGTAGCCCATCTTTGGCTATGTCAGTATATACCGCATACCTTACCCCTAAATCAGCCATTTGCCTACCAAAATCCCAAGCCGATATCTCTAGGGTATTAACCCAACCTTCTGTCGCCACTAGACCATTTTTAGCATCTATTCCTAAGACAATCTGCTGAGCTCCAAATTCATCTAGTAATTCCTTGATAAAATCAGGGCTACTAACTGCCTTAGTACCTATAATCACTCTGGTAACCCCTATTTTAAGCAATAATCTTACATCCTCGATAGTCCTTAGCCCACCTCCGACTTGCAAAGGAATATTAATCTTCTTCCTAATCGCCTCTATAGCCTGTAAATTAGTGGGCTTACCTAAGAAAGCCCCATCCAAATCCACTATATGTAACCACTCTGCACCTTTATTAGCAAAATCTAAGGCCACCTTAGGCGGTTCATCAGAATAAACCGTTTTATCCT
This sequence comes from Syntrophomonadaceae bacterium, assembly GCA_012518685.1. Lineage (GTDB taxonomy): Bacteria > Bacillota > Syntrophomonadia > Syntrophomonadales > Syntrophomonadaceae > JAAYRQ01. The sequence continues at coordinate 3,373 of JAAYRQ010000094.1, read as the reverse complement.
CAGCCCTTCCCTGAACTAGCCTGACACATTGTCCATCTTTTATATCAATGGCCGGAAAAATAATCATACCCTACATCCCTTCACCATTATAATTTCCCCTTAGATGACCAGACACCCTTTATCCCCTCTTCATAGGATATGGCATTTTTAAAAGCTCTAGCCAAAGCCTTAAAAGTAGCTTCCGCAATATGATGATTATTTTCCCCTCGAATTAAATCAATATGGAGATTAATAGCTGCATTATTAACCAGTGCTTGGAAAAACTCCTTGATATTCTCAGTAGCTACCCCACCTATTTCGCTACGAGTAAAATCAAGGTTATAGGCAAGGTAAGCTCTGCCAGATAAATCTAGCACCACTCTTACTACAGTTTCATCCATAGGGATAGTAGCTTCTCCATATCTTTTAATGCCTTCCTTAGTGCCTATAGCTTCTTTAATTAACTGTCCTAAACATATACCTATATCCTCAATAGTATGATGGTCATCTATTTCCACATCACCTGTAGCATTAATCGTCAAATCACATAAACTATGTACTGTAAACAGGGTTAATAAATGATTAAGAAAAGGCAAGGGAGTATTAATATCACATTTACCCTGCCCATCTAGGTTTAATTCCATTTTAATATTAGTTTCTTTAGTTTGACGATTAATTGTAGCTAGCCTTTTAATATCCATTAATCTAAGTTCTCCTTCCTAACTTTAATCGAGTTAGCATGGGCAGTTAAGCCTTCTACACTAGCAATTTTAATAATATCGTCCGCATCTTCTTTTAAAGCATTTTTAGAATAATAAATAAGGCTAGAAGCCTTCATAAAGGTATCTACCGTAACTGGAGAGTAAAATTTAGCCGTACCTCCTGTAGGTAAAATATGATTAGGTCCAGCATAATAATCACCCACAGACTCAGGGGTGTATTCCCCCATAAAAATAGCCCCTGCATCTCTAATTCTGCTTAATAAATCAAAAGGTTGCTGCACCATTAACTCCAAGTGCTCTGGAGCCACAATATTAGACACTTCACAAGCCTCATAAATATCATCCGCTAGGATGAAAGCACCATAACTATTAAGTGATTGTTCTATAATATCTTTTCTAGATAAATCCTGTATTTGCCTTTGAATTTCCTTTTCTACCTTGTCTATTAACTTTTTACTATCTGTGACTAACAGGCTGCGGGCTAATACATCATGCTCTGCTTGCGACATCATATCAGCCGCAATAAATTCAGGATTAGCAAATTCATCAGCAATAATTAAAATCTCACTAGGCCCTGCTAGCATATCTATATTAACTGTGCCATATACCATTTTTTTAGCAATGGTAACATATATGTTGCCTGGACCACTGATAAGGTCAACAGGAGGAATCGTTTCAGTTCCATAAGCTAGGGCGAAAATAGATTGGGCTCCACCCATTTTATATATTTCTACTAGGCCCAATTCTGAAGCAGCCACTAAGGTATAAGGGTTCATCTTCCCATTAGCATCAGGGGGACTAACCATAGCTATTTCAGTTACACCAGCTACTTGGGCAGGAATGGCATTCATTAATACTGAAGAAGGATATGCCGCCGTTCCCCCTGGAACATAGATACCTATCCTTTCCAAAGGGCGATATAATTGACCTAAAATATTGCCATTCTCGTCTGGCTCCATCCAAGAATTTCTCAACTGCCTACTATGAAAATCTGCAATATTATCTATAGCATTCCTAATCGCCCATATATAATCATCATCAACCAGATCATAGGCTTCTTCCACTTCTTCATCACTTACTAGGAAATTATCTTCATTAAGCACTGCCTTATCATACTTTTTAGTTAATTCAAAAACCCCCAGATTACCCTTTTCCTTAACTATCTTTCCTATTTCAGCTACTCCTGCTTCATACTCTTGTAGGTCCGCATAGTTTGCTGCAATAAATTTTTCCAATTCGGGAGTAAATGCTCTTAACCTTCTAATTTTCATAAAATAAGCCCACCTTTCGTTATAATTTCAAACTTATGAGTTAAAGCTTGTATTCTTTCATGCTTAGTTCTATAACTAACCCGATTACAGATTAAGCGAGTAGTCGAATCCATAATTTGTTCCAATTCCACAAGATTATTTTCTTTTAAGGTCCTACCCGTTGAAACTATATCAACAATCATTTCAGCTAAGCCCATTATAGGGGCTAACTCAATATTGCCATGCATTTCTATAATGTCTATCTGTAAGCCTTGACTATAAAAAAAGCCCTTAGCTACTACGGGAAACTTAGTAGCTACTCTTTTATAATTCAGTTTATCCAAAGTGGTATTTTCAAGTTCTTTAGGAACCGCCACTACAAAACGGCAATAACCATATTCTAAGTCTGCCAATTCAAAAATATCTTTACCCTGCTCGACAATCACATCCTTACCTACTATTCCTATATCAGCAGCCCCCTGTTCAACATAAGTTGGAACATCGGTAGGGCGACACATAATATATCTAAGCCCAGCTTTATCATAATCAAAGACCATAGTCCTGCTATCAATTTCTAATTCTTTAGTAGGTAGCTGTGCTTGCTTTAACAAGTTAATTGTTGGTTTTAATAAGGTTCCTTTAGACAAGGCAATAGTTAATTTATCGCTCATCTCCTATCCCACCTCTTTTTTTAATTTTAAATAGTATATCAAGTCCATATTAGTCTATATAAATCAGTTCAAAATTAGGCTTACCAACTAGCAATTCCGCTAATTCAGATCTGCTTAGACCCCTAACATCCATCTCCACAATATGCCCCTGATTTCTTAGTTCCTGGCACTTGCTAATCAGTTGCAAATAATCTTGTCCCCCTATTAGATAATGAGGTGGTTCATCCTTTTTAGCATCTAAAACTAAGGCTAGCCTATCTAAACCCATAGCAAATCCTGTAGCAGGAGCATTATAGCCAAACTGACCTATTAGATTATCATAACGACCTCCACCTAATAGTCCATAGCCCAAGTCTGCTGCATAACCTTCAAAAACAATCCCTGTATAATAGTCTAAGCCTCTAATTACCCCCATATCTAGTACAACATCATCTTTTACCTTACTTGCTTCTAGGGCTTCATAGACCTTAATTAATTCTTCCACCGCTAGACTAGCTCCACGATTACTTTCTATATAGGGAATCTCCTCTAATAAATCAAGCCCTCCATGTAAGACAGGCAACTTATTAATAGTTTCCTTTAATTTATCATCAATAGCTAAGCTGGCTAAAAACTTATGTAATTCTACTAAATCCTTGTTCTCTACTAGACCCCTAATTCTTTCTTGCTCATCTAGTCCTAAACCACTAGCCTCTAAAAGACTATTAAAAATAGCGATTTGGTTTAGACTAATTTTAAAATTCGGTACCCC
>JAAYRQ010000093.1 GCA_012518685.1 Syntrophomonadaceae bacterium | reverse complement strand
ATAAAAATCAAAATCAATACCACATTCGACCATCGCTTCCAACCATAAATCAGGCCTGAAATATTCTGACCAACTATCAAACTTACAACCCTTTTGCCAAGCTAGGAAGATAAGCCTAGCTAACCTGCGGTCACCCCTAGCAAATAACCCCTCCAGAAGGCTAGTTTTACTATCGTGAAAACTAAGCCTAGTTTTCTTAGACTTTTCCCTAAGCAGAAAATCTTGCTTAGCCTCTAAGTCCTCGCTAGAAACCTGTCCCCGCCATTGAAAAGGAGTATGAGCCTTAGGCACAAAACTAGACAAACTAGGTCTAACATCAACCGAACGGGAAGAATGCTGCCTGCCTATAAACTTAACCTTTTCCACCAAATTCAAGATACCCTTCAAGTCAGCCTCAGTTTCCTCAGGTAAACCAATCATAAAATAAAGTTTTAACCCATTCCAACCCGATTTAAAAGCAGCTTCCACCGCCTTAAATAATTGCTCATCACTAACATTTTTATTAATAATATCCCTTAACCTTTGGGAACCAGCCTCAGGAGCTAGGGTTAAAGTAGTCTTCCTAACCTTTTGTACCTCATTAGCCAAATCAATCGAAAAAGCATCTACCCTTAAAGAAGGCAGGGATATTCCCACACCCTCATCCCCATAAGCCTTAACCAAATCCCCCACCAAAACATCAATATCAGAATAATCTAAAGTGCTTAGAGAAGCCAGTGAAACCTCATCATATCCCGTATTAGACAACTGATTAGCCACCTGCTTTTTAAGGGTCGTAAGACTTCTTTCCCTTACAGGACGATATACCATACCCGCATGACAAAAACGGCAGCCCCGCTGACAACCACGCATAACCTCTAAAACCGCCCTGTCATGAACAACTTCTATAAAAGGCACAATAGGCTTTTCAGGATAATAAGCCCTATCTATGTCCTCCACTAACCTTTTTTTAATAAACTTAGGAGCATTAGGAATTAGCGAAGTCCTAGAATTAATCGTCCCATCATCATTATAAATAACCTCGTAAAACTGAGGAATATATACCCCTTCAATTTCCGAAAGCCTTTTTAATAATTCTAATTTGCCCAAATCCTTATACTTATGATAGGTGTCAAGAAATTCCACCGTTATCTCCTCACCGTCACCAATCAAAAAAGCATCGAAAAAATCCGCATAAGGTTCAGGATTAAAGACCACAGGTCCACCTGCAATCACTAAAGGTTCATCATCACCACGGCTAGTAGCCCATAAACTAATACCAGCCATATCCAGCATATTTAAAATATTAGTAATCGACAATTCATACTGCAGAGAAAAGCCGACCACATCAAAATCAGCCAAAGAACGATAGGATTCAAGAGCATACAGGGGAATCTTATTAACCCGTAACAAATCCTCCATATCAGGCCAGGGAGCAAAAGCCCTTTCACATAAATGCTTAGTAGTCTCATTAATCAAGCCATATAAAATCTTGGTGCCTATATGTGACATACCTACTTCATATACATCAGGAAAGGCTAAAACCATCTTAACCTCAGCCTTATCCCAATCCTTTTTAATAATATTTAATTCATTCCCCGTATATCTAGCAGGTTTAGATACCCTAGGCAAAATATCTGAAAACAAACCGTCTTTATCAAACATAAAAATCTCCTCAAAACATAGATAATAACTATAATATCACATTTTCACCGTATCATAAGCAGTTTTTAAGTTCACATTAGGATTTTTAAGTTCAAATAAGGCTAAGGGTAGCCCATTATCAAATACAATCAAGTCTGGCCTTCTATGCCGAAATTTACCTCTAATTAATCCATTATCTTACTTAACTACCATAAGCCTTGATAAGCAACTAATAAAGCGAATTATAGGTTGATTTCTAATAATATTGGTGCATGGTCTTGTCTCGGACCCGAATCAATCATTTCAGATTTTATAACCTTGTCGGCAATTCGATCACTTACCAGCCAATAGTCAATTCTCCATCCGGAATTATTAACTT
>JAAYRQ010000092.1 GCA_012518685.1 Syntrophomonadaceae bacterium | reverse complement strand
TATTTTCTTAGGAATCTTTAATTATACATAAAAACTCTACTAGTAAAAGAGATATTAAAAACTAATATTTTCACGAAAAAGTGTCAGTTTCTTAGCCCTATGTCCAAAAAACTGACACCAATTAATGCTTTTATATAATTAATTAACAAATAATATCTAAAGTTTTTAATTTATAGTACAGGGTACTTCGGGGTATGCCTAGCATTTTAGCTGTTTGGGCTTTATTATTGCGACATTTTTCTAAGGCCTTGATTATTACTTCCCTTTCCCGCTGTAAAACTATTTCATCTAAACTAGTAGAAATATTTTCACCAGTACTTGTTATGATTGAAGCAACCTCTCTTCCCACTGTATCATTATCTGACGAACTTAATAATAAGTCTAATACTCCTACCTCTTCAATACTTTCCCTAGTCATAACCTTATGATCCGTTAAAATTACAATTCTTTCTAATAAGTTGTGTAATTGCCTTACATTACCTGGCCAATAAAAATTAGTTAAAATCTCAATAAATTCCTCATCCATACCCGTAATATCGCGATTGTAGGCAAGGGCTAATTCCCGTAAGAACCTGTTAGTCAGACCTAATATATCGTCCTGTCTTTCCCGTAGTGGTGGAATAAGAAGATTGACCACATTCAAGCGGTAAAATAAATCATCTCTAAACTTGCCAGCTTCCACCAACCCTAGTAACTCCTGATTAGTAGCTGCAATCACTCGTACATCACAATTAATAGAAGTAGTCCCTCCTACCCTATAGAAGCGTTTTTCCTGTAGAACTCTTAATAGTTTAGCCTGCATATCCAAGGGCAGTTCCCCTACTTCATCTAAAAATATAGTCCCACCTTGAGCAAGTTCAAACTTACCTACCTTGCCATATTTTTGGGCACCTGTAAAAGCACCCGATTCATAGCCAAACATCTCGCTCTCGAAAAGAGTTTCTGGAATAGCACTACAATTAACCTCTATAAAAGGCTTGTCCGCTCTATCGCTATTTTCATATAAGACATGAGCCATAAGCTCCTTACCTGTCCCACTTTCCCCTTGAATTAAAACGGTGGCATTAGTTTTAGCGACCTTTTTCGCTTGCTCAAGAACTAAACGGGTTTTACGGTTAATTGTATAAAATCCTCCATGATCTTCTTCCCTATTAGCAATAGCCTTTCTTAAAGTTAGGACTTTGGAATTAGCCTTTTCTAATTCATCCATCAATTTTTGATAATAGCTAATATTCTGTGTAGTACATACGGCCCCAACCATCTGTCCTTCAGGTAAGAAAACTGGCACTGCACTTCTAATGGCAAAACTACCATCTTCTAATTCAGTAGGAATAAAGCTATAACTTTGCCCAGTCTTAACTACTTCTAAAAGTAAATCATCAGCGAAAAAATCACTAAGCTGCTTGCCTATAATATCATCAGCCTTAATATCGAATAGTTTTTCTGCTTGTTGATTCCACAAGGTAACAATCCCGTCACAGTTAATAACCTGTACTGCTTCGACAATATTTTCTATCACCGAAAACATATGATTACCTAAAGTTTCTAGTCTGCCAGAAAAGCCATTACATACATCACGGGCAGTTAATATCCCTATAACTTTCCACTATCATCCTTTACAGGAAGTCTGCCAATTTTATGAATCCGCATGAAATCGCGGGCGGTCGTTAGTTCCGTTTCTGGATCAATAGTAAGAACCTTTTTGAGACATATTTCTTTAATAGGGGCTGTTATACTTACACCTTCCTGCACCTTTTTAACAATATGTTCCCTAGTGATTAGACTATGTTCATCACCTGTTTCATCAACTACAATTACTTCACTCCATTGATTTTCCAGCATTAAGTCCAGTACATTATCAATAGTTGTATTAAAACCAACCCTGCCATAATCCGAGTTCATCGCTTCAGCAACACTTAAATTAGTAAAATTAAGCATTCTACCACTTTTCCCCTCCTTATGACTTAACAGTGATTTTCCTTTAAGTGCGTATAATGCTATATATATACTGTAATCATTATTATACATCCGTCCAATAAATTCTACATACCTCGACTATATACCACAAGCTAATTATATCACAAAGTCCAGCAAGAACCCCATAAATTATAATAATTGGACAGCTTATCTTTGCTAATACTCTAGTAAGGTGTGACGCTTTAAGTATAAGGCACGAACAAAAAAAATGTCAAGTTTTTGTACTAATAATCAGAATCTTGACATTTTTTAAATATATTAAATTTTTTAATTAGTTATTAGACTAGCTTCTCTAATTCATCTACTAAGCTACCGAAATAATCCAGAGCTTTAGCTACTGGTTCTGGCTTAGTTAGATCAACTCCTGCCTTTTGCAAAACCTTAAGGGGATAATCAGAGCTACCCGCTTTTAAAAACTCCTTATACCTAGTAACCGCAGGCTTACCCTCATTAATAATTTGCTGTTTTAAAGCAGTAGCCGCCGAAAAACCAGTAGCATACTTATAAACATAAAAGGCCGAATAAAAATGCGGGATTCTAGCCCATTCTATAGCTATAGAATCATCCAAAATAACCTCAGGACCATAATATAGCTTATTAAGCTTAAGATATATTTCACTTAAGGTGTCAGGTGTTAAGGCTTCCCCTTCTTCCACCAGGCCATGTATAATCTTTTCAAATTCAGCAAACATAGTCTGCCTGTAAACTGTACCTCTAAACTGTTCCAAATAATGATTAATTAAATACATCTTTTCCCTATCATCAGAGGCATTATTTATTAAATAATCTATGAGTAAGGATTCATTAACCGTAGAAGCGACCTCCGCTACAAAAATACTATATTGACTATAAATATAAGGTTGATTTTGGTTAGAATAATAAGTATGCATAGAATGCCCTAACTCATGGGCGAGGGTAAATACATCATTTAATTTATTATCATAATTAAGCAAAATATAGGGATTAGTACCATAAGACCCCCAGGAATAAGCCCCACTAGTTTTGCCTTCGTTTTCATATACATCAATCCAACCCGCATTTAATCCATCTTTTAATATGCTTAAATACTCATCCCCCAAGGGCTTAAGTCCTTTAATTACAAGATTTTGGGCTTCATTATAGGAAATATCCATTTTCACATCTTTTATTAAGGGTACATAAAGATCATACATATTAAGTTTATCAAGCTTTAACAAGCTTTTACGCACCTCCATATACCTATACATATAATCTAAATTATCCTGCACAGTCGCAATTAGGTTATCATAAACATCTAGGGTAACATTATCTTGATCTAAGGCTGCTTCAATCGCAGAATTATAATTACGAGTATGAGCAAAAAACACATCTTTTTTTACACTAGAACTTAGGGTCGTAGCAATAGTGTTTTTCAGCTTATTATAAGTGTCATACATAGCCTTATAGGCATCCTGTCTTACCCTTCTGTCATCACTTTCCATAAAACTACCATATCGGCCTTTAGTCAGTTCTAGCTCATTTAATTTTTCATCTTTAATGAAGGGAAACTTAATATCCGCATTATTCAGCATCATAAAAATATTAGTAGGGGCTTGGGAAATATCAGCTACATTGGCTAATATCCTTTCTTCCTTGGCTGATAGAACATGCTTTTTCTGTCTAAACAATTCCCTTAAAAAATGATTATAGACTGCCAAATCAGAATTTTCATTGATAAAATCTGAAATCTTTTCTTCGGGAATATTAGTGATTTCAGGCACGATAAAAGAAGTAGCACTATTAACCTTAATAATCAAAGATTCAGCCTTATCATACAATACTTGATATTCATTAAGGGCATTATCCTCATCTCTTCTCATTCTGGCATAGACATACAATTTCTCAGCTATAATCCCTAATTCATCTGTTAAGCTTAATACCCCTAACAAATCCGCAGCAGAATTAGCTAAGCTGCCATCCTTAGTGCTGATTTCCTTAATTAAGCCTTCTACCTTAGCATAATCCGCTTGCCAGGCTTGATTATCCAGATAAATATTTTCCAGCTTCCATTTATACTTACTCTCTATTTCGCTTCTTTTCTTAATTTGTGACATTAAACTCCTCCTATATTTTAAAAAACTATACCACAATACCTTATAATAGTATGCCAAAAAATAATAAAAATAAAAG
>JAAYRQ010000091.1 GCA_012518685.1 Syntrophomonadaceae bacterium | reverse complement strand
TAAACCAGAAATAACAGGATATGAAATAGCGATTTCTAAATAATCTTCTACATAAGTAATATCTTGACTAGACACCTTCACCCCTTCTAATTCCGCATTTTCAGCTGCGACTTTGGGAGCAGGCAGTTTTTCAACTTCGGTCATAGGGGCTGCCAGTGCAGTACTGGTAAATATCAAGCAGCTTGCCACTCCTAAGGCCATAATTTTTTTAATTCTCATAAAAATAATCCTCCTTTAAACTTTGTTAATTAAATACTACTAAATATAATTACCTAAGTGGTTACAAAAAAGTTACAGAAAATATAATTCTTCTATACTTCTTTCCCCAAACACCTACCTAATATTAGCAAATTTTCAAAATTAGACGATGACAATAATATAAGAATATGGGATAATATTGTTCAACTTGCAATAACTATAGTAGTATCTTTAGCAAGGTAGCATGGTAGGAAGTCAAAAGAAAAAATCATTTTGTAGGAGGGTTTTAATTGGAAGGAAAAATGACAAATCGTTGGTTAGTTGTTTTGGGTTCTCTAATAATGCAGCTCAGTTTAGGGGCTATCTACACTTGGAGTCTATTTAATACTCCTTTAGTGGAATCCTTGAAATGGGACACTGGAGCTACCGTTTTTACATTTTCGGTAACCTTAGTGTTTTTTGCCTTATCCGTTATTATTGCAGGTCGCATTCAGGACAAAATAGGTCCTAGAAAAGTGGCTACAGTCGGGGGCATATTGATAGGAGTTGGGGTAGCTGCTGCCTCATTTGCCACCTCGCCTAATCTGCCCTTTTCAACTAGTCCCATTATGCTATACATAACCTATGGAGTTATAGCTGGTACTGGTATCGGTAGTGCCTATGTTACTCCCTTGGCAACTTGTTTAAAATGGTTTCCAGAAAAAAGAGGTCTTATTACAGGACTAGTCTTAGCTGCACTAGGTCTGGGTGGTATGCTTTTCAAGCCTATTATATTACATTTCATCACGACTTACGGTGTAAGCACCGCCTTTTTATACTTAGGCCTTATATATGGAAGCTTAGTAATAATAGGTGCCCAACTATTAGTTGAACCACCTGCTGACTATATTCCTCCTAACTATACTCCCCCTGCACCTACTACGGGCGGATTTACTGCAGGAGATAACAACTTCACATTAATCGAAGCTTTAAAGACACCCCAAATATATATCCTTTTCCTATGGATGTTTTTTGGAGCTGGAGCAGGATTAATGATAATTAGTGTCGCCGCTAATATAGGCATGGATATGGTAGGTTTAAGTCTAGCTGCAGCAGGAAACGCTGTAGTTACTATTTCCTTATTCAATGCAGCAGGCCGCCTATTCTGGGGCGGAGTATCAGACAAAATCGGTCGGGTAATATCAGTACAGATAATCTTCCTGCTACTAGGCCTAGCTATGATATTTATGAGCCTAGTTACTATGAATTACATTACTTTCTTATTAGCCACCTGTGTAGTGGGCTTTTGTTTCGGTGGAACAGCAGCACTATATCCCACTATTACTGCAGATTGGTTTGGCACGAAAAATGTCGGCAATAACTATGGAGCCGTATTCCTCTTCTATGGGGTAGCAGCACTTGTAGCACCTAAATTATCGGTTGCTTTAGGCTTTGCCAATGCCTTCTTAATTGGGGCTATAGTCTGTGGAATAGCCATAGCCATATCCTTTTTTGCTAAGCCACCCGTAATTAACTAGCTAAGCTTAAGTTAAATTACTTAGTCGCAATACTTGATTTTGTCTATAATTATCGTTAAGGTAAAATATAATATATTTAATAACACTTAAAAGGAGGCAGGTAACATGGCAGTATTAACTGATGAAGTAAAAAAAGTATTACAAAATACAGATATGTGGGTACTGGCAACCGCAGATAAGGATGGTATTCCTAATGCAGTGCCGATTAATTTTGTAGATATTCTTAGCGACACCCAGATAATGCTAGTCGATAATCTTATGAACAAAACTAGAGCTAACCTAGAAGTCAATCAAAATGTAGCCATCACAGCCTGGCATGAACATGAAGGCTACCAAATCAAGGGTCAGGCCAAAGTCGAAACATCTGGGACTAATTTTGAAGCAGCTGTAGCTATGGTAAAAAAAGAGAAACCTTATATAGATCCTAAGGGAGTGGTTATAGTTGACATTACAGCCATCTATATAACTACACCAGGTCCAGACAATGGTAAGCAGTTGTAAGTTCTATAGACTAAAATTCGGGTTTCTTAAGGTACTGCCGTGCAAACTAGGCAGTACCTTTTTTCAAAGGCAACTTTTATAAGCTTATGTTAAAATTAAAACCGAAGCTAATTTTTATGGGGGGAGAATAATTTGTATATTGGAGTTTTATTTGGGATTTATGTATTCCTAACTATCGGTATATATCATGTCTTAGTAGTAAAAATTGAAGAACGACTAGGGGTCTGGCCTTGGCTAATATTCCTATTATTAGGACTAATCAGTATATATTGTTCTTGGACGGCTAGTAGCCATAGCTGGTCTTTGTGGTGGGGTTATAATGCCTTTTTAAACTTGTGGACCATTGTAGAAATGTTTGAACAGCCTGAACGACGCCTTAATAAAGAAAAGTTACAAAGTATTTCACAATAAAGCAAAGTTGGGATTAAAAAAATGCGTAGAAAAGATAGAGAAATGAATAAAGAATTTGCCTTTGAAATCATAGATAAGTCCGCATACGGTATAGTTTCTATGGTGGCAAGGGATAGTCAACCTTATGCAATCCCCCTTTCTATAGTAAGAGAAAAAGAAACATTGTATTTTCATTCAGCTAAAGAAGGTAAAAAAGTAGATATATTTGTATCTGTCCCCAATGTTGTAATAACCTTCGTGGGACAGGTTAAGGTTCCCGACATATTTTCCTTAGAAGAATTAGAGATTATGGCTACAGATGGGCAGAAAGCCAAGCTGCTCATTAACCATACTTTTACAACCGAGTATGAATCCGCTATAGTAAGTGGGAAAATTAAATTAGTAGATAATGAAGTAGAAAAAACCCAGGCTCTTAGATTAATATGTGAAAAATACACCCCCGATAAAATGGCTTATTTCCCCCTAGCAATCGAAGCTAGCTTAAATAGGACTAATGTCTATAAAGTCTTAATTAATGAATTTTCCGCCAAGCGAAAAAAATACGACACTAATGGGGAAGAAATGAAATGGGGCAGATAATTAATATAATTCGATATCTTCTTTAATTAGCTTTTCTACCCATATCATTTTTAATAATTCGAGTTCCTCTGAATAATCGGTCTTACTTTCATCTTCGTCATATTCAAGTATTTCTAGGATTTTGACTTCAAATTGCTGTGCCCCTAATTCCTGCCAATCCCTTTGTAGTTCCTTTTTTTCACTCTCCAAGGGGTTTAGTAACCCATTTCTTTTAAAATAGCAGCTAAGGCTTTTAATCTTTCACCTATTAATTCATCATCTTTACTAATACTATCTCTAAAAAGCTTAATATCCTCATCAATCATAGGATTTTCTGTACATATTTCTACTGTCATAGCATCGCCTTGTAAGCCTATCCTATTAAGGATTGTTTTATCTGGGTCATAAAGCTTTTCGTAACGATAAGCTTCCATAAAGTGTTGTCTTGATTTACAAATGAGCAAGGCCAGATCAAGCACTCGGTGCAAGGGCAATTCTTCGGATTGTCTGGACCACTTTTCGCCAGTATATCTCCAGACCTTGGCTGAAATATCAATTTTCCCCCGGTCATTCCATTGGGCTAAGCCTAAGGATAAACCTTTAGCATCAGTATTATAAGCACTCCGACCATCTACATCCTCATAGTTATTAACTACGATTACTGGCTTATGCTTTAAGGTTACAGGTATTTTCATTTCCTTTCCCTCCGCCTATCTAGTAGTTTAGTAATTTAGTAAATTACTAAACTACTATAGCCCCTGCAAGAAATAATGTCAAGTTAAATAGATGGAATGCTCTCCTGCCGCGCTATTGCTTAAGCTCCTTGCGCCTTTGGATAAGTCTTTTATACTCCTGATCCAGAGCGGTGTAATTAGGGGCATCAGCTTTTAATAAACTTAATTCGCCCAGTACCCGGGAAATTTGGGTTTCAAGTAATAGCATTTCTTCCGCAGTTTCTATTTTATTAGAATTACCTGCATCTTTTCGCTTATTTTTCTTGGCTAAGTAGTCATTTATTTTTCCTTCTACCCGGATGATTTTATGATTATCAAAAACCAAAAGATGCTCACATACCTCATTTAGAAGGTAACGGTCATGGGAAATAATTATTATGGTCCCGGGGAATAATTTAAGACTCTCCTCTAAAGCTTCCCGGCTAGGTAGGTCCAGATGATTAGTGGGTTCATCAAGTATAAGTAAATCATATTTGCCCATGATAGCTAAGCCGATGTCTATTTTCATTCTTTCTCCCCGGCTTAAATTTCCCATATCTACACTAAGGCGGTCAAATGGAAGCCCTAGCTGGATTAAAAGTTCAAAAACCTGCTTTTGTTCTATTAGACGCCTGTCTTTGATTAAATCAGTAAGACTAAAATTTTCCCCCTCGTGTAAATCTTGACTTACATAAGCTATTTTTGCCGAGGGACTGATAAATATTTCCCCTTGATTAAAATCTTCTTCCCCAAGGATAATTTTAATCAAGGTTGTCTTGCCGCACCCATTAGGACCTAATATTCCTATTTTCTCCCCGCGGTTAATATAGAAGGAACTATCCTTAAATAAGAACCTTGCCCCATAAGATTTGGCAAGATTTGCGGCGGTAAGAATCCTTCTTCCGCTTTTATTCATAGTATCAAGGTTGAAGTTTACTTGCACTTCCTTATCCGGACGCTCTATAGCAAGCTGCTGCATCTTTTCTAATCGCTTTATTTGGGATTTTACCGCTCGATCACGCTTTTTGGCTTTTTTGCGAAAGTATTCTTTCCCTCCCATCATTCCCCCCGCCTTTTGGCGAGATTCACGGTGGGCTTTATCTGACCAATTTTTCAACTGGCTTATAGCAGCTTCAATTTTTCGTTCTTCCTTCTGCTGAGATGCATAAAGGTGTTGCTGACTTTCCAGTTCTTTTTGTTTAGTTTCCCGATACGAGGAGTAATTACCAGGGTAGATTTTAATAAGTCCTTTTTCGAGTTCAGCTATTTTGGATACGGTTTGATCTAGAAAATAACGGTCATGAGAAATTACCATAAGAGTCCCACTGTAATCAGCTATCTGGGCAATCAAGTATTTAATTCCCTCATAATCCATATGGTTAGTTGGCTCATCTAAGATAAGCAAATCTGCTTGCAAAGCCCACACCTTAGCTAAAGCTAGCTTAGTCTTTTCCCCGCCGCTAAGATTTTGCCATCTATCGCCTGGCCAATCAGCAAGTTGTTTTATGCCTAAATGACTTGCTAGGCGCTTAAAATCTCCCTTTATATCAGTATCGCTTAAAGTGCTAAGCTGAAGCTCCGCTTCCGATTCAGTTTGCTGCAAATAGCCAATTTTTAAGTGTTGGCGGCTAGTAATTATACTCCCCCTATCATAGTCGAGCTTACCAGTTAAAATATTAGCTAGGGTTGATTTACCTGTGCCATTACGGCCTACCAGCCCTATCTTGTCACCCCGGCTTATATCTATGCTGACACATTCTAAGACTACTTTATCAGCAAAACTCTTTTTAATATCCCGGCAACTAATCAACATAAAAACACCTCCTAAAAACACCAAAAAGGGCTATAAGTAACACCTGTTACCTATAGCCCTTTAAAAGACACCATTATACGCATAGCAGCTAATGAATTATCCCTAGGCTTAATCTATTTATAAGATGAAAATAACAAGTATTCTGAACATCACAGTACTAATAGGAAAAACTGGATTTTCCTATTAGACTATTATTTTATTTATTAAGTCCAGAAATTACTTGCGCATCGGCTTCTCCTATCCTTTATCTTTACTCCTACATATTAGCATAAGGTAGTATCTCTATCAATCAGTATTCAGTTTACCGCTGTCTGCCGCCTTAATCATCTTCATACCAATATCTCTTAGTTCATACCAGTGTAAATCAAAATCGCATCTCTTAAAAATTCGGCTGCTCCTGGTTGCAGCTCATCGTAATAGGCGGTAAATCTTTCATCATCTACATACATTTGCGCTAGACCGGCATGGGCTTCCTTACTGTAGCTTTCCCAAGTAAAGCTTAGCCATTTACCATGCAAGTCAGCAGTTTTTTGCGCCGCTTCTCCCGCCGGGTCACCGGTAGCCAAGGCCTCTTTTAAGGTTTCTAAGACTTGCACTCCTAACTGCTCAAATTCTAAGAATTTTTCCTCATTCATGCCTTTCAACTTTTTGTTTGATTTATCCACCGCTTCATCCCCATATTTAGTTCTAATTTCTTGCCCATACTTTTTCTCATTATTATCAATGAGCTTTTGTTTAAAACCTGCAAATTTTTCACTATCGGTCATAGTAATTCCCCTTTCTTGCACTGCAATAGTCTTATCCACATTAGCAATTAATAACTCTAGTTGTTTTTTCTTATCCAGAAGCTTGCAGCGATGCTCTTTGAGGGCGATAAGACTATCAAAAGACGGTTCATTTATTATTTCTTTTATAGCGTCCAATCCTAACCCCAACTCTTTATAAAAAAGGATCTGTTGCAACTTGTCTACTTCAGCTAAACCGTAAATTCTATACCCGGATGAATTAATCCTCGCCGGCTTAAGAATTCCAATTTCATCATAATACCTTAAGGTTCGGGGGCTAATACCTGCTATCTGCCCTAATTTCTGCACCGTATATTCCATACTCCTACCTCCTGTCAGGATTAGTATAAACCTTGACGCTGCGTTAAAGTCAAGTAAAGAAAAGCCCGCCTTTTTATTATTTTACTGTTAAAATATAAAATGAAGTCCTAGCTAATACTTAATTTAAACAATAATCGTAAGAAACTATTAAGAAATATATACACTTTTCCGTAAGCCTTACCCCTTATAGTTTAATTTAGGCTTAAGGGGTTAATTTATCTAATATAGAAGGGTGGTGGTATATATGGAAAAACAACAGGTTTTAGTCGTGGATGATGACCCTGAAATTGTACAGGCTATAGCTATCAATTTACATAATGAAGGCTATGCAGTC
>JAAYRQ010000090.1 GCA_012518685.1 Syntrophomonadaceae bacterium | reverse complement strand
AGCTCTTGGCGTAACCTTTTAACTGCAGCCTCCGAATTCTCCGTTAAGCCAATTCCCATACTTGTTACATCTGCTAGATATCTATGATAGATTTTCGCATATATTTCGTTATATTCTTTAAAAACAGGATTTTTAATAATGTTGTTATTCTTAAACAGGTCGATAACCATATTAATACTCCTTCCATATAAGTAAGCCTTTATATTTCACTAGCCCCAATACTTCTTATCTAAAGTTCTATACTTTAAAGATTCAGCTATGTGGGGCAGCCTAATGTCTGGCGATTCTTCCAAATCAGCGATAGTCCTAGCTATTTTTAATATACGATCATAAGCCCTAGCACTCATAGTGAACTTTTCAAAGGCAGTTTTTAATAGTTGTTCTGATTTATCATCTATCTGGCAGTATTTCTTTACTTCCTTAGGTCGCATTTCAGAATTAAGCTTAATATTACTATTTTTAAATCTTTTAGCTTGCATAGTTCGGGCGATTTCTACCTTTTCCTTAATAGTAGCTGAACTTTCATTAGTAGCCTTATCTGTTAGTTGGTCATAATTTACCCGCCCTACTTCCACCTGAATATCTATACGATCTAGCAAAGGACCACTAACCCGATTAATATAACGACTAATTTGTAGTGGAGTACAATTACACTCCTTGTCTGAACCAAAAAAGCCGCAGGGGCAAGGGTTCATGCTCGCAACTAGGGAGAAATTTGCGGGAAAAGTATAAGTAGAATGGGTTCTGGCAACCGTAACAACCTTATCTTCTAAAGGTTGCCTTAAAGCTTCTAAAACATCACGGTTAAATTCTGGTAATTCATCCAAAAACAAAATGCCATTCTGGGCTAGAGTAATTTCGCCAGGACGGGGTATGCGTCCTCCGCCAATGATACTAGCACTAGAGGCATTTTTATGTGGGGCTCTAAAGGGCCGAGAATTTATTAAGGGATTATCGGGGTTTAGTAAATTAGCTACCGAATATATTCGCATAGTTTCCAGTATTTCTTCCCTATCCATTTCAGGCATTATACTAGGCATCCTACGGGCTAACATAGTTTTACCCCCACCGGGAGGGCCAATTAAAAGAATATTATGCAAGCCAGCCGCCGCAATCTGTAAGGCTCTTTTAGCACTTTCCTGTCCTTTGACATCCGCAAAATCATAATTGTCATTAACTAATGATTTTCTATCATAATTAAAAATAGGTACTTCATCTAGTTCCAGACTAGCTTCCAGATATTCACACATCTCTGTTAGGCTTTTAACCTGTTTAGAGCTTATTTCACTGACCAAGCCCGCTTCTAGGCTATTATCATAGGGTACAACAAAACAAATATCGGGATTATTTATCTTCGCTAATTCCAAAGCCATAGGCAATATCCCAGGTATTTTACGAACTGTCCCATCTAAAGAAAGCTCTCCCGTTATAAAAAGGTCCTTACTAGTATTATTGACTATTTGTTCAGAAGCTAAAAGTATTCCTACCGCAATAGCTAAGTCAAAATGACTACCTTCCTTTTTCATATCAGCAGGGGATAAATTAACAATAATTTTACGGTTAGGAAAATCAAAGCCCGAATTTTTAATGGCCGCCCTAACTCTTTCCCGAGCTTCTTTAATGGCTGTAGAGGCAAGACCCACGATTTCAAAATTAGGCAACCCGTTTTGTATATCGACTTCTACAATTACAGGACTAGCTTCAATTCCTGTAATAAGCAAAGTATTAATATGTGCTAACATCAATAATTCCCCCAAAAATCTAATTAATAAATACTACTGATATATTAATGCTATTTCATATTCCCTGTAAGAGATAACATTTCCTTTTAAAAACTAAATTAATGGGGGTATTTGTAATCAATTATTATAAATTAAGGATGTTCAAGGATAATTAGGATTCATAAAAAAATTATAGTCTTTGGAGCACTTGCATTAGGCAAATCTTTTTCCAACCTTGTAAATGGTGAAGAGAAGGATAGTATTTCTTAAAAAAGCCATAGCTAAAACAAATATTTTTATTTGAACTGGTTGATAATTATTAATATAAATAAGAATAAAAAAAGAACTTACCAGCTAACTTTAGCGTTTATTAGTCATCATTTAATCTTCTATAATTAACATTTACCCATTGGAACTTTTTTCATCCTCAGAAATGTTTTTCGCTTTTCCTATTTTAAACTGTTCATATATTACAACTAGCCATCCATAAGCAAAAATTAGAATTCCTGCTAGTTCCAATGGAGCTACTGTGATAGAAAGGTTTATTTTATTACTACTCCAAATTATAATACCCAATATCAGTATGTCTCGAGTTCTTTGCTTATGATATTTCGATTCATATTGAGAACGATGAGCAATAATTAAATAATATGCTACGCTAAGAATAAATATTATAATTAATAGTACTGACACTTAATCACCTCCATACCGATAGTTATTTTGTCATTTTAAAAGTAACAAAACCAATTTTTCTCTGAGTTCCGTCAAATTCTTTGGAGCCAAAATCAGAAGATTGGGTACCAATGGCAGAAACTGATGGTTCAAAAAATATTTGATAACCATGATCTTTGATTAGATAAAATTGTTTATTTTTTGTTCATAGACTATTGTCATAATAACCCGAAGTAAGGTGTTCTACTGTTTCTTCAAGTTCTGTATTGGTATCCAAATCAATTATTCTCACATTTACAGATAGACCCCCACCTAACATAATTCGCCCTGTAAGCCTATATTTTGTTTCCAGTGTATGATTGCCTGTTGAGTTAGGATAACAAAATACATATCCGCTGATATGTAACCCTTTTTCGGACAAATTAATACCGAACAGTTTAGAAAATATTTGCCTTCAGCTCCAACTCCTTTGCCTGCTTATATTCTACTGGGGTTAAATAATCTAAGCCCCCATGTATTCTATGATTGTTATACCAATTTACATAATCTAAGAGTTCTATCTTTAGCA
The DNA here is from genome assembly GCA_012518685.1 of Syntrophomonadaceae bacterium. Lineage (GTDB taxonomy): Bacteria > Bacillota > Syntrophomonadia > Syntrophomonadales > Syntrophomonadaceae > JAAYRQ01. Next base: position 12,946 of record JAAYRQ010000090.1, on the reverse strand, counting down.
CATCAAGTGATTCAAAAACCTTACCTTTAATGAATTCAATCTTTATTATATTAAACAAACTTTCTACAGTAGCATTGTCATATGGGCAATCTTTACTACTTAAAGACCTAGTAATATTGAATGTGTCAATAACTTCATCAATGACTTTATTCTTAAACTCACTACCCCTATCGGTATGAAATATTTCTATTCTGACAATGGAGAGTTGCAATTTAGGAATGCTTGATATACTAGATTAGCATCTTTATTATAACCAGCACTATGGCCTATTATTACCCAGTTATGTAAATCAAACAGTGTGCATATATAGGCCCATCTTTTATCTACCCAGACATAAGTAAGATCACTTACTACAACTTCTAGCTTTTTCCTATCTTTAAACACCCTGTTAATCATATTAGGGCTATTGTCGTTATTACACCTTTTCTTATGTGGCTTATATTGTGCCACCGTATAGCTGGATACGAAAGAGTATTTAGCCATTATCTGTGCTATTTTTCTCCTAGAAGCAATTATATTTTCTTTGCTTAATTGTTTTTTGATTTTTCTAGTCCCGTAATTATTTATGCTTTTTCTAAATATCCTAATTACGGCATTTTCTAGTTCTACTTCTTCTTCAGAAACCTTTTGGGTCTTTTCCCTATTATTAAAATGATAATAAACAAGATTTCTTGGGATCTTAAGAAGTTTACATATGGTGCTAATACTGTATTTATCTCTATTTGAGATAATCAGATCTACTTTTTGCCTAGTATTAACGCAGCTTGCTTTAAAATATCATTTTCCATCTTTAATTGTTTTAGCTTTTTTCTTAATTCAATTAGTTCCTTTTTGCGGTTCTTATGTCATTGATACTAAATGAGCCCGATTCGTTATGTCTTTCTACTCAGGTTTTAATTGTAGATTTTGCTATCCCATATTCTCGGTTGATATCTGCTAATGATTTACCATTATTAAATAATGCCACTATTTGTTTCTTAAATGCTTCTTCGTAATGTTTTGCCATTTAAATTCCTCCCTTATGATAATTGCATTATACCATTGTTCGGAATTTGTTTATCCTATTCAGGATAGCCTATCCAGGAGTCCCCCCTAGTAAATATAAAAAAATAAAAAGTATTTCATAAAAAATTAGTAGAATTTAACCGTGCCCATGTTGTATCTTATTTGGGGGTCACCCCAAACCGTCCCTGTGTTTGTGTGTTTTTGTGTGTTTGCCAATTAAATACGGTTAATCATTATATTCCTTATTCCACAAGTTTAAAAATATCCCTTTAAATACAAAAATAGGCGGGTTATTACCCGCCTATCCCATATCTTTGCTTGTTTTCTAATCTATCTTATTCGTTCTAGTCCATATATTCATTTCTTCAGCAGATTTGATTAAGTCATCTCTAAAATCAGGATGAGCAATACTGATTAAAGCATCAGCCCTTTGCCAAGTTGATTTACCCTTGAGTTGGACTATGCCGTACTCTGTAACCACATAATGAGTAATAGATCTAGGCACAGTAACTATACTGCCTGGGGTTATCGTCGGCTTAATTCTGGACTGAAGATTACCTTCTTTATCTGTATAAGTAGAGGCTAAACAGATTAAGCCCTTGCCTCCCCTAGAAGCAAAAGCTCCAAATATAAAGTCTAATTGTCCGCCAGTCCCTGATATGTGCCTAGTACCTACACTTTCAGAACATACTTGGCTAAATAAATCAACTTCTAAGGCATTATTAATAGCGATAACTTTAGCATTCATTCCAATAATGCGGGGATCATTAGTATAACTAACTGGGTAGGAGGCACACATAGGATTATTATCTAAAAAAGCATATAACTTATCTGTACCCATAGCAAAGGTGTAAGCCATTTTATGGGTATCAATAGTTTTTTTCCTACCCGTTATCCTGCCAGCATTATACATATCCACACAAGAATCTACTAACATCTCGGTATGAATACCTAAGTCCTTCAAGTCACTATCAGCTATCTTAGCTCCAATTACATTAGGTAAACCACCAATACCCAGTTGTAAGCAACTACCATCCTCTATTTCATCCATTACAAAATCTGCAATTTTATAGTCTAATTCATTAGGCGGAATAGCTGGTAATTGGAATAATGGTTCATTATTACCTTCTACTATATGATCTACTTGATTAATGTGTATATTTTCCGAATTACCACCTAAGCAAGTAGGTACCGATTGGTTAACTTCCACTATAATTTTTTTACCCTTTACTATACAAGCAGGTGTTACCGAATTAGAAGTTCCTAAATTAAAAAACCCTTTGGCATCCATTGGGGCGACCTTAATGAATACCACATCATTTTCCAAATATTTTTTAGTAATTCGGGGACCTTGATGATAAGTTATAGGAATATAGTTACATAATTTTTTATCGTGTAACATACGAGAAATTTTACTAAAATGCCAGTCTTCTAAAATAAAATGCTCTCGATTAGGGTCAACCTGAGCAACTTTGGGAATTTGGGTAAAACTAACAGTCCTAATATTAACATTATTTAATTCATCGACTCTTTCTGCTAGGGCAGCATCCAAAGCTACAGGAAACATGGCAAATTCGCTGTACCATACATTGTCACCTGATTTTACGAATTGGGCTGCTTGTTCGGGAGTAATTAATTTCTGCTTATATTGCCATCTTGAAATATCACCCATTAAAATTACCGACTCCTTTCAAAATTTAAGACGAGTTTTGTATAAAAAAGAAGACTGACCATTATGTAGCATCTTGATTCTCGGAAAATCAAATATTAATACTTGTATCCCATAAGGCCAGTCTGCCAAAACACCATAGTTATGTAAAATTTCATCCAAAATATTTAATACAATATTTTATATACACTTTTATAATATTCAGGTTACTATAATATAGTTTCGTAAATTATACACTAATAATATTATAAATACTAGCAACATCTCAAAAATTATGTATAAAATCGTCCTAAGCTAATACCATCCTATTAAATAAGAGTTGACTTTTCATATATTACTGTTCATCATATATAATGAAGTATTTTTTTTAGGAGTGGAAAGGGTATTATTATGGAAGATTTCACAACATTCGTTTGCTACCAGTTAAAAGCTACTATGAAAAAAGTAGAAAGATACATAGGTCAAGAGCTTAATCGCTATGGGGTCAATCTTGCCCAATCCTTTGTACTATTTTCCTTGTTAGAAAATAATGGGGCTACTTTATCAGAAATAGGGGTAAGGGCACAAATCGAAAATTCTTCCCTTACTACTATGGTTGATAAATTAGAAAAAGAAGACCTAGTTGAAAGACGCTTATATCCCCAAGATCGTAGAGTAGTTAGACTTTTCTTAACTGATAAGGGTAGAGAAACTGCCCACAAAATACTGTCTCAAGGTAAATTTTTTAACAATTATTTAATAGAAAATATGAGCAGCGAAAGTGCTGATTTTCTTAAGTCACTTGAAGAAGTATCGGGTAGTATTGATACTTTACAGTGTAGCTAAAACTATTATTTATGGAGCTGTTGGTTGTCCAACAGCTTTTTTGTTCAAGAACTATTTTGTATATACTTGCTTCATAACTATACCATCATTCTAATACAGAAAATAGATTTAATAAACCTTCAGAAATTTCTCTAAATATAGGTGCTGCATTAACAGAGCCTGAAGTTCCCTTTTCGACCATTACAACTATAGCCCATTTTGGATTATCTGCGGGCAAGTAACCTCCAAACCAAGTATTTAGCCATTCCTCATCATCTTCATTATAGTTTCCCGTTTGGCTAGTAGCGGTTTTACCTGCAACTTGAACCCCAGATAAGGCAGCCCTTTTACCTGTACCACTTCCTATCACTTCTTCCATTAACTTTTGTACCTTAACAGCAGTATCTTTACTTATAACTTGTTCATATTCATTTCTTTTAACAAGACTTTTTTCACCATTCTGATTAATTGCATACTTTACTATTAAAGGCTTCCCCCAGCGACCATTATCAGCTATAGTAGCAATTAAATTAGCCAAATTAAGAGGGGTTAGCATAACTCCTTCTTGCCCAAGACAAGCATTACCAATCCCTGCAGGTCCAGGTTTTATATTAACATAGCTTTTAGTCCCTTCACTTTCAAACCACCCTTGTATGCTTTCGTCGGTTAAATGAAACTTATGAACATATTCCATAATCTTTTCCCTTTGTAATTTAAGGCCGACCTCTATAAAAACAGGATTACAAGAATTTGCAAAAGCACTAAAAAAGCTTAAGTCCCCATGTCCATCTTTTTTTAAGCAAGATATGGCAAGTGTATCAGTAAACTGATAGGCTCCGTCACAATAAAACTTATCATCAAATGACACTATATCCTCTTCTAGGGCTGCCGCGGCTAATAATATTTTAAATAAGGAGCCTGGATAATACACATTAGTTGCCCGATTAATTAAGGGACTATTTTCATCATTAATAATATTAGAAACAAAATTAGGGTTATAAGTGGGGCGACTGGCTAATGCTAATATTTCTTTGCTTTTTATATCTAATACTACTACCGCACCTTTAGCCATTTTACTTACTAAAGCCTTTTCTACTATTTCCTGTACCCTTTTATCTATAGTAAGCACTACGGAACTATTGCCATTACTATTGTTACGCAGCTTATACATCAAGCCCTTGATAGGTTGACCTTTAGCATCATTAATAAAGGTTAATTGCCACCCCGCCCGATTATTATTTAAAATATCGTTATATAGTTTTTCAATACCTGTTACACCTATTGGTTCACTACTATCGGTAACATAACCTAGCACATGGCGGCAAATTAAGGAATCATCATATCTACTAATAAGGGGTGCTACAACTATCCCTGGCAGATTAGAATTACTAATTATAGCTACTTCTTCCCCAGTTAAATTACTAGCTAGCCTAATCATAGGTTGGCCCTTTTTTATACCTAAGCTTAAGGAATTAGTAATTTTCACTTCATTCAAACTAGTTAAGTCCTTAGCTAATTGTCTAGAAAAATCTCCTAACTCTCTCTCGCCTATAGAATTTTTGCCATAAGCCTTTTTTATTTCCTCAGGCAAGACATAAAGTGCAGCCACTGAATGATTATTAGTAAGGGCTAGCAAATTGCGATCATAAATAGTACCCCGAGAATATTCATTTAAAGCTATTTCTTTACTTCGCATAGAAATAGCTTGTTTAGTAATAAGCTCTCCCTTAACAAGTTGGTAATAAAAAACCTTAGCTAAAAGGAGACTAAAGATAAATAAACATAAAGCCATAAGAAAATATATTCTATAAAAACGCATAAAAAAACCCCTTAACCTAAGTTTATTGTTATTTTTCACTAGCTAAGAGGTTATTATGCTCAAATCTTATTAAATTATTATAAAACTTTCTTGGATAATCTCGTATGTTCAAAAGGCAGGTGTTTTATTATTTCATTTAATTCAGGGTAAGTATCACTAGTTCCCCTTATTATCACTACTCCATCTGCCCTATTTAGAGTCGAAACTATGCCTAGATTATCGTAACCTTCAATTAATTTCGTGAGCAAATCAATCTGGGCTGGATTTACCCTAAGATATATTTCACTTACTATATCTAGTCACCCACCTTTCTTAAAATAGTAAATTCAGGAATAGGTTCCTGATAGGGTACATACACTATTTGTCGGGGATGTCTAGCCCTATCTATTTCCTTAAAATCTTCATTCCATAGTCTTTCTAAGACCAAAGACTTAATATCGCCGTTAGGTAATAAAAATTCTAACCTGTCACCTATACCAAAATTAGACCTTTGCTCAATCTTAACTAGATTTCCATTACTTTCTAAGACCATCCCACTAAAACTAGCCCGCCCTGCCATCCTTTCATTATAAAAATCCTGCAAAAGCTCAGATTCGCCCTCAATGAAACCATTTGTAAAAGGTCTGGTTGCCGTTTTTGCTAATTCTTTAAACCATCTTTCTATGTCATTAGGCTCATAAGCAGCTTGTCTTTGCAGGTAATTGTCAATAGCATTTCGATAAGTAGAAGCTACACTAGCTACATATAAAGGACTTTTCATCCTACCTTCAATTTTAAATGCGTCAACCCCTGATTTAATTAGTTCTGGAATGTATTCTAATAAGCATAAATCTCTCGAATTAAGAATATAAGCGCCTTGCTCATCTTCGATGATAGGGTAATATTCGTTAGGTCTTTTTTCTTCTACTAAATTATATTGATACCTGCAAGGATGGGCACAAGCACCCTGGTTAGCACTTCTCCCCGTCATATAATGGGAGATTAAACACCTACCCGAATAAGATACACACATAGCCCCATGTATGAAAATCTCTACATCTATATCCGCTTTTTCCTTAATCAGTTTAATATCTTCCAGAGTGGCCTCCCTAGCTAGAACTACCCTTTTAGCTCCTAATTCCTTATAGATAAGAGCGGTTTCATAATTAGTAATATTAGCCTGGGTACTAATCGTTTTAGGAATATGGGGTGCATATTTATTAGCTAAGCTTAAAACACCTAAATCAGAAATAATTAAGCTATCTACATTAAGCTCATTAAGTCTAGCTAAATAAGAAGGTAAATTAGCCAAATCCTTATTATGTGCCATAATATTAACCGTAACATAGACTTTTTTCTTATATTCTTGGGCAATACTAAGAGCTTTTATCATTTCCTCATCCGTAAAATTTCCCGCATAAGCCCTTAAACTATAATTTTTCCCCCCAATATATACGGCATCAGCCCCATATCGGAAAGCAACTTCAAGCTTTTCTAAATTACCCGCTGGTAAGACTAGTTCGGGTTTATTCATTTTAAAATACCTGCTCCTTAATCAATATATTTTGCCTTAGCCCGTAAATGTTCATCAAAAGTTCTAGCAAAATAATGACTACCATCACCTTTAGCTAAATAATACAAATAATTATGTTTTTCTGGATTTAGGGCTGCCTTTATAGAATCTTTGCCTGGGGAAGCGATAGGTCCCGCAGGTAAGCCCCCGTATTTATAAGTATTGTAGGGAGAATTAACCGTTAAATCCCTATTAAGAACTACATCCTTATGAGTTCCCAAAGCATATAAAACCGTAGCATCAATTTGTAAAGGCATATTAATTCTTAGCCTGTTATATATAACCCCAGAGATAGTGGGTCTATCTTTGGCAACTGCAGCCTCCTTTTCTATCATAGCAGCTATAGTAACAAGCTCGAAAATATTGTAATCCTTGTCTAGGGCCATTTTAGCAAAATCCTTTTCCCAGACACTTTGGAAATTTTTCAGCATAAGTTCTATAAGGGCTGAGGCCGTAATATTATCTGGAATGCGATAAGTATCTGGGAATAAGAAACCCTCCAAGGGCTCTTTTATATCATTATAACCATATTTAAGAAAATCATAACTATACTCAGTACTAACAGCTTCTTGCCACTCTGCTTCAGAGAATAATTCTTTAGCCACTAACAATTCACCGATTTGTTTAACTGTATATCCTTCAGGAATGGTAAATGCAATCGTAACTATCTTCCCTGCAGCAATATCAGTTACTATTTCTTGCACAGATTGACTACGACTAAACTGGTAGTGACCAGCCTTTAATATTGCATCATTTTTAGTTCTTTTACAATAATTCAAAAAGGCCTTTTCACTATGTATTAAATCATGATCTAGTAAGATTTTAGCGATTTGTCTAGCCGTACTTTGTTCAGGAATATTAACATCAATTAAAGTTTTATCAGTTTTGTCAACTGCTTCATACTGTTTATCAATCAGATTAGAGCCTATCCCCATTAATACTACAAAAACAATCGCAATGATTACTAAAATCCCCATACGATTATATTTAATATTTAATCCCCTCATCTCATTCACCCTGTTTCCACATAAATCTAATTACCTATTATTCAACATAATGTGTTTCTAACCCCATTGGCGGCTTTGAATTATTTGATTCACCTTCTTCTTTTTTAGCTTTATTATTATCCCCACCTTCATTAACAGCCCCATCTTTTGTATCTTCCTGGGCCTCTCTATCTTTTTGGCCAGTTTCACCGACAGGAGGTAATCTATCTATGATTTCGTTATTATCGCTGACTTCCCCATCTTCTTTTTTAGGTCCCATTTTAACTACCTTATTTAAGGGCAAATACCTATCAGTAGCTAGGTTTTCAGTTCTAATTTTATTGCCATTATTATCATAGAAAGTGCGGAAGGATCTAACCACATAGCCTGGTGAACCATAAGTTTCCACCTTTACTTCATCTTCTGCCATATTTTCCTCTATTTTTTCAACTTCAGTATAGGCAATTACATTATCAACCACATGGCTAACCTCTATTTTTTGTTTATAGCTAATGTCGCCATAAATTGTGATAGTAAGCTTGCCGTTATTAGCAAAAGATTGAATATAGATGGGGCTTTTAGTATTATTTTTAAACCTAAAATCCTGAATACCGTAAGTAACAGTTGCATCTTGACCTAAAGGAATATAGGCTACTGCTAGAGCATGATTATGTCTTTCTACTATTTCCATACCAGCTAATAAGGCTGTATTATAGATAGTAGAAGAAACCTGACATATCCCTCCACCCAAACCAGGTTCAAACAAGCCCCCCACAATGACCATCGCGTCACGATAACCTGTTGCATAAGACCTTTTACCAACGACTTCATTGAAAGAAAAAATCTCCTCTGGAAATAAAATAGTCCCATTAATACTGTCGGAAGAAATCTTTAGATTATGCGACCTATCTATTTCCGCGACCTTATACCAAGTTGTATAAGTGGCTAATTCACCCATATTACGCAAATCATCTGCTATAACCTCAGGCCTTATCTCTTGCAGGACAATCGGCACCTCGTATTCTTCTATTATGTTATCTAACATAATTTCAAGGGGTAGATTTTCTAAGGTTGCATTTATATCAACTGCCTGCCCAGATACGCTAGGAGTAACGATTAGGCCTTGCTCCTTGTCAACTTGCAAGCTAGCATTAATATAGTCAATCGCAATATTACTATTTAAAAGCTTAACTAATTCGTCAATAGCCTCATTATTAAGCTTGACTATTATTGAATAATTAGTGGATTTAGCACCATCAATATTAATAGCCTTATGATAAATGCTTCTTTTCTGTTCTTTTTGCCAAACATCAGCCACAATTTCATCTAAGTTAGGTTTTTGAGATATGTCATTCAGCTTAGTTTCATAAGTATAGTCTCCATGTTCAAATAGTATAGTAGTATCAAAATAGCTCTTAATCTTACTCTCTAATTCTTGCAAGGCTTCTGACTTAGTGTAACCCTCTACCGAGGCATTAGCTATACGAACTCCAGGCAAAAAATAATCCACCTTATAAAAATTTTGATAATAGTAAAATGCAATAGCCAGACAAATACCTATTAAAATTATCAAAAAATATAATAGCGTAATTTTAAGTTTATTATGCAAAGCCTAACCCCCACAAAAAAATTCCCCTAAAAACTATATATTATATTACCTTAAATCCCATACATATAGCTAGATATATTAAAAAACTTTATAAAAAAAGCCTGGCATAAACCAGGCTTCATAGCAAAACTAAGTTATAAGTCTTCATTCTCCACTAATTCTTGCCAAACATCTGCGACTTTTTCCCATTCTTCATCATCTTCAATATCACTTAAAAATTCATTACCATCATCATCATAAACAAGTTTAAGAATTACAACTTCAAGTTCTTCATCATCCTCATTCTCGCCTTCAAAACTGAATAAAGGAATTAAAACACGATAAGTATTAGTTTCCAGTTCAAATTCAGCTAATAATTCAAATTCGTGTTCTTCGCCATCTTCATCTACTAAAACTAATACGGGAAGTTCTTCATCAAATAATTCTTCATTATCCATATTTCTACACCTCTTTTCACCAGAATAAAGTAATTCTAATATTTACCGTTATAGATGTCAAACTAATCTAGTCCTTACTATCTAAATATAATTGCAAAATATGCACCGCCGCAATTTTATCAATAACCTTTTTCCTCTTTTGGCGTGAAACATCAGCTGCAATTAACATTTTTTCAGCACTAACCGTAGATAATCTTTCATCACAAAAAATAATAGGTAAGCCAGCTCTATCACACAGAATTTCAGCAAATTCCTGCACCTCAATAGCCTTAGGGCCAATAGTGCCATCCATATTTTTAGGTAGGCCCACCACTATCTTATCCACCTCATTATCAATACATAATTTAATAATATTTTGCAAATCATCATCTAAGTTAGTTCTGTTTAAAACAGAATGGGGATTAGCTGTCCAACCCATTTCATCACTTAAGGCAATACCTATTCTTTTTTCACCTACATCTAAGCCTATCACTCTCATAAAATAAAATACCCCAAATTTAAAAAATATATCCTCGTACCTATTAAGTACGAGGAATTAGATTACAGCAAATAATTTTTTAACAGCACTTCCAAGACTTCATCCCTATCAACCTTGCAAATAAGATTTCTCGCCTCATTATGGCTAGTAATATAAGCTGGATCACCAGATATCATATAACCTACTAGCTGGTTAATAGGATTATAACCCTTTTCCTCCAAGGCTTGAAAAACAGTAGTCAGTACTATTTTTATTTTTTCTTCGCCATCTCTTTCCATTTTAAAACTTACGGTTTCATCGGGTAATCGAGGCATGGCATAACACCTCCCATTTTGAGGAGTTTCGATATCATTATTATAAAACCCTTTATTTTAGGTTAAGGTATTTTCCACCATTAGTCTAGCTTCATTTAAAGCATCAGTAATTTTGCTTACATCTTTGCCACCTGCTTGAGCCATATCAGGACGACCACCGCCCCCACCGCCAGTTACCTTAGCACTAGCTCCAACAATCTTGCCAGCATGTAGCCCTAAGCTTACTAAATCTTTACTTACAAAACATACAAAGGCAATTTTATCATCCATAACCGCAGCTAATAGAACTACCGCCTTACCCAGCTTATCTTTTAGCATTTCCGCACTTTGTCTTAAAGCATTAACATCTTGACTAGCTACTTCTTCAATAAGTAGCTTAACCCCTTTAAGCTCTACCACCTTATTCAGTAAATCATCACTGCTAGATTTACTCATAGCCAACTTATAATTATCTATTTCCCTATCCTTATCCTTTAAGTTTTTTTGTAAGGCTTCAATTCGTTTAACTACCTCCATGGGGGGACACCTAAGTAGATTAGCCGCCTTTTCTAGTTCAGCCTCAAGGGCATTAAAATAATCAATCGCCTGTTGACCCGTTACAGCTTCTATCCTTCTTAAACCAGAGCCAATACTACCTTCACTAATAATCTTAAATAAACCTATTTCACCCGTATTACCTACATGAGTTCCTCCACATAGTTCTAAGCTATAATCATCTATTTTGACAAGCCTGACTTCATCGCCATACTTCTCGCCGAAAAGGGCTATAGCCCCCATATCTTTTGCCTTATCAATGCTAGTAGTTAGACAGTCAATATCATACATACTTAAAATAGCCTCGTTAACCAGTTGCTCTATCTTGACAAGCTCCTCAGCCGATAAAGCAGATAAATGAGTAAAATCAAACCTTAACCTGTTCGGCTCCACTAAAGAACCTTTTTGTTCCGCATGTTGACCCAATATCTCTCGTAAGGCCTTATGTAATAAATGTGTAGCAGTATGATTTTTAGCCGTATCTAATCTAAGCTTTTGGTTTGTTAACATTTCTACTGTATCCTTAACCTTGATTTCGCCTTTTACAGTAGCAAAATGTAAAATCCAATCACTTATCCTCTTAACATCATTAACTGTTATTTCAGCATTAGCTGCCTTAATTAGTCCTAAATCTGCTACTTGTCCACCACCTTCGGGGTAAAAAGGTGTAAGGTCAGTAACTATGATTACATCCTCATTACTAGCCTTAGCCAGTAAACTATCTTCCTTCATAATAGCCAATACTTGGGCACTACTATTTAAGTTGTCATAGCCTTCAAAAGTGCTCAAGGGAATATCTGCTAACAAATTAGTAACCAGTATATCTTCCGTAAAAGCGTTAGCCCCAGCATTTGCCTCCCTAGCTTTAGCCCTTTGTTCCTTCATCATTTCTGCAAAACCAGCAATATCCACCGTAAAATTCTGTTCCTCCGCCATGTCCTCCGTTAAATCTAAGGGAAAACCATAAGTATCATACAGCATAAAAGCATCTTGCCCCGATATTACCTGTTTATCTTTTGATTTCTCGGCATTAATTATTTCTTCCACCTTTTTAATACCGTCATTTAAGGTAACCATAAACCTTTCTTCTTCTAGTTTAATAACTTCCATAATAAAATCCTGTTTTTCTATTAATTCAGGATAGGCAGTCCCCATCAGATTTACTACGGTAGGCACCGTCTTATATAAAAAGGCTTCTTTAACCCCTAATAATCTACCAAATCTAATCGCCCTTCTTAGAATACGACGCAAGACATAACCCCTACCATCATTACTAGGTAAAACCCCATCAGCTATTAAAAAAGTACAGGAACGGCTATGATCGGCAATAACCCGAAAAGGAAAACCCTTCTCACCCCTATCATATTTTTGTCCTGTGATATCCTCAATCTGATTAATAATAGGTACAAATAAGTCCGTATCATAATTACTACTCTTATTTTGCAATATGGAAGTAATTCTTTCCAATCCTAAACCAGTATCAATGCTAGGTCGGGGTAAGGGGGTTAAAACTCCCTTTTCATCTCGATTGTATTGCATAAAAACTAAGTTCCATATTTCTAGAAATCGGTCACAATCACATACCCCTAAAGCACAATTAGGTCCACAAGCTTTATCTATTCCATGGTCATACATGATTTCACTACAAGGACCGCAAGGTCCAGTATCACCCATACTCCAGAAGTTTTCTTCATCACCTAATCTGACAATACGCTCAGGGCTAATACCCGTTATTTCTT
>JAAYRQ010000089.1 GCA_012518685.1 Syntrophomonadaceae bacterium | reverse complement strand
CTGCTGAAGCCACCGAAGAATTAATTAAAGCTGGTGCTGATGCTATAAAGGTAGGTATTGGACCTGGTTCAATCTGTACTACCCGGGTTATTGCAGGAATCGGCGTACCACAAATAACCGCTATAGTCGATTGTAGTGTTATAGGGAAAAAATATGATATTCCTATAATCGCTGATGGGGGCATAAAATATTCGGGTGATATTGCCAAAGCTATCGCTGCAGGAGCTGACTCTGTAATGTTAGGCAACTTACTAGCTGGTACTGAAGAAAGTCCTGGTGAAATGGTAATTTTGCAGGGCAGAAGTTATAAAGTCTATAGGGGTATGGGTTCTATGGGAGCTATGACTGAAGGCAGCAGTGATAGATATTTCCAAGAAGATGCTAGAAAGTTAGTGCCAGAAGGCATTGAGGGCAGAGTGCCCTTTAAAGGCAGCCTATCGGATACCATCTTCCAACTTATTGGAGGATTAAGGGCTGGTATGGGTTACTGTGGTTGTGTTAATATTAGTTCTATGAAAAGTGATGCAAAATTTGTGCGGATAACTAATGCAGGTATTACGGAAAACCATCCTCATGATATTTTTATTACTAAAGAAGCACCTAATTATAGTATTCAATAAAAATGGGCATGATATTATTTAAATTGGTTCTTTCAACTTTCGTAGGCTTAGCTATTGGGCTAATCCATAAAGATAAGAATGCTTCTAGGGTATTTACTTTAATATGTGTAGGTGCTACTTTAGCTACAATTATTTCGGTGGAATTCTTTAGATTAATCGATATGCCTTGGCATAGTGATCCTGCTCGTATTGCTGCTCAAATTATATCAGCTTTGGGATTTATATGTGCTGGTTTTATATGGATATCTGATAATAAAAAGGTAAAAGGTTTATCACAATCGGCTGGTTTATGGTATACTGCTATTATAGGTATGTTAATCGGAGCCAGCCTATCTAGCCTAACTTGGGCAGTCCTGATTTTTGTATTTTTATTTTATATTACCACGATGAATATCGCTAAAATTTTAAAAAATCTAATTAAATAACTAGTAATTTAATAAAAACGCTTAGTCTGTATAATAACAGAACGGGGGAACCGAATAATGGGGTGAACCATATTTTAATGGGGGGCTACCTTTAGGCCCTAATCCGTCAGCTAACTTCGGAAGCGTTTAAAGGGGGGCCAGTAAAGCTCTCTGGAATTTATTTTTTGAAGGAGGGTTATTTTTTGTGAGTAACTTTATTAATGATAATCGTCTGAAAGCACTTAATAGGGCTGGGGAACTTAAGACAAGTATTATGGATTATTTAGAAGTGGAGAAACAAATAGAGACTGGTTTTAGGATGGAAAGTCGCACTTTTAATAATAAAATGAAAATATTAGATTATTTTAAGGCTACTGAAGCCGACTGGGATAATTGGGCTTGGCAAATGAAGAAGCGAATTTCTAATGTGGAAGATTTAACTAATATTATTGATTTGGATGAAGATATTAAAAATGACTTAATGGAGTTATCTAACAGTTTTAGGTGGGCACTATCTCCTTATTATTTAAGTTTAATAGATTTTGATAACTATCAAAACTCACCTATTTTTAAGCAAGCAATTCCTTGTATTTTAGAATTTGCTGATATGAATGGTTCAAATGATCCGATGGCTGAAACAGCTACAAGCCCTGAGGTGAGAATTACTAGGCGTTATCCCGATAGATTAATTATTAATGTGACTAATCAATGTCCTATGTATTGCAGACATTGTCAAAGGAGAAGGAATTTTGGGGAAAAAGATGAACATGCCCTTAAAAGCGAGATTGAAAAATCCTTAGCATACATTAAAAATAATAAAGAAATTAGGGATGTTTTAGTTACGGGTGGGGATGCTTTAATGCTTAGCAATACTATGATAGATTGGATATTAGGTGAACTTTATGATATAGAACATGTAGAAATTAAAAGACTGGGGACTCGGTGTTTAGTAACTTTGCCGCAGAGGATTACTCCCGAATTATGTGAGATATTAGAAAAATATCCACCTATATATATTAATACACAGTTTAATTCACCTATGGAAGTAACACCTGAGGCAAAAAAAGCTGCAGATATGTTAATTAAAGCTGGAGCTGTTTTAGGTAATCAAGCGGTTTTGCTAAGAGGTATTAATGATGATTCCCATGTAATGAAAAAACTAAATCAGGAATTATTAAAAATTAGAATTAGACCTTATTATATTTTTCATGCTAAACAGGTCAAGGGAACGGCTCATTTTATTACTAGGATTGAAACAGGGTTAAAGATAATGGAAGATTTAAGGGGTTTTACTTCAGGTTTAGCTATACCTACTTATATCGTTAATGCCCCAGATGGGTTGGGTAAAACACCCTTGCTACCTGAGTATTTGATTTCGTTAGCAGAAGATGAAGTTACCATTAGGACCTGGGAGAAGAGGACACTTAACTACCCTAATAAATTGTATTAATTAACGGGGGAAATTTCCCCCGTAGTGTGAGTTACAAATTATTTTTATTATCAAGGTTTTTCTCAGCTAACATAATTGCCATTTTTACCATGTTTCCACAGTCCCGAGAACTAACAGCACCCCAGCCTTCCTTTGCGACAATTTGGTCAACTCCTAGCTCTTGAGCAATTTCGTATTTTAGTTGTTCAGACATAATACCTCTGCGTCTAGCCATTAAAAAAACCCCCTCATTTCTTAACTCACACTTGATATTATTTTTAGTAATACTACAATTAATATAGCTAGTTATTTATCGAATAATTGGCAAGTTGTTACTTAGTTAATTATTTCTCATATATTTTTTAAAAAAGGAGGCAATATTATGAGATATGAAGGAAATATATTTAGACCGCCTAGTGAAGGTAAAAGCTATATTTTACAATGCACTGTAGGATGTACTCATAATCGTTGCACATTTTGTGCTATGTACAAGGATAAAAAATTCAGAGTAAGATCTATGGAAGAAATTAAGACTGATATTCGTATGGCTAAACAGTATTATGGTGATTTGGAAAAGGTCTTTTTAGCTGACGGTGATGCCTTAGCTATGGATACTAGTGATTTAATTGAAGTTCTAGATGAACTATATAAGGCCTTTCCTAGTCTTCGCCATGTAGGAATCTATGCTAGTCCTGATAGTATTATTGCTAAATCTATGTCGGAATTAGCTGCTCTTAAAGCCGCAGGGATTACTATTGCCTACTTAGGGGTGGAAACTGGAGATCCTCAATTATTATTAGATATTCGCAAGGGTGTTAATTACGATGAAATGGTGCAAGCGGGTAGAATGATAAGAAGTGCAGGGATACTTTTGTCGGTTACGGTCTTGTTAGGTCTGGCTGGTAGGACTCCCCAAGCTGTAAATCATGCAAAAAATACTGCCAAAATATTAAACGATATGAATCCAGATTATATTGGGGCTTTAACTCTAATGCTAGTGCCTAGAACCGTTTTATTTAATAAGCAACAAAAAGGGGAATTTGAATTACCTGGTCCTTTTGAAATTTTAGATGAGATGTATATGATGATTGAGGATTTAGAACTCGATGGTACTGAATTCAGAAGTAATCATGCTTCTAATTATTTACCCATTAAGGGCAGGTTGCCAAAGGATAAGGAAAAAATCCTAGCCTTAATCAAGGATATTATCGAAAAAAATGATAGAAAATATCTACGCCCAGACTATTTAAGGGCTTTATAGGCTTTAGCTGCTATTTTTAGGGGGAATACTATGCGTTTATTTGGCAGGAGAGATAATGAGTTATTTAAGTTATTTGCCAAAAGTGCGGATATGGTTGTTCAAGGTGGGGAGATTTTACAAGAAGTAATTAATGATTATAATAATCTTGATGAAAAGATGGCAAGATTAACCATTATGGAACACGATGGCGATATAATAATCAATAACTTAGTTAAAAAACTAAATACTAGCTTCATTTTGCCTTTTGATCGCGAAGATGCCTTCCAATTAGTACAAAAATTATCAGAAGTCTTTGATTATATTACGGGAATTATTGATAGAATGGTTTTATTTAAGTCAGGGCCACCTAATGATAGGGTTAAAGAAATGATAGATGTCTTACTCGAAGGTTTGGTTTTACAAAACAGAGCTTTTAATCTTTTGAATAAGATGCAATTTAATAAAAAGAAAATTCTAGATTGTTGTAGCGAGATTACTAGACTAGAAAGGAAACAAGATAATCTATATAGAACTGGGCTGGCAGACTTATTTGAAAATGAAACTGATCCGATAGTTATTATTAAGTGGCGAGAAGTATATGAACATATAGAAATGGCTCAAGATTATGTGCAAGAAGTAGGGGAATTAATAAGTAATATAGTAGTAAAATACTCGTAATATGTAGGTGGCTTAAGTAGGGTTAGTTATTTTTTAGCTAACCCTTTTTATATTTACTAAAATCTCCCTAACTTGCACCTAATAGAATATATTGATATTCTTAAAAGTAAGCAGTTTTGCAGGATAAGTAATTAATATATGAATAAAGGAGTAAATATGTGCCTAATTATTTTTGCTTATGATTACCATTCAAAATATAAATTAGTAGTAGCTGCCAATAGGGATGAATTTTATGAACGCCCTACTGTAAAAGCTAGTTTCTGGAAAGATGAGCCTACAATTTTAGCAGGGCAAGACCTAAAAGAAGGTGGAACTTGGTTAGGGGTTAATACAGACGGTCACTTCGCAGCTCTTACTAATTATCGTGATCCTTCTAGCATTAAGGATAATGCCCCATCAAGGGGGCAGTTAGTTAAGAATTATTTAATTAGCAATCTAAGCCCAACTGAGTATATGGAAACTATCCCTAATGCAGGCTCTGATTATAACGGTTTTAATTTATTGCTAGGGGATAAAAGCGATCTATATTATTTATCTAATCAGAAACAAGAAAGGCAAAAACTATCTAAGGGTGTATATGGTTTAAGTAATAGTTTACTTAATGTGAAATGGCCTAAGGTAACTAAGGGTATTGATAATTTAACTGAGATTTTATCAGGTAACAATTTTGAGGTTAATGATTTATTTAATATGATGGCAGACAGAGACTTAGTTAAGGATGAGGACTTACCTAATACGGGAGTGGGAATGGAGTTAGAAAGAATATTAGCACCTGCTTTTGTAGTTAGTCCTAATTATGGAACTAGCCTTACTACGGTTTTATTAATGGATTATGAATCTAATGTTAAGTATTGGGAGCGGACTTTTATTAATCAAAACCCTAATAACTGGGAGGAAGCTTATTACGAAATTGCAGCTACATAATATTAAGGAGGTATGTTAATGTTTACATTTTTAGCCCTTGCACCTCATCCGCCTTTGATTATTCCTGAGATTGGTGGGAATAGACTAACAGATGTAGCCCAAACAGTTGCTGGTATGGAAGAGATGGCTAAGGACTTGGTCGCTAGTGGACCGGAATTAATAGTTTTTCTTACACCACATGGTAATGTTTTTAGTGATTGTATTAGCTGTTTAGGTTTTCCTGCTTTGTATGGTGATTTTAGTCGTTTTGGATATAAAAACCTCAAGTATAATAAGTTAAATGATTTAGCCTTTATAAAGGAAATTGAAAAAAAGGCTACTAGTCAGGATGTTAATTTTATTATCATAGATGAGAAAATAGCGGACAATAATCGGCTTAATAGTGAATTAGACCACGGGATATTAGTGCCATTGCATTATCTTCAAAAAGCAGGACTAAAAGAAGAAGTTCCGATTGTTCCCATTAGCATAGGGCTTTTGTCAAGCCTTACTCTATATGAGTTTGGCTCAATTATTCGGGATGTAGCCGAAAAACTAGCTATAAAAGTGGCCATATTAGCGTCGGGGGATATGTCACATCGATTAATAGATGATGGTCCATATAGTTTTCATCCAGATGGGGCTAAATTTGATAATTTTATAAAAACGGCCTTAGCTAGTCAAGATGTAGCCAGTATAGTTAATATCTCTCCCATGTTACGGGAAAATGCTGGTGAATGTGCCTACCCTTCTATAGTAATAATGTTAGGCTGTCTAGATGCTTATAACTTTACCTCTAATATATATTCTTATGAAGGGCCTTTAGGTGTAGGTTACTTAACAGCAGGCTTTAAAAAGGAGAATAAAGCCCCCAGTTATCTCAATGCTTATAAAGCAGAACTTGCAGAAGAGATTAAAAACCAAAAGGAAAGGGAAAGCCTTCCCGTAAAATGGGCAAGATTAGTAATAGAAAACTATATTAAAAACGGAGTAAAGCCCGATATTACTGAAGATTTGCAAACCTTAAAAAACGAGAAAGGGGCTACTTTTGTTACCTTAAAAAAACATGGGGAACTAAGGGGCTGTATAGGCACGATATTACCTGCTTATGCTAGCCTAGCAGATGAATTAGCCAATAATGCAATAAGTGCAGCTAGTCAAGACCCTAGATTCGCTCCTGTAACAGTTAAAGAGTTATCTGAACTAACTTATTCGGTTGATATATTGTCTGTCCCAGAAAAATGCACTCTGGCAGATCTTAATCCTAATGAATATGGGGTAATTGTCACTAAAGGCAAAAGAAGAGGCCTACTTTTACCTATGTTAGAAGGTGTGGATACTGTAGAACAACAATTGGCTATCGCCTTAGATAAAGCGGGTATTGCTTTTAATGAGGATTATGAAATAGAAAGATTTAAAGTTGTGAGATATTATTAATAATAGGTGATAAATTGATGTTAAAAGAAGCCTTATATTATAAAGCTGACTCTGACAATTTAATAGAATGTCACTTATGTCCCCATCATTGTAAGTTAAAAGTGGGACAAAAGGGCAGTTGCCAAGTCCGTTATAATGAAAATGGTAAACTATATACTCAAAATTATGCAAATGTATCCTCATTGGCCTTAGACCCCATTGAAAAGAAGCCCCTATACCATTTTTTTCCTAGCAAGATGATATTATCTGCAGGAACTTATGGTTGCAACCTATCCTGTAATTTCTGCCAAAATCATACTATAGCACAGGAAATTGGTAAAGGACCTTATATTACCCCTAATGAAATGTTAGCAATATGCCTTAATGCACAGGCAGAAAACTCTGTAGGGCTTGCTTTTACCTACAACGAGCCTACTATATGGTATGAATACATATTAGAAATGGCCCAATTATTAAAAGAAAATCACTTAAAAGTAGCATTAATAACTAATGGGTATATAGAAACAAAACCCTTAGAAAAATTGCTACCCTTTATAGATGCCTTCAATATTGATTTAAAAGGTTTTAATAATAGCTTTTATCAGCGGAATTGTAAAGCCCAAATAGATCCAGTAAAAAATGTTATCGAAAAAGTTGCGGGTAAAGCCCACCTAGAAATTACTACTTTACTTATTCCCGATGAGAATGATGATATTAAGGAAATGGAATCCTTAGCTAGCTACATAGCCAGCATTAATCCAGATATTCCTTTACACTTATCACGCTATTTCCCAGCTTACAAATTAAAAAAATTAGCCACACCATTAAAAACTATGGAAATATCGAAAAATATAGCTTGCGAATACCTTAAATTTGTGTATTTAGGTAATATGGGACAGGAAAGTAATACTTATTGTCAAAATTGTAAGGCCTTATTGATAAAAAGGGATAATTATAATGTTGACCTAGTTAATTTGCAAGGTAATAAATGCTCAAATTGTGGAATTGATGTAGAATTTATAAAAAACTCATAGAATAGGGAATGGAATAATAAATATATGTCTAAAAATATCTTACAAAATTATAATATGTTTAACCAAAATATAGATGGTTTTCGCTGTCCTATATGTCATAGTGATATAGCCATATCCAACCATAGCTTAATTTGTTCTAATAATCATACTTACGATATATCTAAACAGGGTTATGTTAACCTACTGGCTAATTATCGCCCGAGCAAATATGATAAACACTTATTTGCCTCACGAAGAATAATTAATGAATTAGGTTTTTTTGACCCTTTAATATCTCAAATTGTACTTATAATTGAAGACAAATTATCAGATAAAAGCCTAATAAGAATATTAGATGCTGGCTGTGGGGAAGGCTATCATCTAGTAAAAATGCAAGAAAGCTTAAAGGAAAATGGTGCTAGTGTTTGGGGTGTGGGCTTGGATATTTCTAAAGAAGCTGCCTTAAAGGCCAGTAAAAACTATAAGAATAACATATGGTTAGTGGCTGATATTGCTAAGCTTCCTTTTAAAGCGGGGCAATTTGATATTATCCTTAATATATTATCACCTGCTAATTATCAGGAATTTTCTAGAGTTTTATTAAACAAGGGGATAATTATAAAGGTAGTGCCTAATCAGGATTATCTAATGGAATTTAGAAAGATATTGTATGACAAAACTGCCCAAAATGACTATTCTAATTTTAAGACGATAGAATTGTTTGAAAATAATCTAAAATTAATAGAAGCTAAAAATATTAAATACCCAGTGAGTATAGGCGAAAATAATTTAGAACACTTAGTATGTATGACTCCCTTATCTTGGGGGACGAATGAAGCTAACCTAGCTAAGCTATTAAAGGCGGATATTAATGAGGTTACTGTTGATTTAACTATTCTAGTAGGAGGGAAGTAAATTGTTATATGAATTTAACTTAAAAACTGCTCCAGAAAATTTATATGATATTACACAAAATGTACAGGAAGTCATTAGGGAAAGTGGTGTAAGAGAT
>JAAYRQ010000006.1 GCA_012518685.1 Syntrophomonadaceae bacterium | reverse complement strand
TAGATACCCCTAGTTGCTGAAGTCGGTTTAAAGTATCTATTATATGCCTTGAATCTTCAGCAGTAACACTTTCAGTTACTTCTAATTCTAGATATTCAGGTTCGAGTTCATATTCCTTAAGAATTCGGGCTACTATGTCAACAAAATCGGGGTTATTAAGCTGTACAATAGATAAATTAACGGCTATATGTAAGTGTGATAGGCCTGATTCGTGCCATTTTTTAACTTGTTTAATAGCTGTTTTCAAGACCCATTCTCCAATATTATTAATAGTGCCATTCATTTCGGATAACTGTATAAATTCATTAGGAGGAATTAGTCCTATTTCTGGATGTTGCCAGCGTATGAGGGCTTCTAGTCCTATAATATTATTAGTTTCTAGATTTACTTGGGGTTGGTAGTGGAGGAATAATTCATTTCGTTCTTCTGCCTGGTGTAAACTGTTGGAGATAAGGGCATTACGCTCGATGTCCTCCTTCATGTTGCCCATACAGACAGTGTATTGATTTTTACCTCTTGCCTTGGCAATATGTAGAGCTATATCTACATTTTTAATTAAGGTTTCTTGATCATCACCATCATAAGGATATACTACTACCCCCGCACTAGCCGTAATAAAAAAACTTTGACCATATACATAAAAGGGATGCTCAAACATTTCCATAATATTTTCTACTCTTTCTTTTATTTCATTTTGAGAAGTTAAATTATTTACCATTATTAGAAACTCATCACCGCCAAAGCGAGCAAGCATATCTGTTTTCTGCAAGCGTTTTCTTAGACTATAGGCAATTTCCTGCAGGATAATATCTCCTCCGCTATGTCCGATAATATCATTAACCATTTTGAAACTATCTAAATCTATTAAAATAATAGCTATTAATTTTTGGTTTTGCCTAGCCTGATAAATAGTGTCGGTCAGTGTTTTAGAAAATAGGGTACGATTAGGCAGCTTAGTTAATTGATCATAATAGGCTAGATATTCGATTTCTTTTTCGGTATTTACCTTTAATAAGCCATCTACTAATAAATTAGTAAAAACTCTTAGTAATTCTACATATTGGGAAGACCAGATTTTGTATTGCTTTTCTGAATGTAAGCCCATATAACCAATTACGGCATTTTTTTCTTTAATAGGGATGGCTACGAGCGATTTGACACCATTTTTAGTAAGTAATTCTTTCATATTAGCTGCTTTTTGGGATAGTTTACTTACATCCTCTATATATACTAAATCTTTAGTTTCCAACTCATTTATCCACCAAGTAAAATCATCCAAATCCCTAGCTTGGAAACTATTAATGTGGGAGGGGATGGCTGTATTGCACCATTCGTAAGAAGTATATATAGTATTATCGGGCTGATTGATAAATGAGATATAGACTCGATCTACTTGGAAGTATTGACCTATTTGACCGAGCATAGTTGTAACTTTTTCATCTATATTTTGTTGATTAATATTGACAAAGTCTTGTGAGATAGTGGAAACTAATTTTTGAAAATTTACTTGTTCCAAATTCTCTGTAAGTCTTTTAATGTAAGCACTATTAAGGAAGGAGCCGATAAAAAAGGCGGTCATATACATAATAATTCTAATGATATAATCAAACTCATCTATTCTAATTATACGAGGGTCATTATTAAGCCAGACTAATCCTTGGCTTAAAACAGCGGTAATGGTAATTAACATTAAGGGTATTTGGGTACTAAATATTAGTGAAATAAGCATAAAGAGCAAGGGAAGTGCCCAAATAGTTACTGCAGAAAAATTCATAAACTGCCAAGTCGTAAAGGGGATACTAATAAGCATAGCAGCAACTATAATAACTTCTTTAATAAGTTCGTTCTTTGATAGTTGTAACAGCATAGCAATAATAGCTAGGATAAAAAACATAATACTAGTATTAATTGTAGCTGCGATACTTTGCCCATCCAATGCCAAATGAGGCAAGAAGTATATAGTGGCACTAGCAAAACCACCTAATAGAAAGGCAAAGGTAATATAATAATATAACTTAAAACTAGTTTCACTATTAAGTATTAATTCATCTGCATCCCTATTGTAACTTTGCATGAGGAAAAAGCGTTTTATAGCGTAATAGATAGCGATAACGGGGATAAGGGCAAATATAGGTGCTAATTGACTATAAGAAAGGTTAAAGCTAGTATCCCTTAGTAATATTTCGGTTAAGCTGCCTAAAACCCGCGTAATAATAACGGAAACAATAAGGATATTAGCAATTTTGCGGTTATTAGAAACTCTAGTCTTATATCCCCACCACAGAAGCACTACTATACTTGCTAACATATAGCTAAAATGAAAAGCATAATAAAATGCAGTCCAAAAATTGCTAGTCCATATATTAATCCAGCCATAGTTCATCCAAAGTAGATTATACTGTAGGTCAGCTAGCTTGGGTGAAATTATAAATACATATAGTAAAGTTATTAAAGGCAAATATAAAAGGGGCCATAATTTCCTATATCTAGGATAAATACTTTCTTTGGCTAGTAAGAGGGCAAAATGGAGTAATAAGCTGTATAAGGCAAATTGCCCTATAGTAGCAATTTTTCTCCAAAGTAAAGCTAGGTCTATAGTAGCTGCAGAACCCGATATAGCAAAGCCTAAAGACCATACAGCCAAGGCGATACAGATGGCTAAGAATACCCTATTAATAAGGGCCTTAGTATCCGCATAAATAATATATAAGCCAAACAATAAATAAACGGCAACCGTAACAAAGAAAACTAAGGATAAAAATAAGGGCAGTTGTTCCATTCTACATTCCCCCGAAATATACTTAAATACATTCTACTAAATAAACCTGACTTTGGGGAATGTTTTTCCTATTTATAGAGCCTGTTAGTCCTAGTCTATTCCTTAAGGCTTATTGATTGTATTAAGACAAGTTGATAAACTATATATTAGTAGATGTAGAAAGAATAAAATTAATTGGGATTTTTGTAGCTGCAAGGAGGCGGACAGTATATGGGTATATCGCACTTTGATAGCTGGGAAGTATTATGGGACGAGAATAAGAAAAACGACTTTATTACCCAAGAATTCGGAACAGAGATAACGCAAGAATTATTAAAGAACAAATTGGAGGTTCAGGTTAATTTTAGTAACCACCGGGTTGATAAAGAAGATTTACAGGACAGGCTGATGAAATGTTACAGCACTATCGCATTAGTCGCCCCCCTTATTAAGGAAGCCTCGGCACGGTTAGAACGGGATATATATTTAATTGTTACAGATGTTAATGGGGTTATTATATCTTGTCAGGCTGAGGATGTGGTGGGCTATCGTTGTCCAGCCGCCGAATTAATTAACAATAATGCTCAACTTAGGAATTTAGTAAATATGGGAAACATCATTGAAGTTCATTATGATAATGGCTTATGTTCACAACTAATCCCCATTTTTGATGAACAGGGTGTTATACAATTTTATTGGGGGGTCAGCGATTATAAACCGATTAGCATAGAAGTATCTAATATACTATATTTCGCTGCCCAACTACTACAGCAAAGATACAAATATGTACTTATGCTAGATGAATATACTAGTGCCTTTATAGATGCTATACCTCAGTGTGTACTAATGTTAGATGAGAATAGTAGAATCATAAATATTAATAACCGCTGTATGGATCTATTAAAAATTAATAATAAAGAATTTATTAAAGGGATGCATATAGACCATCTTATTTTTAAAGCTCCTACCGAAGATGGCCGTATAGATGATGAGCCATATCGGATTGGTATCTGGGGGGAATATATGCCTTGTCAAATTATTTCCAAACAGCCAATTAACACATCTTATGGCACTCAACTAGAACTATGGCTTATCCAACCAAACTATAAAATGCTAACTTGTGATGATAATAATATTTTAGAATCTCCAAATGACTCACCTTTTAGTAAAATCATTGGTGTGACACCTGAGATAATTCATGTTAAATCTTTGGCTAAGCGAGTTGCTAAATCGACAGCCACAGTCTTACTTTTAGGGGAAAGTGGAACGGGAAAAGAACTTTTTGCGGAAGCTATCCATCGTGCAAGCCGTAGAAAAGGCATGTTTTTAGCTATTAATTGTGGGGCTATTCCTGCAGAACTTATTCAAAGTGAATTATTCGGCTATGAAGAGGGAGCTTTTACAGGGGCCCAAAAAAGAGGCTGTCCTGGTAAATTTGAAATTGCTGATGGCGGTACAGTGTTTTTAGACGAAATTGGTGAAATGCCGATGGACATGCAAGTTAGTTTATTGAGGTTTTTGCAAGACAAAATTGTTACTAGAGTTGGAGGTCATACACCCAAAAAAGTTGATGTACGGATTATTGCAGCTACTAATCGGAATTTAAAGGAGGAAGTTCTGCAAGGGAATTTCAGGGAAGATTTGTATTATCGTTTAGATGTGATAACTCTTAATATTCCTCCTTTAAGAGAAAGAAGAAGTGATATTCAACCATTAGCTGAATATTTTCTTAATAGAATCTGCCATAGTGAAGGAATTTCTCCCATGGCGATTAGCGAGTCTGATATGGCGAAGTTAATAAACTATGATTGGCCTGGTAATGCTAGGGAACTAGAAAATGCTGTCGAACGAGCCTTTATTTTGGCTCAAGATGGCAAACTTTATTTCTATGACCATGCTTTAATAGAAGATTATGTGGATGAGAATGCTAATCAAATTATTGAGGATAGTAAGGCTAAATTAGAAAAAGAAATTATAGAAACCTATCTTAAAAATCATCAAGGAAACATATCCCAGACCGCTAAAGCACTGGGTATAACCCGCCAAACCTTGTATCGTAAAATAGAAAGGCTTGATATTAAGCGTCCTAGCTAATAAACTTAAAAGCATTTTCAAAAGACTTTGGATTTAAGAAATTATCCAAAGTCTTTTTTTATTAAAAATCATATTACGGACACTTGTATGATTTGTTTTACAGTTTTTAAGTTAATTATCTCTGTGCTTATTGAAAAATGGGTGATACCCATGACAGTTAGCCCTAGTTTTTAAAAAACAAAAACCCTACACTAGGGGCTTTTTAGTATTGGCATACTTATTGCAACTATATTAGTTTAAGAAAAGCTATTTAAACTTGATTAGTTAAAGAAGGAGGAAGAAACAAATGGCTAGGATTGTGGCTTGTTACAAGTGGGTAATAGATGAGAGCGATATTAAAGTAAACCCAGATTTATCAATTAATTTACAAAATAGTAAGGGTAAAATTAGTGATTATGATAAGAATGCTATCGAAGCTGCAGTAAATGCAGCAGAATTGCTGGAAGGAAAACCAGTAGGTCTGACTTTTGGCAATAGTAAGTGTAAGGCATCGTTAAAGGATGCTTTATCTAGGGGTTTGGAGGAGGCTTATTTCATTAATAGTGAAAAAGCTGATAAGGCGGATGGGCGAGTTACTGCAGCAGCATTAGCAACGGCTATTCAGGAGATGGGCGAGGTTGATTTGGTAGTATGTGCAGAAGGGGCTAGTGATACTTACGCTCGGCAGACTGCTCCTAGATTAGGTGCTTGCTTAGATTTACCTGTAATAAGTTCAGTAAATAGTTTCACGATTGAAGGTAAAACTTTGACCGCCATTAGAAAATTAGATGATTGTCTAGAAACAGTTAAGGTTGAATTGCCAGCTATTATAGCTGTATTACCAGAAATTAACCATCCACCTATACCTGGGCTTAAGGCAGTAATGAATGCAGGTAAAAAAAAGATGGTGGAATTTGCGGAGGCAGACTTAAAGGTTGACTTAAATCCTAAAAATCAAGTTTTAGATTTGCAGGCTTATGTAATGGAGCGTAAAAATATTGTCTTTGCTGATGGTGAGCTAACAGAGCAAGTTAAAAACCTCGTAATAGCACTAAAAAAGGAAGGTGTTATCTAATGTCAGATATATATATTTATAGTGAACGCTTAGATATTGCAGCAGAATTAATAGGATTTGCCAGGCAAAACCATAAAGAGCCCTATGTAGTAACTTTCTCAGCAGTAGCAGCGGAGGAATTGGCTAATTTAGGTGCTAATAAGGTGTTTTATCTAAAAGGGGAAAGCCCTTTAGTAGAAAATTACGCCAAGCAAATAAGCAAGTTTTTAAAAGAGCAAGCGGCTAGTCATTTTATGGTGGGTGCTACAGCTAGAGGGCGTGATTTAGCGGCACGGGTAGCTGGATATATGGATTGTGGTATGGCAAGTGATCTTTCAGGACTTACTTATGTTGACGATGAACTGATATGTGAGCGGATAATTTATGGTGGGGCAGTAAGGCAAAAAGAAGCATTTAAGGACTTCTGTGTTGTGACTGTTCCTGGAGGACTTTTTGAACCTGTGCAAGGTGATTGTGAAATATTTACTATTGACTTAAAAGCTGATGAAAGGGTGGTTTTGGTCGAAAGAACAGAAATACCTTCTAGGGGTAATGATTTGCCAACTGCCTCGAAGGTAGTATGTGTAGGCTTAGGCTTGGCAGAAGAAGAAGATTTGTCTCTGGTAAATGGCTTGGTGGATGTTTTGGAGGGAGAAATTGCCTGTACTAGAGGTATTGCAGAAGAAAGACATTGGTTGCCTGTGGAAAGATATATAGGTATCTCTGGGGCAGTAATTAAACCAGAATTATATATAGCCTTAGGGGTATCTGGGCAGATACAGCATGTCTATGGTATCCGTGAGTCTAAAATCATTGTGGCCATAGATAAGAATGATAAGGCACCGATTTTTAGGTATGCAGATTATGGGATAGTTGGGGATATGTATGAAATAATCCCTCTTTTAACTGACTTGCTTAATTAGGCTATTACTGAAGTTTGATTATAAGAAGGTGAGATTATGAGTGAAACAGAAAAATTCGATGCCATTATTATTGGAGCTGGGCCTGCAGGTATTGCTTGTGCATATACTTTGGCTAAGGCTGGCAAGGAAGTACTGGTTATAGAAAGGGCGGATAATCCTGGTGGTAAGAACCTTACGGGTGGGCGGCTTTATACTTACGCCTTAGAAATGCTGGAAGAAGGCTTATCTGAGGAGGCGGCTTTAGAAAGAAAGGTTACCCATGAACAAATTATGATTCTTAGTGAAGGACGAGGTACCACTATAGACTATTTTGATTCAGGTTTTTCTCCTTATGAGGGGCCGCCCCAATCATATACAGTTCTACGAGCTAGATTTGATGAATGGTTAGCTGGCAAGGCGGAAGAAGTAGGTGCCAATATTGTTTGTGGAATTAGGGTAGATGATGTAATTGAAGAAGCAGGGAAGATTAAGGGCATTATAGCTGGAGATGATGAAATTTACTCAGATATAGTAATTGCTGCAGATGGGGTTAATTCATTTATCGCCCAAAGGGCAGGACTTATTCCAGATATTCCCGCTAGTAGTGTAGGTGTAGGTGTAAAAGAAATTATTCAGTTAGATACTAGTGTGATTGAAGAACGCTTCCATCTTCAAGATGGGGAAGGTGCTGCTAGAATGATTTTAGGATGTACTGAAGGGCTACATGGAGGAGGGTTTCTCTATACTAATATTGATACTATTTCCTTAGGCCTGGTACTTATGCCTGAAGAAGTTGCTGCGGCTGGTAAGCCTGTTGCTGAGCTTTTCCAAGAATTTAAAAATCATCCTGCTATATATCCTTTAATTGCTGGGGGTAGTACGGTCGAATATGGGGCTCATTTAGTAAGTGAGGATGGTTATCATGGATTGCCTAAAAAACTTTATCGAGAAGGTCTTTTGCTAGTAGGTGATGCAGCAGGATTTGTGATTAATTCTGGTTATTCCATTAGGGGGATTGATTTGGCCATTCTTAGTGGTATAGCGGCTGCTAATGGAATTTGTGCTAGTTCAGATATAGCTAAGGCTGGTCCTCAATATATTAAGGAAATGGAAAAGCTTAACTTGCTTCCGACCTTGAAGGCGGCCTCTGGATATAGGGATTTACTAAATATTCCGCGGATTTATTCTAATTATCCGTATTTGGCGAATGATTTTTTAGGAAATCTTTTTACTGTGAATGGAGAAGTAGCAGCTCCGATGAAAAAAAGTCTAAAAGCCTTGCTTAAAAAACATAATATTTCCTTTTGGCAACTTTTTAAAGATGGACTGAGGGGGTACAGGGCATTATGAGTATAGAAAAAATGACTACTACTGAACTACTAAGTTTAAATAAATTTAATGTTGATGAAGAAGAAGCTCACATTATTTTAGATAAAAACATTTGTGCTAAATGTGATGATAAACCTTGCCTTTATGTATGTCCAGCTTTACTTTATAAGCTAGATAAGGATGGTAATATTAGCTTTGATTATGCAGGTTGCTTGGAATGTGGGACTTGTAGATTAGTTTGTAAGGCTAAAGGCATTACAAAATGGGTTTATCCTCGTGGTACTTTTGGAGTTAGTTTTCGATATGGGTAAAATGTAATTCTTAAGGAAGGGGGGTACTCTGAAAGCAGTTTATTTATGGACTTTTAAATGTGTAAAGATAGGGAAAAAAGCAAGAGTGCTAATAAAAACTTAGGAGGTATTTTTAAATGTGGTATATGAATGAAGAACGAGAATTAATGCGTAATATTGCCCGAGAATTTGTAGAACAAGAGGTAAAACCGCAAGTAATGGAAATAGAAAGAACTGGCGAATTTCCCTTAGAGCTTTTTAAAAGAGCAGGCGAATTGGGTTTTCTAGGGGTAACCATACCTGAAGAATATGGTGGTTTAGGTGGTGACCATACTACATTAGCTATAATTCTCGAGGAAATAGCTAAGTCTATGCCTGTTCTAACGGTGGCCATGGGTGCTCACAGCCTTTTATCGGGTGGCTTAATTAGTATGTTAGGAACTCCAGAACAAAAGCAAAAATATTTACTCCCTGCTGCCAGTGGAGAAATTATCCTAGCTTGTGCTTCTACGGAAGGAGTTGGGGGTTCTAATCAAGTCGAATATACTACTAGGGCGGTAGCCGACGGTGAAGATTGGATTCTTAACGGTTCTAAGGTGCTTATAAGCAATATAGGGGTTGCCGATGCTTATGTAGTTCTGACTGTTACTGGTGAAAAGGTTGATCCAGCTACTAGGTCTGGTATGAGTGTATTTATAGTAGATAAGGATACCCCAGGTTTAGAAGTAGGCAAACATGAAGAAAAGCTGGGTTGGCATGGTTCTGCTACAGGTAGTGTTTCTTTTAAAAATTGTCGTCTGCCTAAGGAAAATTTAGTTGGCCCTTTACATGGTGCTATGCAGGCTATGTTTGTCAGTTCGACTGATGAATTCTTAAGTTGTGGTCCTGTAGGATTAGGAATTGCTGAAGGTGCCTATGAAATGGCTTTAAATTATAGTTTGGAAAGAATACAGGGTGGACAGAATATGTTTGACCGTTTCCAAGTTACTAGACATAAATTAGTTAAAATGTTTACCGAGATTGAGACACTCAGGGCTTTAGTCTATAGCACTTATGCTAACAGGGATGAGGGAGATTTATGTTTAGCACATGGGCGAATGTTGAAGGTAAAAGGTGCAGAGGTTTCTGAATATGTGGCTAGGGAAGCTATTCAGTTATTCGGTGGAGTCGGCACAGTAGTTGATACTGGTGTGGAAAGGTTTTGGAGAGATGGTAAGGTGTTGGCAATCGGTGGAGCTTCTGTAGAAGCACTTAATGACCATATTGCTATGATGATTAGGAATAAAATGGTCTAAAAATGAAAGGAGAGGTATTTTGATGTATCCTTATGAGAAAAAGTATGATCAGGTTGTCAAATACGAAACAGATGGTCTTATTGCTACTATTACTTTGGACTGTCCAGAAAACAAAAACCGTATTACGGAACAAATGGTGGATGAGCTTACCCAAGCCCTGAATAATGCTAACTGGGATAATGAAGTAAGGGTAATTATCCTTAAAGGGGCGGGAGAATGGTCTTTCGGACCTGGGGATATCACCGTAATTCAAGGAAAACTTGCCCAAAACCTTAGAGAAGGACGGCAAATAATGCACCTGATTGGGGATATGATGAAAAAAATATATACCATCAGTAAGCCTATTATCGGGGTGGCTGACGCAGGCTGCATTGGAGGTGGCTGTAACTTATTATTATCTTGTGATATTGTTATTGCTTCTGAAAATGCCTTCTTTTTAGAGATTTTTGCTGATTATGCTCTATCCCCTGATACAGGCGGAATGTGGGCCCTACAGCGTCTTATCGGACCAATGAAGGCTAAGGTTATGGCTATGACTGCTGAACCTGTAGGTGCTAAGGCTGCCCTAGATATGGGCTTAGTATATAAGGTGGTTCCAGCAGGCCAAACTTATGAAGAAGCAGTAATACTAGCTAAGAAGATTGCTGCCAAATCACCCGTAGGGATTAACCATATAAAACAAATATCCAATCGTTTACACGATTATAGTATGGATACTTATTTCCAGATAGAAGCAGATTACTTGTGTATTGGTGCACTTAGTGAAGATTTTAGGGAAACTAATATGGCTATTGCCCAAGAAAGGGCTCCGAAATATAAGGGGATATAGGAAATAAGAATGGAGTGGTGAGAATGAAATTGTTGGATAAAGTAGCGATTATAACTGGGTCAGGAAATGGCATTGGAAGGGAAATTGCTAAGGCCTTTGCTAAGGAAGGGGCTAAAGTAGTAGTTTCAGATTATATAGCAGAAGCTGGAATTGAAACTACTAAAATGATTAATGAAGCTGGCTTAGAAGCTATATTTGTACAAGCTGATGTAGCTAAGGAAGAAGATATTGAAAATTTAATTGCTGCTACCGTTGAAAAGTATGGTACCGTAGATATTTTAGTAAATAATGCGGGAATATCTGGGGGACTAGCTGATTTGAATGATATTAGTATTGAGGATTGGGATCAGGTAATGGCCGTAAATCTACGGGCTCCTTTTTTAGCTAGCAAAATCGCTTTTAGGGAAATGTCTAAAAAGGGTCAAGGTAATATTATTAATATTGGTTCTATGGCTTCCTTAGCTGCAGGAAGAGGTGGCTTACCTTATACTGTTTCTAAGCATGGGGTACTAGGATTTACGCGGCAATTATCTTTTATGTTGGGTTCGAGAGGAATTCGGGTTAATGCAATATTACCCGGACCAATTGATACGGATATGATTAAAAGGGTTCTTGCAATACCTGAGCACCCAGTATGTATGAAGATTGGTGCTTCACCAGCGGGTAGGGCTGGACAACCTGAGGAAATTGCCAAGTTGGCAGTATTTTTAGCTTCTGAGGATTCTGCCTTTATTCATGGTGCAGCCTATGAGGTTGATGGTGGTTATACTATTTTCTAATTAATTAAAAGAAATATTCTGCTTAATAAATATGGGCTAGGTTCTAACTTAGTCCATATTTTTTTATTAAAACTTCTTGAATTGAAGTAGAAGGAAAAAAAAGATTAATAGGGAATTAATAATATATATGAGCCTGGATGAGCCTGGTTAAGACTAAAATAGGCTAAATTACACTTAGATACATATTTATTTAAAGGTGGTAGAACTTATGTCTAGGAAGAATGTAATCTTATCTTTAAAAAGTGTTAGTAAAACATACGATATGGGAGAAGTAGAAGTTATGGCCCTTAAAAATACTAGCCTAGATGTATATGAAGGTGAATTTTTAGTGATTTTAGGTCCAAGTGGTTCAGGCAAAAGTACCCTCCTTAATATTATGGGCGGTATGGATACGGCTACGGCTGGTGAAGTTAATTATAATGACCTTAATCTGTCTCTAGCTAATGAAAAAACTTTGACTAG
>JAAYRQ010000088.1 GCA_012518685.1 Syntrophomonadaceae bacterium | reverse complement strand
TCAGCAACTAGGGGTATCTATCTCTATAGACGATTTTGGTATTGAATATTCTTCCCTTAATCGTTTAAAAACTCTGCCTATCAATCGCCTTAAAATAGATCAGCAATTTGTACGGGAAATAGAGGTTAGTAGTAAGGATCGTGACATAATTAGAATTATTATTAACCTAGCTAAGAGTTTAGGGTTAAAGGTAATCGCAGAAGGAGTAGAAACTAAAGCCCAACTAGATTTTCTAAAATCAGCAGGCTGTGATGATGTACAAGGCTATTACTATTATAAGCCCCAATCACCTGAAGATATAGAAAGCTTGTTTATAGACAAGTAAAAAAGCTCTAGCTTATTCACTAGAGCTTTCCTGCCAGATTTAATCTTTCAAAATATAAAGCCGCTCAATGTCTTCGGCGTACTTTTCCATAACTACCTTGCGTTTAAGTTTTAAGGTAGGAGTTAGCTCCCCATTCTCCTGAGTAAACTCAAAAGGCATAAGCTTAAAATTCTTAATTTGCTCTACCCGATTAAAATTTTTATTTACTTCAGCCACGATTTCTTGGTATTTGTTAATAACTCTTTCCTTAGCTACTAATTCCTCATCATTAAAGTCGCTAATCCCTTCCTTATTAGCCCAATCTTTTAGGGTTTCAAAATTAGGTACGATAAGTGCGACAATATATTTTCTCCCATCACCTAATACAGCTATCTGTTCAATAAAGGGATGGGCAGCAAATATATTTTCTAGTACCTGTGGGGCTACATTCTTACCGCCAGCAGTTACTATAATATCCTTTTTCCTATCCGTAATTTTCAGATAACCATCCTTATCTAGAACTCCTATATCACCCGTTTTAAGCCAGCCATCTTCAGTAAACATTTCCTTAGTTTCCTCAGGTTTGTTTAAGTAACCTAGCATAATTCCTGGACTTTTAGCGAGTATTTCCCCATCTTCAGCTATTTTTAAGCTAGCCCCTGGAAAAGGAGTAATCCAGCCATCAGATTTTATCGGCATTATAGACGGATCACCATCCACATTCAGGGTAGGTGAAGTTTCGGTTAAACCATAACCTTTTCTAATCTGCATATTAAGTCCCCAGAAGAAATCGTGTATTTCTGGCAATAAGGGGGCTCCTGCGGCACCGAAGACCCTGGTTCTTTCTAAACCCAGAGTCTGTTTTAACTTAGAATAAAGCAATTTATCATAAAGCTTATATTTTAGGCCCAAAGCAAAAGGCAAGCTTTGGTTAGCCATAAAATACGGTCCCGCCTCTTTGCCTACGGCTACAGCTTTGGCAAAAATCTTTTGCTTATTAGCTGGTGCGTTACTCACATTATTTAATATACCATTATATAGCTTTTCAAAGACACGAGGCACAAATACCCCTACCGTTGGTCTAATCTCCCCTAAATCTTCCGCAAAAAACTCCGTTCCCCTAGAATAGGCTATAGTTCCCCCTGCAATCATTAGGGCATAATAGCCCATCGTTCTTTCCACCGAATGAGCCAAAGGCAATAAGGATAATAGCAAATCATCTGCTTCTAGCATTTCTACCCGCTTAAAATTAGTAGCAATATACATAATATTAGCATGGCTTAGCATAACACCCTTGGGTTGTCCAGTCGTACCCGAGGAATATATTAGAGTCATTAAATCATCGGGCTTAATCGTAGCTATATTAGCTTTTATTTCCTCTAGTCTGAGCTTCTTTTGCCCTGCCTTTAAGGCATCTGAAAATTTTATAACTATCTCATCTGCATAATCACTGTCATCAAATACGATTATTTTTTTCAGCTTAGGTAAATTATTAAGTTCAGCTAAGACATTTTCAACTTGAAACTCTTCCTCACAAAAACATACTATTGAATTAGTATCAGTAAGTATAAAGGCAGCTT
Source organism: Syntrophomonadaceae bacterium (assembly GCA_012518685.1). Classification (GTDB taxonomy): domain Bacteria; phylum Bacillota; class Syntrophomonadia; order Syntrophomonadales; family Syntrophomonadaceae; genus JAAYRQ01. The sequence continues at coordinate 10,470 of JAAYRQ010000088.1, read as the reverse complement.
CAGGGGCAGAATTAGTAGGATATATTGTGGCATTAGCCGCCCCACAATAAAGTGTAGCAAAATCAGCTACCACCCATTCAGGACAATTTTGTGCATATATTGAAAGAATATCGCCCTCTTTAACCCCGATTCCTATTAAATAGGAGGCCAAGGCCTCTATTTGATAGTTAATTTCCTCCCACGAATAATCTTGCCAACCCTCGGCAGTTCTTCTTTTTAGGAAAACTTTATCAGAGTATTTTTCCACCCCGTCTTTAAAAATATCAATGACGGTATTAACAGTATAGTCATACTCTTGCCCCATTTATATACCTCCAAACTTTCTTAATTATCACACTTTATAATGAATTTCGACATATAAATAAAATATTCCTTCTCGTAATATACTAAAATGATTATTCCAATCTATAAATTAAAAAATTCTCTTATTTACTTAAAGGTCTAAGCCTTTATAATCTTAAGCTGTAATTCCCCTTTAATAAATTTCTTCTCCTCATACATAATATCATCTGCCATCCTGACCAATTCATCAATATCATTAAGCATAGTATTATCGTGTTCTATAACCCCATGACTTACACTAATGATATAAGGTCTATCCTCAGTTTGGTTTATAGTCTCATATTTATTAACAATTCGCCCCCATATTTGTTCTGCAGCAAAATGACCTAGCCCTAGGAATACAATTAAAAACTCATCCCCACCCATCCTAATAATAAAATCCTTTGCACGGATTTCACTATTAATTACCGAAACTACAGTTACAATCAGTTCATCACCTATAATATGCCCTAACTTATCATTAACTTCCTTGAGCCCATTTATATCTATAAAGCAAAAACTTATTAAGCTGTCTTTAGTTTTGCTAGCCTGAAACAAATTTTGTAACTTAGCCATACCTGACCTGCGATTATAAGTTTTGGTAAGCTGATCATAAATCAACAAGTTAAATTGCTGATTTATCCTAGATATTTCATCAAATTTATATCTACCCATGTCATTAGCAAAATCCTCCTCTAGGGCAGAGAGCTCGTTAATATTTTGCATTAATAGATGAAATGGCTGACTAATATGACGACTAGAAGATCTTAAAGAGTATAGGGAAAGTAAAATAATAAATAATAGTAATATGGCATTAATCCATAAAGCTTTAATTACTTTAGCTTTGGAATAAAAGGAATAACAAGTAACCAAATCATTAATATCATATACATAGGCATCAATTTGCTGATTAATCTGTAAGGTATTTTCCTTAACACTTTGCCCCACTAGCATATCTTCATATAGCGGCTTAATGTTTTCCAGCCAATTTACTTCAATACTTTCCAGCCTTACAAGTGTAGGTCTATCCTTAATCTTAGGAAGATTAGCCTTCTCAGCATTTTTTAAATTGTAAATAATATTTTCAAATTCTAGCTGCTTAGCCTTAATAATATTTTCCCAACCATTGGGATGAATGCTTTCTTCATTATTAAGGCGGTTTGCTAAGACTGCCATATTATAACTTAAAGCCCTTAGTTTACCTGACTGGTTAATTATTGCTGCATCGTTTAATATGCTTACAAAAGTAATGACATTAGTTAAAACTATCAAAATGGCTAAAATAATTAAAATTCCATGGGTAAAAATAAGACGATCTTTAATTTTCATAATTACAACCCTTCCTGTTGAAGATATCGGCTATTATTCCTAATATACTAATTGTGCTTACATAATTCTAGCTCTAATCACTTAATCCCTGTAAACTCTATCCTAAGCATTATCTTATTTTACTGGTTAAAAAAGATACTAAGCTTTTAACAGTTACCCTTTTCCCTAAAACCTGTTATATTATTGGTAGAATATATTAAATGGGGGTGGTTATGCTATGACAATAAAGGATATAATGCAAAATGATTTTATACCCTTAAAAGCAACCGATACAGTTGAAGATGCCTTAAAGATTATGACAGATAATAAAGTCAATGGCTTGCCTGTAGTAAATGATGACAACCTCTTAGTCGGCATGGTAGTAAAAGCCGATATTTACCGTTTTCTAATTCAACCTGGGCATTATAAGGTGTCTCCCATAGATTGGGTTATGGCTAAAAAGGTGATTTCTGCTCCACCTGATGAAACCGTATCTGCTGCCGCTAAAAAACTCTTAGACCATCATATTATTGCCATGCCCGTAGTAGTAGAAGGCAAAGTTTTAGGTATGATTAGTATCGAGGATTTACTTAAGTATTATAGCCAAGCCTAGTATCAAAATTAATATAAAATAGCTACCCTACCACTAGGTAAGGTAGCTATTGCTATGGCTAACATAAATTGTTCTTACACATATTTAACTGGACATTTTATACATCTAAACCCGCTTTATATCCGTCCCTAGTTGCTTCTAAAGCATTTCTGGTTTCTTTAGCATCACCAATAACTATGGTTTTAATTTTCCCCGCTAACTCTTTTTCTAATTCTTGGTTAGGTTTCATACCCAGAGCTAAAACTATGGTATCAATCTGATAGTCAAAAGCTTGCCCATTCTTTTCTAGAATGGCCTTATCTTTTTGAATTTCTTTTACACTAGTATTGGTTAGAAGATTTACCTTCTTTTCTTCTAATAAGGCTAGTAGAAAGCCACGCCTTGTAGTCTCTTCTTCTACGGCTATATCGTTTTCCTTTTCAACTATGCCTACTTGACAGCCTTGCATAGTACAGTAAGTAGCCGTTTCCGCTCCTATTAAGCCCCCACCTACTACTAAGACTTTTTTCCCTAGCTTAACCTTACCCTTCAAGACATCTTGGGCTAGTACTACTTGAGCGGTATTAAGTCCCTTAATATCTGGGGTTACGGGCACAGCACCTGTCGCTATAATTAAGGTGTCTGCTTTTAGCTCTTCCACCATACTAGCCTTAAATTCTGAATTAAGCTTTACCTTAACTCCCTCTTTATCTAATTGACTTCTTAGCCAAGTTAGTAAAAATGACATATCCCCTTTATAGGGCGGAATAGGAGCTAGGGCGAATTCTCCACCTAGACATTCATTCTTTTCCCATAGGCTTACATCGTGTCCTGCTTTACTCGCCGCCAACGCAGCATACATACCCCCAGGGCCGCCACCCACAACCACTACCTGCTTTTTAGCCCCTTCGCTAGCCTTCTCCATTTCTTTTAAATATTCAAAACCTAGGCGGGGATTAACTAAGCAGCGAATAGGTTCATTCATAAATACCCTTTGGAAACAACCTTGTTGGCAACCTATGCATAAACATATATCTTCAATATTCCCATCTTTATATTTATTAGGCAATTCAGGGTCCGCTAAAGAACCTCGCCCCATAGCTACTATATCAGCCTTGCCAGCAGCTATAATGTTATCAGCCATTTCAGGATTGACTATCCTGCCTACAGTAATAACAGGAATACTAACTACTTGTTTTACCTCTTCTGCATAGTCAACTATCCAAGCATGGGGAATATTAAGTGGGGGTACGACTGACCAAGCACTACCATATACCCCAGCTGATACATGTATAGCATCTATGCCTGCCTTTTCCAACTTTTTAGCAATTAATTTCGTTTCTTCAATATCACGACCGCCAGCTACAAATTCATTCGCCGAAATTCTAAAAATAATAGTAAAATCTTCTCCACATTTTTGGCGAATATCGGCAATAATTTCTAAGGGGAAACGAATCCTATTGTCCAAATTTCCACCATACTCATCAAATCTTTTATTAGAATAACTTGACATAAAACCAGCTATCAAATACCCATGGGCCCCATGAATTTCCACCCCATCAAAACCAGCCTTTTTAGCCCTTAAAGCTGTATCACCAAACTGCGATACGATGGTTTTTATTTCAGGAATGGTTAGCCCCACAGGATCATTATTTAAGGCTGGATCAGGAATAGGTGAAGGGGCAACAGGTCTTTGCCCGATAACTTGGGAGGTGGTTTGCCGTCCCGCATGATAGATTTGGGCAACTATTTTAGTTCCATACTTTTTAACCCTTTCCGTAAGCTTAGTATGGCTAGCAATCTGCCCGTCTTCCCAAAGACCTGCCGTCCAAAAGCCTCTACCAGTAGGGGCTACAGCATAATCCTCAGTAATTATTAAGCCCCAGCCCCCCTTAGCCCTAGCCTCATGGTAGTCTATATACCTATCGGTTGCATAACCTTTGGTGTCGCAATAAACCGTAACCATAGCCGCTACAGCTAAACGGTTTTTCACCTTCATGCTTCCTATACTTATAGGGGATAGCAAACCATTAGTATTACTTTTTCTTGCCAATATCTTCACTCCTTATAATTTTATTAGCTATAATTATTTGTCTTTATAAAAGGACTATTAATTTTTTAAAACAGGCTTAAGTAAAGTATTCCCTGTGTATTTTTTATATATTCCTTAATATAAAATGAATAAATTAATATAATTACTGAAGAAAATAAGCTTTAATGGTAGAATGGAGAAAAAATATAGTAAAGGAGTTAATATGCTAAAAATTAAACAAGTATATGACTTTTTGTCGGCTATGAAAACGGGAATTTTCTTATTAATGATAATTGGTCTTATCTCCGCTATTGGTACCGTTATAAATCCGAATCATTTTTTTCATACTACTTATTTCAAGGCTTTATTACTCTTGCTTTTTATTAACCTGGGTTTTTGTACGATTAATCAAGTATCTAAGTTTATAAAAGTTGTCAGCAAGGGCAAGTCTAAAAAAGCTTATCTATCCCGACAGATAAGCTTGCTTATGCTCCACTTAGGCATAGTTTTAATTTTAGTAGGTGGCATTGTTAATGCCTATAACGGACAGAGCCTAAACATTAAAATAGTTCAAGGTGATAGCATCAATACTGCTGATATAATAAATACTAAAAACCCTTTTTCACTTACCGTTAATAAATTTGTAATTGATTTTTATGATGATGGTTCCCCTTCTCAATATATATCGGAAGTAAGCATTAAAGAAAAAGACAAACTTAACCATTATTCTATCAGCGTTAACCATCCGCTTAAATATCAAGGCATTAAAGCTTACCAGCATAGTTATGGCTATATGGTTAAGGTTTTTAGTAATGACTTATTAGATAGTGAAAGATCATTAGTCGCCGAAGGACAAACCCTAGCATTTAATAATACTACCCGTACTATCAACTTATATAGATATATCCCCAATTACGACATGAGGTATGGTATGAACAGCAAAACTGCCCGACCTGATAATCCCAAAATAATATATTCTCTTAACGAAGGTGAGGAGATGCTAGGTATAGGTTTAGCAGATTTTGATGAAGAAATAGTAGTTGATGATAATACTAGTTTAACCTTTACAAGTGTTACACCTTATACGGTTTTAACTATCAAGTCTGATCCTGGACTGTGGTTAGCTGCTATAGGTTCAATATTATTTATGCTGGGAATTTGTTGGTTCTGGTTATTTGTTAGCCAAAGAAATAGGAAATCTGGAAACACTACCCAGGGAGGGATAAATAATGGACATAATTAATGAGCTTTTAATTTATTCTACTCTAGGCCTATATGCTATAGCAGCTATTTTTTACTACCTAGGCAATAAAAATAAAATTAATCTACTTCCTGCCGCATTTGGCTTAGCTATAGTGGCTTTGGGCTTTAACTTCCTTTCCTTATTTATTAGAACTGTAGCCAGTGGTCGTTTACCACTGCATAATGGTTATGAATTCGTATTATGCTTTACCTTTTTTACGGTTTTAATGTATCTTTTTTATGAAAAGTATGCTGGGGATACTAAGGCTGGCACTATAGTTATGCTAGTTAGTACCCTTCTATATTTATCCATTCCTTTGCTTATGCCTTATCACATAAATTATATAGGCAATGTTATGCCTGCCTTAAAAAGTCCCTGGTTAGCCGTACATGTTATTACAGCTATAGTTGCTTATAGTGCTTTTGCTTTAGCTGCTGGCCTTGCCTTTTTACAAATAAAAAATAAGACCTTCACTAAGGATAACTATGTATATCGCATAGTTATTACTGGTTTTGCTACACTTTCCTTATCCATAGTTTTGGGTGCTATATGGGCAGAACAAGCTTGGGGCAGGTATTGGTCCTGGGATCCTAAAGAGACTTGGGCATTGGTAACTTGGATTGTCTATGCCATTTATTTACATCTTAATCGTTACAAAAACTGGCAAGGAAGTAGGGCTAATATTTTAGTAATAGTTGGCTTTATTATTGTCTTATTCACCTTCTTCGGAGTCAATTACCTACTATCTGGTTTACACAGCTATGCCTAAAAATAAGCATAATTTAATAGCACAAAGGCTAGCAATTCAAGGCTAGCCTTTATAATCTTTCTATTCTGGATCACCAATAAAATCTATCAAGGGTGGAGGTGGATATTCCCTAATTATTAAGAGCTCTACCCGCCTATTTTTAGCTCTACCTTCTAAAGTGGAGTTAGGCTGTATAGGTCGATATTCCGAATAACCCACTACAGAAAAACGGTAGGGTTTGAGCTCAGGATTTTCCACAAACTTTTTAACCACATTTAGGGCTCTTGTCGTACTTAACTCCCAATTAGAAGGGAATTCGACGGTATTAATCGGTAAATTATCCGTATGTCCTTTGACTTGAACTTCATTACCAATTTGGGCTAGTATTTCTCCGATATAATATAGTAAATCCCACGATTCTTCCCTTACATTAGCCTTTCCTGAGTCAAAAAGAGCTAAATCCTGAATGGTAATTAATAAGCCTTGTTCGACTAGCGTACTAGTAACTATGTTACTTATCCCCATTTCTTCAAAGTACTCCGTCATTTGCTTTTGATATGATTGTAGCTGTTTTTCCTCGTTAAGGTAATCTCTAGTCGTATTATCCATTAAGGGGTTATCATCTTCCTCAGTCAAGCCCTTATCAGATACCAATATACCAGGGGCACCTAAAAAAACTGCATTAAGAGTCTGTTTTAATTCTTCAAATTTACCCACATCAACTGTACTCATAGCATAAAGCACTATAAACAAGGCTAATAATAGGGTTAGCATATCTGAATAAGGAATTAACCAGGATTCATCCATATGTTCTGGTTCTTTTTTTCTTTTAAGCATTTTGATCAGTTCCTTCTGCCATTTCTCTTAGATCAGGAGGTAAGAAAATAAGCATTTTTTCTTTTATTACGACTGGGCTGTTGCCTCTTTGGATAGAAAGTATGCCTTCTAAGGCCATAGTTTTAATATATATTTCTTCTTGGGATTTTCTTCTTAATTTGTTGGCGAAGGGATGCCATAAAACATAACCTGTAAATATACCAAATAGAGTCGCTACGAATGCTGCAGCAATAGCATTACCTAAGATTTCTATATCATCCATGTGACCTAATGCTCCAATAAGACCGATAACCGCCCCTAGAACCCCTAAGGTAGGAGCATAAGTTCCTGCTTGGCTAAATATTTGGGCACCTGTATTATGTCTATCCTGCATATTGATAATATCCATTTCCATATATTCTCTAACAAATTCTTCATCTTGCCCATCGACGATTAGCTGTAAGCCTTTGCGTATAAAGGGATCTGAAATTTCGTCAATCCGTTGTTCTAGGGATAAAAGACCTTCTCTTCTAGCTTGGGAAGCTATGTCAACTATCATGTCGATAATCTCTCTAATGTCATATACTTGTCTCTCGGTAAATATCATTTTTAATAAAGCTGGTATCTTTTTAATATCTTTCATCGGGAAAGCGTTTAATATAGCAGCAAAGGTTCCTACAAATATTATTAAGACCGCAGCTGGGTTAATTAAAACAGCAGGGTTAGCACCTTTAAATACCATAGCTCCTACTACGGCTATTACCCCTAATATAACACCTATAATTGTTGCAATATCCACATTCTCAACTCCACCTAATTTTTATCTAACTGAGATTATACCAATAAAAAATTATTTTTTGTTAATATCTATTAAAAAATAGCCTATTTTGAAAGTCGCTATATTTATTTATCGAAAATAATATATAAAAGTTTAAGATTTTTTCGTTAATTTGACCAAAACCCTATATAATTAAAAATACAGTAACAGTTTTTTATTATAAACTAGGGAGGAATACATAGTGTCAATTAGATGGGAAGAGTTTGCTAATAGCCTTAATTACGCTTTTAGTGCGGAAAATGTTTTTACTATCGTCAATATATTATTATTCATCCTTATTTTACTAGTTATTGTCGCTATAGTTTTAATACTTCGTTTTAATCTAATCAGTTCAACTACTAGACAAGGACTAGCTTATGAAGAAGCTAGGTTAGAAATGTTAAGAAGGAAACAGTTGGAGACCAGTGATAATAAAAGGGATTGGTATCGTATGGATACTGAATTACCTTTTAAATGGCATCCCCTACCTATTCCTCCAAATGTAAAAGAAAGGAATTTCCATAATGCGATCGCTATAGATATTAGTGGAGGGGGACTATTGTTTTATACCGATGAAATTGCCGCCCTTAATGAGGAAGTACAAATAATACTTACCCTTGATAATCTAACCTTATCATTAAAAGGGCAAATAGTTAGGGCACAGGCGGAGCAAATTGCAGATAGTATTAATTATTTAGTAGGTATTAAGTTTTTAAATATTCGTGGTGGAGAAAGGGATAAAATTATCCATTGGATTATGAAAACCCAAGCAGAAGAAATAGTCAATCTTAAAATAGCTGAAATCGCACAAGCAGAAAGGGAGGGGGCTGCGGAAAATCATATAACTTCCCCTACCGATAGTATAGATACCAATATAGCTTCCCTACTACTAGATTATGATGTTGCTAAGACTATAAAGTTGACTATTCCTATAGAAGATAATAAATTAATTAATTTACCTGCCTTTATTTTAGATAATAAAATAGATGACGAAGGTAATATATACTTAAATATTAAGGGTAACCTTCCCCAAGCGGCAATTATAGCGAAGCCAAAATGATATTGATTTTATCTAATAAAATATTTTCATTATTTTACTTGACATTTTTTGTAGTTTAGGTGAATATATTATATATTAAAAAATTAAATATTTTAGATGAGATGAGACGAGAGTGAGGAGAATAGACATGATGAGCAGGTGTATGATTACTAACGCCAGCACACATGGTGCTGGTTTTTATTTGTCTTTTTCTAACTTAGAGGATGAAGTAGAAAAAGCTAAGCTGGCCGGATACGATTATTATCCAATTATATCTTACCTAAAGGTATCAGAATTAAATACTTATCAGCTGTTTACACAGCTAGAACTTCCCGAACCAGCTATATATCTAGCTACTAATCAGACCGATAGTAGCTATGTAATAATAGCTAGCCAACCTATGCATGATACTATTTTTACTAGCCAAAACTCCATACAGGACTTTATTAAAAACTGCCAGGTACCTCAGCTAGATATGCCTTTTTTTACAGGAGGGCTAGTTGGTTTTTGGTCTTACGATTATGGTCTTTTGCAAGCTAATTTACTTACCCGTAAGGCTGAATATCCCTTAGAATACTTTTTTATGCCCCAAGAAATTATAGTTTATGATAAAAAGCTAGGTATTTTGACTACTATTATGTGGCTTAATACTACAGATATCCATGATTTTACCCTGCCTCTTATAAGTAAGAGAATTGCTCTTATAGAGAAAGTAGCTACTTATGCTAATAATGCTTCTACTGATACTTTAAATTCTTTAGATATAAGAAGTTTTAGCTGCAATATTTCAGATAATGATTTTAGCAAATTAGTTGAAAAGGCTAAAGAAAAAATTAAACTAGGCGAGCTTTACCAAGTGGTATTATCCCGCCGCTATGAAAAAGAAAGCCTAGCAGAACCTATGGCAGTTTTTGAAAAGTTATGTCAGATTAATTATTCCCCTTATAACTTTTTCCTTAAACTAGCTGATTTTACTTTGCTGGGTGCTTCCCCCGAAAGTCAAATTAAAGTAAAAAATAATAGGCTAACTGTTTGTCCTATTGCTGGGACTAAAGCTATAACTGGACATAAATATCACGATTTACAAGCTGTGCAAGCATTAATTACTGATGAAAAGGAATTAGCTGAACATACTATGTTAGTTGACTTGAGTCGTAATGATCTAGCCAAAGTAAGTAAGCCCAATACTGTTGCAGTAAAGGACCTGTTCCAGCTTAAGTATTTTTCCCATGTAGTCCACTTAGTGTCAACAGTTACTAGTGTCCTAAAAGAAGATGTGGATAGTCTTAATGCCTTTGCTGCAACATTTCCTGCTGGCACTCTATCAGGTGCCCCGAAAAAACAGGCCCTCCAAATCATTCAGGATTTGGAACCAGAAGCCAGAGGGCTTTATGGAGGTAGTGTAGGACATATTAGTTTTGCTGGTGATATGGACTCTTGCATTATCATTCGGAGTGCTATTTATAAGGCAGGTAAATATTTTATACAAAGTGGAGCAGGAATAGTTGAAGATTCAAATCCTATGATTGAATGTCAAGAAACCCTTAATAAAGC
>JAAYRQ010000087.1 GCA_012518685.1 Syntrophomonadaceae bacterium | reverse complement strand
TTAATTAATTTATTTACCCCAGCTTGTTTAGCATGATAACGAGCTAGGCTAATAGCTTCTTTATCTATATCATAAGCCCAAATACCCAAAGGCTGGGTATGCTCGATTACACTGTAGGCTTCATCCCGAGCTGATTGCCATAACTTCTTATTAAAATTATCCCATTTCTCTCCAGCGAAATCACGCCCTAAGCCGGGGGCTATATTATGTCCAATCAAGGCGGCCTCAATAGGAATAGTCCCCGAACCACATAAGGGATCAATAAAGGCTCGGTCAGGCTTCCAACGACTAATATTAATAAGGGCTGCAGCCAAGGTTTCCTTTAGTGGTGCAGGACTGCTTAAGGTGCGATAGCCTCTTTTGTGTAGGCCTATTCCACTCGTATCAATAGTAAGTGTAGCAATATCATTTAATAAGGCTACCTCTAATTGGTATTTATCCCCGGTTTCTTCAAACCAAGCAATCTTATATCTTTCCTTCATCTTTTCTACGATAGCTTTTTTGGTAATAGCTTGACAATCAGATACGCTAAAAAGTTTAGATTTAATAGATTTGCCAGCCACAGGGAAATTAGCATCTTTAGGTAAAAAATCAGCCCAAGCTAGGCTTTTCGTATTTTCAAAAAGCTCCTCAAAACTGGTAGCCTTAAACTGTCCCACCTTAATTAATACGCGTTCAGCAGAACGCAACCAAAGATTACAGCGAGCTATGGCTAGTTCATCAGCCGTAAAAGTTATTTGTCCATTTTCAGTTATTAGCTCCTTGTAGCCTAGTTGTTTAAGTTCGTATGCAACTATAGCCTCTAAGCCAAAGGCACAAGTTACTATGATATCGTAATTGATCAATTATTCCTCCTTAAGTTCTGGCATCATTTTAGCATGGGGGAAACCCTTAGTATTTAAGCCTTTTAAATAATTAGTTAAAACTAGCAATGTGATAACTATAGAAATTAAATCTGATAAAGGAAAAGCTAGGAAAACTCCCCTTAAGCCTAAATAATTAGGTAAAATTAATAAGGCAGGTAGCAAGAGTATTAACTGTCTTAACAAAGATAGCCACATAGCAGTAAAACCTTTGCCAACGGCCTGAAAAGTGCTAGACATAATAATAGCTGGACCTACAAATGGCATCATAATAGTAATATTTCTCATACATATAACCCCTATCTCTATTAAATCGGGGTCATTATTAAAAATAGATATGACATATACGGGAATGAGTTGGAAACATAGAAAACCTACAAACATTACAGAAAAAGCTACTATAGCTGCCTTTTTAATAGTTTCTTTCATACGATCAAGCCTTTTAGCACCATAAGCAAACCCCACTATGGGTATCAGTCCTTGAGTTAATCCCATTATAGGCATAAAAATTAAGGATTGCACATTAAAATATACACCCATAGCACCTATGGCACGATAGCCATAGCCTCCTAAAATTTTATTAAGCACTACCATAATCCCACTATTAATAAACTGCATAACCATGGAAGGAAATCCTACTTTATAAATGTCGGCTATTATAGCCAAGCTGAAAGAAGGACTTTTCAGTGAAATTGTTAGATCGCTTTTACGGCTCAAAAATAGATATCTAAAATTAATATAGCAACTTAAAAATTCCGCAAAAACTGTGGCAATAGCCGCACCTTTAATCCCTAATTCTGGAAAGGGACCTATGCCGAATATAAGGAAGGGGTCTAGGATCATATTTGTAACTGCCCCTACAATCATAGATTTCATGGGCACACCTGAATTGCCTTCAGCTTGAATGATAGAACCAGTCATTACGGCGAAATAGAGAAAAACACTGCCTATAATCACTATGACAATATAATCTTTACTAAGCTGGAATACCTCAGGAATGGCTCCAAATATATATAGTAATGAATCTATATTAGGCAAAAATATTAGCGGAATTAATAGGCCGTACAAAGCTATTAATAAGAAGCCATGTTCAGCTACATTATTAGCCTCTGCTAACTTATTTTCCCCTAATCGACGGGAAATAAGTGAAGTGAGACCAATGCCAGTTCCGCTAGCAATGGCAATTA
>JAAYRQ010000086.1 GCA_012518685.1 Syntrophomonadaceae bacterium | reverse complement strand
TCAACTGGCAAGCTAACCGACTGGGCAACCCATATGATTGAACATGAAGTCAGTGCCATGTATGACACTACCCACGGGGCTGGGCTAGCTGTGCTTACACCCCATTGGATGGAAGAGGTCTTAGACGATAAAACAGTCGAAAAACTTAAAACTTATGCTCGTAACATCTGGCATATTATGGGTGATGATGACTACAAAGTAGCTCGGGAAGGCATAAAAAAGACGGGGGAATTTTTTAAAAAGTTAGGTCTGCCTACCCAGTTAAGGGAAATGGGAGTTAAGGAAGATACACTAGCTACTATTGCTAAAAATGCTACCCTAGATGGTCCTTTAGGTAGATTTAAAGAACTTAATGAAAATGATGTGTTAGCTATACTTAAAAAAGCTTATTAGCCCCAACTCCTAATTTTTTTCTAAGGGAAAAACCGATATTAAAACAGTATTAAACCCTGTGCTTCTTTTGCTATTAATACCCCATCAAGTGTCTTTGGTGGGGTATTAGTTTTAGAAACAAGATTAAATAAAATCTTTAATAACCTAAATAATATTTAAGTTTTGCATAATATTGTCTACTTAAAGGCACTTTTATGTCATAATTTTTAATAACGATATTATAAGTGCGGAACTGAGTTATTTCTATTTCTTCCACATAATTAATATTTACCAAAAATGATTGATGAACTTTATAAAAATATGACGGAAGACTTTTTAATATTTCATTAAATTTTTTGCTACTTGTTTCATATAATCCTTCCGAAGTGTACATTATTGTTTTGTTAGCGTTCCTTTCGATAAAACATATTTCAGATGGTTTAAACAATTTAATTTTATTTTTTTCCTTAATAATTAATAACTTCTCTTTTTTTCCCTGATTAATCTTTAATAGGCTACTTATAGTTGTGTGAAATTTTTCTTGATTTATAGGTTTTAAAATATAATTATAAGGATGGGCGGTATAAGCCTCAAGAGCGTATTGGGGATATCCCGTAATATAAACTATATCCGTATAAGGACTTATATGCTTGGTTATTTTACCTACCTCTATACCATCATATCTATCTCCATCAGCTAATTTTATATCTAATATAGCTATATCTGGTCTATAGTCCTCAATAAATTTAATTGCTTCCCCACCAGTCGTTGTACAATAGATGTTTTCTATTAAAGGGTTTTTAGAAATTAGTTTCTTTATAAATGCATTTGTATAGAGATCATCTTCCAAGATTAAAACGGAACTCATAGAATATCGCCCCCACTAATATTTATTTTACCATATTTAGGTTTAATTACTAGGAACAAAATTCTATTTTTTTTCCCAAAAGCTTCACTATATGTACTAATTTATATCTTAAATGTACTATCAATTCTGTAAAAAAGGGATCTATTATAATCTATTGAATTAATAATTACTTAAGAAATTACGTAAGTCGACTGTTAAGAAGGTGATATTTCAAAACTATTTTTATTAACTAAACCTTAATAATATTGAAAAGGAGGATTAATAATGAAAAAATTAAATATATTTATTTTCTGCATTTTAATATTGTTATTCTATACATCAGAAGTTTTAGCAGCAGACCACTACTATGATAATAACTGGGTTATAAACTGTGAGGCATTAACTAAAAACTGGGGAATCAGAAACTTTTCCCATGAATTAAGAACTCATGAAGCTTGTAATTATCTCCCTAATCAATATTTCTTATTTTACAGAGAGGTTAATGTTTTTTGGTATCCAAAGCAATATGCTGCCCCGGAACTATGGTATAATGTTGGAGTTAATGAAAAATTCAAAGATGTTTCAGGTAATACACTTGGAACTATAGGTATAAACGATTGGACTAGTATGTCTTGGATTCTTCCAATTGGACAGAAAGTAAATGGGGGATATAATAGCGAAGATTTCTATTTTTCTAGCTTATCTTCTAAATATGCAGTATATCAAACAATTGTAGACGCTTCAGATTTATATTGGCCTCTATTTACTGATAAACAAATAACCTTATAGAGAGGAGTGTCGGATAAAATGAAAATTATCAAAAATCACTATCTATTTTTATCACTTCTTTGTTTAACCCTAATAATCGCTTTTTTATATATAGATAAAGGAGTTACTTGGCAAAAAGAATTAGACAATTCATCACCAGAATTACGTAATAATATTCATTTCAAGTTAGGTACAGAACTTAAACAATCTGTTAATTTAGATCAAAATGACATTTACATTGCTTTAATAAACAATGAACATATATCACAAAACGAATGGCAGTATAATAAAACTTTTGAAGTTATGAAGTCCAAAGAAAGAAATTGGTCTGCCCCAAATAACGAAACTATTTTTAACGAGATTGTAGAACGAAAATTAATAGTAGATAAAGCAAAACAAACTGGATTATATCCTAATAAAGACGAAATAGATAAATTTATAAAAGAACAAAAAATATTAATGAAATCAAACCAAGATATACAAAGCCTACTTAATGGATGGATGATTACCGAAGCAGAATATATTAATTTTATGCAGGAAATTTGGGCTGATTCAATAGCAATTGAAAAGTGGTATGACAACATAATAATACCACAAATTAATACTACTTTATTAGAAGATTTAAATGCTTATGAAGAAGAATATACAAGGATAACTAACCTAGAACTATCTAAATTAAAAGACAATGCTAAAATAATAATAACTGATGAGGGAAATGACTTAGGTATTTTATACAAGTAAACTGGCTAATTTCAATTATTAGTAAAACATATCTTTATTATAAGTGCCTGAAATTACTCAGGCACTTTTTTATTTGTGATATTATTTTTTATATATCTACTAAATATCCCTATTTGTCAAAATATTCATCCATTTATTACACTCTCTTATTAATTATTCTAATAAATATTAATTTTCTTAAATAATAATGGAATTATTTGTGATACAATATTACGAGATGGAATATTACTAAGGCTATAATTTTAAAATTTGGGGAGGGTAATTAATGGAAAGGATTACTAATGAGGCAAATTTTGATTGGGAACAAGGTTTTGCCAATTATCTCAATGAAAACAAGACCCTAGCTTACATGATGCTAAACAGAACTGCAGATTTTATAAGCCAGCCAGCTTTAAGACACAAGGTTGATGGGGAATGGGTTACAGTTAATTGGCAAACTTTTCGTGAACAGATTCGATATATCGCTAAGGCCTTACTAGAATTAGACTTATTAACCCCAGGGGATAGGGCAGGACTATTTTCGGCTAATCGAGCAGAATGGGCCATAGCAGATTTAGGTATCCTAGCCATAAGGGGAATTTCTGTCCCTATTTATGCAACTAATTCAGCCGAAGAAGCTAAACATATTGTCAATGATGCAGGGGTGAAGATACTTTTCGTCGGCGACCAAATTCAATATGATAAGGCTAAATCAATCATTACTAACAATCCTTATCTCAAGAAGATAATCGCCTTTGATCGGAATATTCTTATCCAAGACGAGGATAGCATTTACTTAGACGAACTACTAGAAATAGGACAAAAGGCTAAGCAAGATGAAGAACTTGAAAAACACCTTAACCAAGCTAAGCCAGATGATGTACTAACCCTTATTTATACTTCAGGTACCACTGGTGCTCCCAAGGGTGCGGTTCATACTCATCGCAGCTTTATGGGCGGTATTTATCCTTCTAGACAGCGTTTCCCCCAAGCAGGTCCTGGATATGTTTCCTTAGCCATACTTCCTTTGAGCCATGTTTTTGAGCGTATGTGGTCTTATGGCTGTATGAGTATCGGAGTGGAAATAGCCTATTGTCCAGATCCTAAACAGTTTGTAGAAATAATGAGTGAAGTTAAACCACAATTTATGACCAGCGTTCCTCGGATATGGGAAAAGGTATATGCTACTATTCACGATGGTTTAAAAACGGCCTCACCCATTAAAGCAGGCTTGTTCAAGTGGGCTGAACGGGTTGCCATAGATGTATATAGGGATAAAAGAGCTGGCAAAAAGTCTAGTAGCTTTCTAATGGCTCAGTACGCTTTAGCAGATAAGCTGATTATACAGAAGGTACAAGAAACCTTGGGAGCGGAAAACTCAG
>JAAYRQ010000085.1 GCA_012518685.1 Syntrophomonadaceae bacterium | reverse complement strand
GTGACTGGAGAATATCCCCGCCTATTAATAAATAATATGGTCTGTTCCTTATTTGCTAGATTAAGTTTAATCCTATCTTCTAAATAAGGGGATATAATACTATTGGTCCTATTGTTTTTTAATCTCATGTCTTCTATATGAACACTAGGAAGCTTAGCCTCCCCTATCCGCTTATCTAATCTTAGCATAGCTACCTCACCTTTTTGTACCCGATAGAATAACTCTACTGAGGGGGTAGCACTACCATATAATATAAGAGCATCATTATATTTGCCCCTTTGTCTGGCAATCTCCCTCGCATCGTACTTAGGAGTATCTTCTTGCTTATAGGTAGCTTCTTGTTCTTCGTCAATGATGATTAAAGCTAAATCAGGCATAGGTGCAAAAATAGCCGAACGAGTACCTAAGACTAAGCCAACCTCACCACTTCTAATCCTTTCCCATTCATTTAACCTTTCACCATTAGACATATTGCTGTGTAATACTGCTAAGTTACTTACTCTTTTAGATATTACTTCTACTAGATGACGAGTTAAGGCAATTTCCGGAATAAGCAGCAAGACTGTTTTACCTTGTTCTATACAATGTTTGGCTATATTAATATAGACCTCCGTTTTGCCACTTCCTGTAACTCCAAATAGCAAAAATTCCTTATACCCTTGCTCTAAATCATCCTTAAGAGTATTAATCGCTATTTTTTGTTCTGGGGTTAAAGAAAAACTACTTTTACTAAAGCTAGTAGGGGATAAAACCTTTTGAATGTAACCTTTTTCTAGCAAGGATTTAACAGTCGATTTATTAAAATTATTTTCTAGCCAATCTGCACTAACTTGGTTTTCTTGTAATATAGTTAATATTTCTGCTTGTCTAGGGGCCCTTCTAGCCAATTTGTTTATGTCTAAATCTTTAGGAATTGCATTAAGGGTATATAAATATCCCATAGTAGGACTAATTTTTTTAGTATATTTATATATAACTTTAATCATTTTATGGCTTGTCAAAACCTCTAATTCTTCTTCACTAATATATTTTTTGCTGTTAGCCCAGGTCATTTCAGTATCCTGCCATAATTTTTCCATAAAATCAGTATATTTTATAGCTTCAGCTATCTGAATAAACTCCTGCTTACTGACCAAAGGTATTATAACCTGAGATTTTGTGTTAGTTATAGCCCTAGGTATCATAGCATTTAAAGCCATAGCTATCGGACACAAATAATTATCAGCTATAAAATATGCCAATTCTAGTAATTCTTTATTAAATACTGGTTGGTGATCTAAAACATGAACAAGCTTTTTTACATTCTTAACCTTGCTTTCTTTTTTTAAGTCTATTATGAATGCTTCTATATTTCTATTTCCAAATTCAACTAAAACCCGATAACCAAACTTCACTTTTCCCTGAAGCTTTTCTGGGATAGCATAAGTAAACACTTGGTTTAGGGCATTAGTAGGCAAATTAATTATTACATCAGCAAAATTCATAACACACCTTCCTCCTATAAGTAAAGGCGGAGCTATGCCCGCCTTTACACTATTTTAAAAAAATCAATTATGGAGTAAATCAGTAAATATAGTTTATAAACCTGCTTCTCGTCTTATCATATCAGCCTTATCAGTTTTTTCCCAAGTAAAATCTTCTTCTTCCCTGCCAAAATGACCATAAGCCGCAGTTTTTCTATAAATAGGGCGGCGTAATCTCAAGTCATTAATTATAGCTCCAGGACGAAGATCAAAATTATTTAATACCAGTTCTTCAATCTTATCTTCGGGTATTTTATTAGTTCCAAAAGTATCTACCCTTACAGAAACAGGCTTAGCAACTCCTATAGCATAAGCTAATTGAATTTCTAAACGATCAGCAACACCTGCTGCTACTAGGTTTTTAGCTACATATCTAGCGGCATAAGCTGCGGAGCGGTCAACCTTAGTAGGGTCTTTGCCCGAAAAAGCTCCTCCCCCATGCCTTGCCATACCACCATAAGTATCAACAATAATCTTTCTACCAGTTAAACCACAATCTCCTTGGGGACCACCTATTACAAATCTACCCGTAGGATTTATGTAATATTTCGTATTTTCATCTAACATATTGCTAGGTACAATAGGCTTAATAACCTGTTCTATAATATCTTTTTCTATGGTCTTTAGGTCAATCTCAGGATGGTGTTGAGTAGAAACTACTACAGTATCAACCCTTACTGGAGTATCACCCTCATATTCAATCGTAACTTGAGTTTTTCCATCTGGTCTTAAGTAGGGAATAATTTCATCCTTACGAACCTTAGCTAGCCTATAAGCCATTTGGTTAGCTAACAAAGCAGACATTGGCATTAGTTCTTTGGTTTCATTACTAGCATAACCGAACATCATACCTTGGTCACCAGCCCCTACAGTTTCAACTTCCTTATCATCCATTTCGCCCTTTTTAGCCTCATAAGCCTGATCAACACCCATAGCAATATCAGAAGACTGTTCATCCAGGGCCGTTAATACCGCACAAGTTTCACTATCAAAACCATATTTCGCCCTAGTATAACCAATTTCAGCAATAGTTTCCCTAACAATTTTAGGGACATCTACATAACATTTAGTAGTAATTTCCCCAGATACTAATACTAAGCCCGTAGTAACCATAGTTTCAGCAGCTACTCTCGCTTCAGGGTCCTGACTATAAATGGCATCAAGTATAGCATCAGAAACCTGATCCGCTATTTTATCTGGATGCCCTTCAGTAACCGCTTCGGAAGTAAATAGTTTTTTTGCCAACCCCTTCATCTCCTTATAAGTCTGTAATTATATCAACTACCTTATCTAATATAGCGGCCGCAACTCCTTCTTTACTCATTAAGGGTAATGATTTTATACTGCCATTTCGGGAAATAAGAGTAACTATATTCGTATCAGTACCAAATCCTGCACCTTCCTGAGTAACATCATTTGCTACTATAAAATCAAGGTTTTTAGTTTCTAGTTTTTTCTTAGCATTTTCGACTATATCATTAGTTTCAGCTGCAAAGCCTACCATCACTTGCTTGTTGGCCTTATTTTGCCCTAAAGCCTTTAATATATCTGGATTCCCTACTAATTCAAGTATCAGCTTGTCCGTTTCTTGATCAGCTTTTTTGAGTTTTTGCCCTGCCACATCAGCAATTTTAAAGTCGCCTACTGCAGCTGCACCAACAATTACATCGCAATCAGCTTGATATTTTTGCATAACTTCACACATTTCATCAGCACTCCATACTGGGATATACTTAGCCCCCTCTGGAGGATCTATGGTAGTCTTGCCACTTACTAGTATTACATTAGCCCCACGCTTTATGGCTTCTTCGGCAATACAATAACCCATCTTACCCGAGCTCCGATTGGCAATAAATCTAACTGGATCAATGTCCTCACAAGTAGTACCAGCATTAACCATTACCGTTTTGCCTTTTAAATCCTTTTTCAATAATAAAATTTGTTTAATTTCGTTAAATATATCTTCAACTTCAGGTAGTCTGCCTTTTCCTATATCATTACAAGCCAAATGTCCAGTAGCAGGTGCAATTATATTACAACCATAATCCCTTAATTTCGCTAGATTATTTTGCACTATGGCATTTTCGTACATTTTCGTATTCATAGCGGGAGCAATTAATACTGGAGCAATATTAGCCACAAATAAGGTAGATAAAAAATCGTCTGCTATACCACAAGCCATTTTAGCTATAAAATTAGCAGTCGCAGGAGCGATGACTAGTAAGTCTATTTCCTTAGCAACATCTATATGGGGAACATTAAAATCACTATATTCTTCCCACATATCAGTAATTACTTCCCGTCCAGACAAGGTTTCCAATGTTAAAGGAGTGATAAACTTAGTAGCCGCCTTAGTCATCATAACAATAACCTCAAAGCCTTCCTTTTTAAGTAGGCTAACTAAGTCTGCTATTTTATAAGCAGCAATACCACCAGTTACCCCAATTCCGATAGTTTTGTTCATGATAATCCTCCTTGTTGACTAGCTTAAAATCAAATAGTAATTTTTATTTTACCTTCTAAGATTTCATCTAATGACTTAGTCACCATATTAGATAATCTATAGTTTTCGTCTTCCTTAAAATCTTCAGAAAGTTCCCTAGCCCTCTTGGCTACTGCTACTACCACCGCGTATTTGCTATCAGCTATATCCATTAAATCCTTAGTTGATGGTGGGATCATAGACTTCACTCCTTATCTTTATTAATTTTACACCTTTCAGCAATAATGATAGCTTCCAGATTTTTAATAGCTTCACTAATATTATCATTAATAACTAGATAATCATATTCCCTCATAAATTCCATTTCGTCATAACAGGCTTTTAATCTTTCTACAATGCTATCTTGAGAATCCTTACCTCTGTTAATTAATCGGTTAGCTAATTCTTCTACATTAGGTGGAGCTATAAATATAAAAACTCCATCTGGCTTTTTTGCCTTGACCTGCATAGCTCCTTGAATATCAATTTCTAACAGAACATCTAGGCCCTTATCTAAGTTTTCTTGTACAAACTGCTTAGGAGTACCATACAAATTAGAATATACTTGAGCCCATTCTAAAAACTCCTCCTGTTTAATTAAGTTTTCAAACTTGTCCCTGTCCATAAAAAAATATTCCCTACCATCTCTTTCACCAATCCTAGCAGGGCGAGTTGTAACAGAAATAGAGTCTATTAAATTAGGGGTGCTTTTTAATAGTGCTTCTCTAAGAGTACCTTTACCCACCCCTGAAGGTCCCGAAATAACAAACAAAATACCATTATGGGTCATTATTATTATACACTTCCTGTAATTCTATTCAGCATCAGTTACTTCTTTAGAGCCTAGACGATTAGCTACGGTTTCAGGTTGCACAGCAGATAGAATAACATGAGCACTATCAGTTACTATAACCGCCCTAGTTCTTCTACCATAAGTAGCATCAATTAACATGCCTTTTTCCCTAGCCTCTTGAATAATTCTTTTAATAGGTGCTGATTCAGGACTAATAATAGAAATAATGCGATTAGCTGCTACAATATTTCCAAATCCAATATTAACTAATTTAATTTCCATAAATATTCCGGATAAAACCGGTCCACCTCCTATTATTCTATATTTTGCACTTGTTCTCTGTTTTTTTCTAATTCGGCTTTAGCTTCAACTACAAGATGGCTCATTTCCAGATCATTTGCCTTAGAAGCTATGGTATTAATCTCCCTAAACATTTCCTGTAATAAAAAATCACATTTGCGTCCTGAAGCTATTTCCTTAGTAAGTAGGCCTTCAAAATGGCTAATATGGCTTTTTAGTCTAACTATTTCTTCAGTCACATTTGATTTGTCAGCAAAAATTGCAGCCTCCATTAATAAGCGTTGTTCATCAAGAGATTCTTGGTTAATTAATTCATTAATCTTTAATCTAATCTTCTCTTGGTAGGCAGCATTTACTTCAGGCGATTTTGCTTCTAACTGCTCTACTATTTTTAGTATATAATTATTACGAGCCAATATATCTGTAGCCAGATTTTGTCCTTCCCGGGTACGCATAGCTACTAATTCCTGAGCAGCCACAGCTAAAGCTTTTTGTAATACTCCCCATACAACTTCTATATCTTCTTCTTCATCTTGTAAAGTAAAAACTTCTGGCATTCTAAAAATGTCTATAACCCTAAATTCTGAAGAAATACTGAGATTATCTGCCAAATCCTTCAAATTATTATAATAAGCTATTGCCAAACCTTTGTCAAGCTTGATATTCCTTGTACTATCGGCTGTTTTCTCAATATTAAGATTTAATTCTAGTCTCCCCCTAGTAACATATTTTTTTAATTCTTCCTTAATTCGTTCTTCTAAAATATTATATCTGCGAGAAATCCTAATATTAATATCTAAATACCTATGATTCACACCCCTCATTTCACAATTTATCTGATAATCTTTATCATTAACCTGACTCTTGCCAAATCCAGTCATACTTTTAACCATCATAATAAAAATCAACCTTTCTCCATCACAACTATAAAATTAGTCTAAACCATATAGCTATTTTAACATAAGCGAATAATTAAAAGAAAAATCTTCTTAAAATTAATATAAAATTCTTGAAAATAAATTTTCCGCCAGTGAATAATATAATTACTAGCCATTGCCAAGTTTCTAATGGTACAGTTTTAAAAACATTTTGGAAAAAGGGGATGTAAATAACTACTAGCTGCATAATAACCGAAATTAAAACCGCTAATAATAAAAATTTATTAGAAAAGAAACCCAATTCAAAAGGCGAATATTTCTCGGATCTACACTCAAAAACATAAAATAGTTGACAAAATACTAGAGAAGTTAAAGCCATAGTGCGGGGTAGGCTTAAATCATCTATCCCCATATATTGGCAGTATATTAAGCCAATGGTAAAAACTAATAGGGTAATAACACCTATATATATACCCCTGCCCATAATTATTAAACCAAGCCTACGAGCGAAAATCCCTTCATTTTTCGGGCGGGGCTTGTTTTGCATAATATTAGGTTCAGGGGGCTCTAGCCCCAAAGCCATAGCTGGCAAGCCATCTGTAATTAAGTTCACCCATAAAATCTGGATAGGTAATAAAGGCAGAGGCATAGCAAAAAGCGAAGCCAAAAACATTACTAACACTTCTCCTATATTGCAACCCAAAAGATACCTTATAAATTTGCGAATATTGTCATAGATAGCTCGCCCTTCATATACCGCCTTGATAATCGTGGAAAAATCATCATCAGCTAAGACCATAGCAGCTGCTTCTTTACTTACTTCCGTACCTGTAATACCCATAGCGATTCCTATATCGGCGGCTTTTATAGCTGGAGCATCATTCACTCCGTCCCCAGTCATAGCTACTACATAATTTTTATTTTTTAATACATTAACTATTCTGTGCTTATGTTCGGGAGATACCCTGGCAAATACACGCTTAGAAATGGCAGCTATATATAATTCCTCATTATTCATTCCATCAATATCCGTAGCAGTTATAACTTTATCTTGCTTAGTAATACCTATGCTTTTTGCTATAGCCCTAGCGGTAGTAGGATGATCCCCAGTAATCATGATAGGGATAATTCCAGCCCCTACACATTCGGATACTGCCATTTCTACACCTTCTCGGGGAGGATCAATCATACCACATATACCCGTTAAGGTCAGGTTACTTTCTAATAGCTCATCAGACAAGTTAAGAACTTCATCCTCAGTAAGCTTTTTATAGGCAAAACCCAATACGCGTAAAGCCTCATTAGCCCAAGATTCATTGAGATTAAACAAGGCCTTTTTATCGAAACTACTTAAAGATTGTGCCTGCTGCTTCTTAATAATATCAGTACAGGAATTGATCAAAATGTCCAAAGCACCTTTTACAAAAATATAATAAGACTTATCATCGCTTACTACGACTGACATCTTTTTACGGTCAGAAGTAAAAGAAATTTCCCTAACTCGTTTAAAATCCTTATTAATTGCTAAATCTTTTACCATAGTCAATAAGGCTAATTCCGTGGGCTCGCCACCCTTTTCATCATTACCATCTAAAAAAGCATTATTACAGTAAAAGGCATTTTGCAGGGTTAAATTTAATCCTAAGTCTTTTATAACATTTATGGGCTTATTATGGTGAATAAAAGCTAACTTCTTATTATTTTTTTGACTAATAACATCGGCTACCAAATCATAGCTAGCAATTTTAGTAACCGTCATTTCATTTTTCGTTAAGGTCCCTGTCTTGTCTGCACAAATGACATTAGTACAACCCAAAGTTTCTACAGCTGGTAATTTTCTAATTATAGCATTACTCTTCGCCAACCTTTGTACACCCAAAGCCAGCACAATCGTCACAATGGCTGGCAACCCCTCTGGAATAGCAGCAACTGCTAAACTAATAGCAGCCATTAACATAATTAGAATAGTTTCACCGCGATATATTCCCATAAGCGCTACCAAAATACATACTATAATACATATAACAATAAGGATTTTCCCCAACTGGTCTAAGCGTGTCTGCAAAGGAGTTAAAGAAGGCTTAGTTTCCTTAATCATTAAAGCGATTTGCCCCATAACTGTATTCATACCCGTTGCAACAACTAAACCCACACCCCTACCCTTAGTTATCGCAGTACCCATAAAGGCTAAATTTTTTTGTTCAGCAATAGGGATCTCCTTATCATAAACAGCTAAGGCATCTTTTTCTACAGGCAATGATTCTCCCGTTAAAGTTGCCTCATCAATTTCTAAATTATAGGTTTCAATTAATCTTAAATCAGCAGGTATCTTATCCCCTGCGATTAGATATACTATGTCACCAGGCACTAATTCCCTAGCTAAAATCTTCTGTCTTTTACCATCCCGTAGTACAAGGGCGTGGGGTGTAGCTAGCTTTTTAATAGCTTCTAAGGAACGCTCTGCCCTAAATTCTTGCACAAAGCCTAATATAGCATTAATAATTACAATAACCATTATTGTAATCGCATCTGCAATATCACCTATAATCCCCGAAATAACTGTAGCCACTAATAAAACTAAGACCATAGTATCAGTAAACTGGTTAAAAAAAAGGTGGGTAGGATTACTTTTTTTATCTTCTTCTAAAACATTAACATTGATAGCCTGTCTTTTTAAGACTTCCCGATTAGCTAAGCCTTTAATAATATTGCTATTTAATTTTTTGAAACTATCTTTAATACTTATCTGATACCATAAATTGTCCTTCATTGATTATCCTCTTAAAGCTTTTTAAAAATTTTATTCACAAGCAGAGATTAAAAGAACAGAGGACAAACCATCTAAACAAGAATTATTAATCAAAACAAAAAAAGATGTAATCTCTACATCTTTTTAAGAAGCAATAATGTTAATCTAATTTTCAAGATTTTAGGAGTGCTTTTACTTCATTACAATAAGATTCATCGAACTTTTCCTCATAATCAACTACAAAAATATTGTTATCTTCATATTGCAGTATATATGGAACTTCTTTATCCGCAAAAACTCCCCAAGACTTAAGTAGGAAATCACCTACCCTTTCCCCAAAAAGAAAAATATAATTAGGGTTAAGTATGGCTATTTCTTCAATAGTATAAGATAGACAAGATACTATTTGAGTATCAGTAGGTCTAATAGGAACCCCATCACACAAACTATTGGTTAAGATACACTTATAATCTTTATCAATTAGTTTGGCATCTTCCCCATAACAACTTAAATTAGTAATCGCGGGACAGGCCTTAGGCTGACACCTTACTAAAAAAGTATGATATATCTTGTTAATTCCATAGGCTGTTGAAATATTCTTCCTAAGTTGCAATAGGTTATCAATGTCTTCATTAAAATTATTAGCCGAC
The DNA here is from genome assembly GCA_012518685.1 of Syntrophomonadaceae bacterium. Lineage (GTDB taxonomy): Bacteria > Bacillota > Syntrophomonadia > Syntrophomonadales > Syntrophomonadaceae > JAAYRQ01. The sequence goes on along the minus strand of JAAYRQ010000085.1, from coordinate 14,376 downwards.
TCAAAAACAAAAACTGCTTCTGGCTCCAGATCACCCTTGCCTAGATTTGGTTTACGCACACACCTTTGTAATTCAGGGCAGCGGTAACATTTAAGAGCCCTATCTTCCATCGAAATTATTCGCCTAATATTATCCTCCCTAGTAGCATTAATCATTATAGTCCCCCCGGTCTATTCCCCCATTATAATTTTGTTAAATAGTTTCTAGTTCGCGAATTAATTCCCCAAGTAGCATCAGCAAGCTTGGTACTAATATAACTACGCATATTATCATCTAGTTCTGGATTGGTATAATCGATTAATAAATAAAAAACCCTTAAAACATCCGCCAAGTTCAGCATAATTCTATCTATAGGGGCTTTAGTTAATAGGGCATCCTTTTTACCATAAAAGAACATCATCCTTTTTAGAACCCAAGCTATTTCTACATTTGACCAGTTTCGTTTCTCTAGTAATTCATCCAATATAAATTCAGGTCCAAACTCCTGCTCCTTATCTATTAATTCTTCCCATTCTTTACTGCCTACAATAGTAGGCGAAATCCCAAATAGCTCTAAGTCATCCATTATTATTGCCGCCTTTTATAATATTCTTTTTGCACCTACATAAGTATTTGCATAATAGCCAGAATTAAGTGTAGAGTATATTACTCCACCACTTGTCGGAGAACTCGAATGAATAATCTGTCCGTTCCCACTATATATACCTACATGGTCAATACTACTACCACCCGCAAAAAATACTAAATCCCCAATTTGGAGCTCATCTTTAGCTACTGCTACCCCATGTTTATACTGATCGGCCGCAGTCCTATATAAATTAATGCCAAACTGCTCAAAAACATAGCTTGTAAATCCTGAACAATCAAACCCTGCGGGGCTTTTCCCCTCATATCTATAAGGGGTACCTAAGAATTTTGCTGCATATTGCACTATTCTATCACCACTAGAAGGTGCCCCTCCACGCGATACATTAGTATAACTAGTAGCATCAGTTGTAGAAGCAGTAATATTTAATACTTGTCCGACATACAAGGCATCAGATTCCAAATTATTAAGTTGTTTTATACTATCAACTGAAGTATTAAATTGGTTAGCAATTAACCACAGATTATCTCCAGAAACTACTGTATAAGTAGCATTAGCTGGAGGGACTGTTTCAGAAGCAGCTGGAGTGGTAGCCACTATAGAATTAGGGGGGGTAGCTTTAACAATTAACTTTTGTCCGATATTAAGGAAATCGTTAGGCAAATTGTTCAGCTCTATCAATTTGTTGACTGAAGTGTTATAAGTTTGGGCTATTTTCCATAAATTATCTCCCGACTTAACTGTGTAAGTTTCATTAGCATAAGCTCCGCCTGTAGTCAAATGTAAAAAAAACATTGCTAGAATCATAGCAGGAACAAATTTCTTCATAAAATAATACCTTACCCTTCATTAATTTGATAATTTCAGATATTATTCTACATGAGTCCTTTTATTTCCTGCCCATTTTAAATATTCTTTTAGAATCAATTATTATTTATTATTCTTGTTAAGATAATATGCTAATAAACATTTATAATCTTCTTCCTCAATACCTGCACAGCCTATTCTATTCCTGCTATCCTCATGCCCTATCCCATGAAAATCTGATCCCCCAGTAATGAGTAAGTTTTTTTCTTGGCATATTTTCAGGTAATAATCTATTTGTAAAAAACTATGTTCGGGATAATACACTTCTATTCCTTCTATCCCCATATCTATCACATCATAAATTACCGTTCCATCTCTTATTAGACCAGGATGGGCTAATATGGCTATGCCCCCTACATTATTAATTAGTCTAATAGCTTCCGCAGGAGTAAACTTTGTTCGGGGTACATAAGCTGGCCTACCCTTAGCCAAGTATTTTTCAAAAGCTTCTTTTACTGAAAAAACATAGCCTTTATCGACTAAGGCTTGACCAATATGGGGTCTAGCAATTATATCACCTTGGGCTATTTTTTCCACAGCAGCTAAGTTAAGAGTTATGCCCATATTTTTAAGCTTATCTAGCATTTTTATAGCCCTATTATAGCGGGCTTCTTTTAGTTCCGTAAGCTTAGCCAAAAATTCCTCATTTTTATAATCTAAGAAGTAACCTAAGATATGTACTTCTTCATTTTCATAATCAGTGTTAATTTCAATACCAGGAATGAATTTTAAAGAAGAATTAATCCTATTAATATAATCCTTAGCCCTTTGCAAGCTATTTACAGTATCATGATCAGTAATAGCTATACCTTTTAAACCCAAACTTATTGCCACATCAATAAGCTCTTCACAGTCAAGTACCCCATCTGAAGCAGTAGAATGAATATGCAAATCATACACTTACTAATCACCTATTTCTATAATTAAGTTAATATTTGGCTTACCACACGCAAAGCATTTTTGTTAAGTATTTGGCTAATTTCATCATCTATAAACCCCGCCCCAGCCAATATTCCTTCCCATCTATTATACTCCTCAACCCCAGACATAACTATCTTGTCAGCTCCATCAAAATCGGAACCTAAGGCTATATATCTAACCCCAATAGTATCTGCAATGTATTTTATATGAGCTAATAAATCATTAATACCCGCATTTGCTGTTTCGTTTAAGAAAAAATCCACCTGATTAATTCCTATTATACCATCATTGTCCGCCAAAACTTTTAATTGCTCATCGGTTAAATTTCTACGATGAGGACAAATAGCATAAGCATTAGCATGGGTTATCATTATAGGTTTATTATAGTAATCAAAGGCTTCAAAAAAAGATCGTGAGCCTACATGGGATAAATCCATCATAATACCCAATCTATCCATTTCCTTTATTACCTGCTTACCAAAATTAGTTAGACCTCCATCAGCTTGCCCCTCGGCAACTCCATCAGCTAAAAAATTACGATAATTCCAGGTCAACCCTAAGCTTCTAAGCCCTAATCTATATAATAAGCTTAATGTTTCTATATCCCGACCTATTGCCTCAGCCCCCTCCAGATGCAATATAGCCCCGATTTTATGGCTATTATTATCAATATCAGTAAAATTCTTAATTAAGTATAAGTAATCCCTATTTATCTCTAATTCGGTGTGGAATTTCTCCATTTGCAGTAAAACATTTTTTAAGGCTATATTGGCATCGGTAGGCATAGTAAACAATGCGAAAAACTGTACCCATAAATTGCTAAGCTGTGCCCTTTCAATATCGAAATGACCATCATTTTTAAAAAGTGCCCCATCTTTAGCCGTTATAAGAGCTAAAGTATCACAATGCAAATCAATAATTTTTTTTATTTTAAAATTCCCCCTATCAAATAAAAAACCTGCTAAAAAAGCAGGTTTTACATACTATTATTAAAAAATTATCGCGGCTCAACAATCAGCTTAATAGCTGTTCTTTCCTCTCCTTCAATCATAATATCTGTAAAAGCTGGTATGCAAATCAAATCCATACCACTTGGTGCCACAAACCCTCTGGCAATTGCTATAGCCTTTATAGCCTGATTAATAGCACCAGCCCCTATAGCTTGAATTTCTGCAGCCCCTTTTTCCCTTAGTACCCCTGCAAGTGCACCGGCAACTAAATTAGGACTAGATTTAGCCGAAACTTTTAACACTTCCATTAGATAAACCCCCTCAGTTAATGTAAATAATATTAGATGTTCTGCTCTAACTAATTATATTCTAATTAATTTAAGTAATTCCTTCTTTTTTACTAGTCTTTGGATAATTTTTCTATTTGCCCAAGGTAATAAAATGAGCAAATCAAATAATATAGGGATTTATGAGGGGATAGGAAACCCGAAAGTAAATATTTACTATACTTCCCTAGTTATTCTAGATATGTTTTTGACCTTATTAGACTCATTATCAATTTCTAAGAGCACCCCTTGAATTTGGGCTTTACCTGTAGCCACTTCAAAACGGGCTGGTCTTTGGGTAATAAACCTATTAATAACTTCAGTCTTATTCATTCCTAGTATAGAATCAACTGGACCAGTCATACCCAAATCCGTAATATAAGCAGTTCCATTCGGTAGAATTCTCTCATCTGCTGTTTGAATATGTGTATGAGTACCTAATAAAGCCGTAATTCTACCATCACTATAAAAGCCTAAGGCTAGCTTTTCTGAGGTAGCCTCTGCATGGAAATCGACTATAATAATATCTGCAAGCCCATCAATATCTAACAAAATTTCATCTAATTTTTTAAAAGGACAATCTAAGGCTGGCAAATATACCCGCCCAGATAAGTTAATAATAGCTACCTTAATATTGAAGCCTGCAGTAAAAACATGGTAACCTCTTCCAGGACAAGGTTCAGGATAGTTAGCAGGTCTTATTAATCTAGTCTCATCATCAACAAAATTAAAAATATCCTTATTATCCCATACATGATTGCCCATAGTTAAGACATCTATATTCGAGTTTAATAGCTCCCCCTTGACATCTCTAGTCAAGCCCCTGCCACCTGCAGCATTTTCAGCATTAGCAATAGTAAATTCTACATTATATTCATTTTGTAAACCTGCCAATGCTTCCCTAACCGCTCTGCGACCTGGTTTTCCCACTATGTCACCAATAACTAAAATATTCACTAACTAAAATCCTCCCACTAACTATTATATACCACTACTTTCCCTTTATGGCGATATACTAAATAATCACTTTCGGGGGTTTTAATAGCCTGCTCCAAAATATTCTTCTTAAGATAACTATTATTCAAAATACTATAATTAGGATAATCATCTTTAATCAAGCTAGAATTTAAATAGTAATTAGAAAAATTAATAAACATATCTAATTCTGCAATATCAACCGTATGTATGTCACGGTAAAAACGAATAAAACCTATACCCTCCTTTTCCTCTACAGTTAGATCAACTAATTTGGGTGATAGATTTTTTAAGTTAAAAAATAAATCCAAGCCCTTTTTAAATTCTTTTAACATCTTAGTATGTTCATCAGTTTCATCTAATTTTATAGCAACTTCAAAAATAACTACTTTTTCAATTCCTTCGTATTTTACCATATTTAACTCAGCATAATCCAAAGCTGCCGTAATTAATTCAACATTGTAAGTAAAATCCACTTAAAATCTTCCCCTTTAAAAGCATTTATTAAACGGTTCGTGAGGAAAAAGCATAAATCCTGCCATTTTCGTCTAGTAAAAAGTGTAAAATTATTCACTAGCTTAGCATAGCGTTTGTTTAGTCATAAAAAAAACAGGGGATACCCCTGTTTTCTTAATTGATTATAAGCTATTTTGCATATTCAACTGCCCTAGTTTCTCTTAAAACTACTACTTTAATTTGTCCAGGATATTCTAATTCCTGTTCCACTTTTTGGGCAATATCCCGCGATAAATTAATAGCGTGTAAATCGTCAATTTCCTCGGGTTTAACTACTATTCTTATTTCACGGCCAGCTTGAATAGCATAAGTTTTATCTACTCCAGTAAAAGATTCAGCTAAGGTTTCTAACTTTTCTAACCTCTTAATATAGGCTTCTAGAGTTTCCCGACGAGCCCCAGGTCTTGAAGCAGATATAGCATCCGCAGCTTGTACCAATATAGCTTCTATAGATTCAGGTTCAACATCACCATGATGTGCAGCAATAGCATGAATAACTTCTTTGCTCTCGCGGTACTTTTTGGCTAAATCAACCCCGATTTCTATATGGGGACCAGTTACTTCATGATCAATAGCCTTACCTATATCATGCAATAGACCTGATCTTTTGGCTAACATTACATCTACTTCTAATTCTGAAGCCATTATACCAGCTAAATGAGCCACCTCTATAGAGTGATTTAAGACATTTTGACCATAACTAGTTCTATATTTCAGTCTGCCCAAAAGTTTTATTAATTCGGGATGTAAGCCATGCACACCTACATCAAAGGCCGCCTGTTCACCTAATTCCCGAACCTCTTGATCAATATCCCTTTTAGCCTTTTCCACCATTTCTTCTATCCTAGCTGGATGAATTCTGCCATCAGATACTAAGTTTTCTAAGGCCACCCGGGCAATTTCCCTACGAATAGGATCGTATGAAGATAATATAACAGCTTCAGGAGTGTCATCAATAATTAGGTCAACACCTGACAAAGACTCAAATGTCCGAATATTCCTACCTTCTCTACCAATAATTCTACCCTTCATTTCGTCGTTAGGCAGAGCTACTACAGATACGGTAGTTTCTGAAACTACATCGGCAGCACACCTTTGAATAGCTAAAGAAACAATATTTTTCGCCTTCTTATCTGCTTCTTCTTTAGCTTCAGTTTCTAGACTTTTAATCATTATCGCCATTTCTTGCCTTATTTCTTGTTCCACATTATAAAGCAAAACATTCTTGGCTTCTTCCGCACTTAAGCCTGATAGTCGCTCAAGTTCTTTTAATTGTTGAGTACGAATTATTTCTAAATCAGCTTGATATCGTTCTACTTCTTTTTCTTTGTTTTGAATAGTTTGTTCCTTTTTTTCAATGTTTTCAGCTTTCTTATCTAGAGTTTCTTCTTTTTGAATAATCCTTCTTTCAATTCTATCTAACTCTCTGCGTCTTTCCCTTATATCTTTTTCGGCTTCTTGCCTATTACGGTGTATTTCGTCTTTGGCCTCCACTAGGAGTTCTTTGGCCTTTCCTTCTGCTTCCTTGTTGGCCTCCTCGACTATACGAGTAGCCTCCTCTTCTGCAGCCCCAATCCTATTTTCAGCTATTAACCTTCTTCCATAATATCCCGCAATAAGACCAACAGCCAGAGAAATAATAATTACAATAAAAGCTTCCAATGTACTAATTCTATTCACCTCCTATAAAAAATTAGTTTTTTAATAAATTTAATAATTCTGTAAAAGAAAAAAACCGAGTCCAACTCGGTTTAACTTTAGAAGAGCGTACATGCATGAGTCTAATATATTATGACCTACATAGAACTATAAAACATAGGGATAATATAATTAGGCTTACTTTAACCTAATTGCTTTAAAAAATATATATCAAAATCCTTTTTACTACCAAAAGGATAACATTATTAGGGTTAATATATATAAAAATTCTTAGCTTATAAGGTAAAGTTTATAGTCCGACTTCTAACCAAGTTCTATATAGATTTTAGTAACTTTATACTTTAGTGTCAAGCATCATCCTCAGGTAAGGTAGTTTCTGGGGTGCCTTTGACCGCTATATTTATTTTTTTCGTGATTTCATCGTACATCTCAGGATTGCTTTTGAGGAATTCCTTAGCATTCTCCCGTCCTTGCCCTAATCTTTCCCCTTCGTAAGAATACCAAGAACCACTTTTTTGGATAATATCTAGTTCTGAGCCTATATCCAATATATCCCCTTCTTTAGAAATACCTAGGCCAAACATAATATCAAATTCTACCGTCTTAAAAGGAGGTGCAACCTTATTTTTAACTATTTTTACCCTTGTACGATTACCTATCATATCAGTACCTTGTTTAATAGTTTCACCTTTTCTAACTTCAATGCGAACTGAGGAATAAAATTTTAAAGCTCTTCCCCCAGTAGTAGTTTCATTACTGCCGTAAATTACCCCTACCTTTTCCCTAATCTGGTTAATAAATACACAGGTTGCTTGTGATTTACTAATGTGGGCGGTTAATTTGCGTAAGGCTTGTGACATTAGCCTAGCTTGTAATCCTACATGAATGTCACCCATTTCTCCTTCTAATTCTGCCTTAGGCACTAAAGCGGCTACTGAATCTATTACCACTATATCTATAGCTCCGCTTCGTACTAAAGCCTCCGCAATTTCTAAGGCTTGTTCTCCACTATCTGGCTGTGAGACAAGTAAATTATTAATGTCAACACCCAGTTTTTTAGCATACAAAGGATCTAAGGCATGTTCCGCATCAATAAAAGCCGCTAAACCGCCTTCTTTTTGTGCCTGAGCAATAGCATGTAGGGCTACTGTAGTTTTTCCCGAGGATTCAGGACCAAATATTTCTACTACCCTGCCCCTCGGCAAGCCCCCTACCCCCAAAGCTAAGTCTAAGGAAACACAGCCTGTAGAAATGACCTCAATATTCATCGCACTGGCTTCCCCTAGCTTCATTATAGAACCCTTGCCAAATTGTTTTTCTATGTTCTTAATGGCACTATTTAATGCTTCGACTTTTCCTTGATCAATCTCTTTATTATCCATTTCGCCCTCCTCAAACAACCGTTTCCCTAATTATAAGTTACTCTGCTACTTTAAGTCAACAAGATAATTAATTAGCTAGCAAAATAAAAGGATTTATGGGTTTTATATATGGGCCCACCCGAAGTTAATTGGCTTTCCAAAAAATCCACCCTTTCAATTATGAAATCTCGGGCTACAATTTTATTATTTAGTAGTGCTACTTGTTTTCTTAAAATTTCATAATCAGCCCCATCCCTAATACGACCTAAAGTAATATGAAAATTCCTTTGCCTTTCTTCCTTATAATCCTTACCACTCAGAAAATAATCGATTTTACTTGCTAACTTATTTAATTTATTTAATTCACCATTAACACCTAGCCATATTACCCGTGGCTGTCTTTCATTGGGGAAAAAGCCAATTTTATTCGTCTTAAGATTAATCGTAGAGACATCCTTAGTTATATTAGCTAAGTTAATATATAAATTATCTATAAATTTGGTCTTAGTATCGCCTAAAAATTTTACCGTTATATGATAATTTTCTTTTTCCACCCATTTAATCTTAGTGGTTCTGGTTTCTAGCTGTTCCCTTACCTTAAAAGCATCATTAATAATGACATCTGGTAAAGGCAAAGCTATAAAAGTCCTCATCCTATATGCCCCCATTATTAATATATTTTCTAATTAAGTCTAATCCACTTTTTGCAGTTAGGGTTCTAATACTATCCCTATCTCCCACAAAATTATATTCATTAACCATAACACCTTGTTCACTAGCTAAGCTAATATAGACTAAGCCTACAGGCTTTTCTATACTTCCACCTTCAGGCCCTGCTATGCCAGTCACCGCTAGTCCTAAGCTAGTATTAGCCAGATTCTTAATAGCCCTGGCCATTTCTATGGCTGTTTCTTCACTTACCGCCCCAAAATTAGTTAAGGTGTCAGATGCTACCCCTAATAACTCCTGTTTAGCTTCATTACTATATGAAACGACTCCACCCCAAAAATATGCAGAACTACCAGGCAGATCAGTTAACAATTTAGCTATTAAACCCCCCGTACAAGATTCAGCTACAGCCAAAGTCTTTTGCTGCTCTTTTAGAATATCAGCTACTATCTTTTCTAATTCATCCTCATCTTCACCAAAAATATAAGGATTAAGTAATTGCTTAATCTCCTTAGTTACTAGGTCCAGAATTCGGTTACTATCTTCAGCATCCTTACCTTCCGCCGTTATTTTAATTAGAATTTCGCCAGCCTCGGCAATCAATGCAATACTACAGCCTAAAGGGTTTTCTATAACTTCGGATATTATTTCTTCTACCTGAGATTCTCCTATACCTAAAACTTTTATAGTTTTTTTAGCTGCTGAGTTTCCATTCAGATTATATTCCTTTACTAACCTAGGTTTAACTTCTTCTATAAACATCCTTTTCATTTCCTTAGGTGGTCCAGGTAGTAAGACTATTAATTTTTCGTCTTTTTTTAAATACAGGCCTGGTGCAGTACCCAAAGGGTTGGCTAGAATTTTAGCTCCTTCTGGAAATAAGGCTTGTTTTAAGTTAGCCTTAGGCATTTCCTTGCCTCGTTCAGCAAAAAAGTCTTTTAATTTAACTACTTCCCCATCATTAAAGAATTGCTCAAGCCCTAAAACTTCGCAAGCAACTTCTTTAGTTAAATCATCTTTGGTGGGACCAAGACCACCACTAGCAATTATTATATCCGCAGATTTAAAGGCAAATGTAAATGCATTTTTTAGATTTTCTCGGTTATCACCTGCTACACTGACCCCTAATACCATTAGACCTAAATCTGTTAGCTCTTTACTAATATAAGCAGCATTTGTGTCTGTAGTCATACCTGTTAAAAGCTCCGTACCAGTTGAAATTATATAAGCTTTTTTCACTTAATTTAACATCTCCTTAAAACTTTTAAATAACTCATTCTATTCTAGTCCGCCAGCAACTTACTTTGGTATTTAATAACATAAGTATTTCCCAGTGTCAACCGCCAGTAAAAAATACAAGTAGTTGGGAAATTTAGTCATAATGCTTTTATCTTATCCATACTAATATAGAAATATAAGTTTAGGGAAGGGGAAGGACTATGCCTAAAATTTTTGGCTTTTATCAAGTTCCAAACAAAACTAAGTTTGTCTTAATAAGTTTTTTAGCCCTTACTTTATTAGCTAGCAGCGTTTTTTATGTGGATGCATACCATAAGCTAAAACCTATTTATGAAATAAGAACTAGTGAAAAAGTTATCGCTTTAACCTTTGATATTAGTTGGGGTAATGTTACACCCATGCCTGTTTTGGAAATATTAAATGAGCACAATATAACAGCCACTTTCTTTCTTTCGGGACCTTGGGTTAAGCAGTATCCAGAAATAGTAAAACGCATTAAGGAAGATGGGCATGAAATCGGCAGCCACGGTCATCGCCATATTAATTATAGTAATTTAAGTAAAACTGAAATAAAAGAAGAAGTAATGAAGGCCCATGCTAATATAAAAGAAATTGCAGATGTGGAACCCAAAGTAATCCGCACTCCCAATGGTGACTATAGTAACCATGTAATAGAAGCCATTCATGAATGTAACTATGATGCTATTCAATGGGGAACAGATTCCCTCGATTGGATGAATCCAGGTGTAAATACTATAGTTGAAAGGGTAACGAAAAAGGCTCATCCTGGGGATATTATCTTAATGCATGCTAGCGATACTTGCAAACAAACTACCGAAGCACTGCCAAATATTTTAAAGGATTTAAAAAAGCAAGGTTATAAATTTATAACGGTCAGTGATATGTTGAAAAAGGCTAAAAGTGATGAAGATAAAATCAACTAAAAAGTATAATAAAAAAGCCATTTAGGTTTTCCTAAATGGCTTTTTTACTCTTGTTCCTCTTCGTAGTCATCAATGTGCTCCAAGCCTATTTCCCTAAGAATTTCATCGATTAATTGATAATCCATATATATACCTCCTTTGTCTTATAGTATTATATTAGGGTTCCTATTATTATATTACAAAATCTTTAAAAAAGTTCGTTAATATTTTCTCTAATACTCTTTCGTGGGAACAAATCTGATTATTTACAATGTTCATCCCCTAAAAGAAACTATAAAGAATGTGATTATTCCTCTATTTCATCATCAGCTAGAGGCAGTAATTCCCGAGTAATTGTGTCAACCTTATTGACTATAGGAATTTCATTCCCACTTACTACACCTAACTCCTTAAACTTTCGGGCTGTTACTATAACCCTACCCTCGTAAGAACCTATAAAATCATTATATGATTTTATCGTACGGTTTAGACCTTTACCCATTTCATTAATATATTTAGTTAAGGTTAGCAAGCGGTAATACAAGGTAGAGCCCAATTCTCGTATATCTTCAGCATTTTGAGCCAAATTTTCATTTCGCCAACCATAGGCAACTGCTTTTAATAGTGCAATTAAGGTAGTAGGAGTGGCTAATATTACTTGCTTTTCAGCACTATATTCAATTAGGCTAGCATCATATTGTAAGGCAGTACTAAAAATGGCTTCCCCAGGCAAAAATAAAACGACAAATTCAGGAGACGGTTGGAATTGATTCCAATAGTTTTTTGCCGCTAGCTGATTAATATGAGTTTTTAACTGTTTAGCATGCTCCTTTAGTTTAGCCTCTTTTATTAGATCATCTTCAGCTTCAATCGCATCCAAATAAGCAGCTAAGGGAACCTTAGCATCTACAACAATATTCCTATTATTAGGTAATTTAACAAGCATGTCAGGTCTTAACTTGCCATCATCAGTAGTTACCGAAGCCTGTAAATAAAAATCACAGTATTCTAGCATCCCTGCTATCTCTGCCACCCTTTTAAGTTGTATTTCTCCCCATCTTCCTCTAACTTCTGGGGTACGCAGGGCTTTTACTAAGTTAGAAGTTTCACTTTGCAGTAATAATTGCTGATTAGACATAGCCTTAAGCTGTTCTTGCAAAGAGGAATAAGCCGATATTCGAGCCTTTTCTAATTCGTTAATTTTAATATCAACCTGAGCCAAGGACTCTTTAAGCGGGGCAACTAGCTGATCTATCGCATTAGTCCTTATATCCAAATCATGCTTAGCACCTGCTTGATATTTTTCTAAGCTGCCTTTAGCTAATTCTAAAAATGACTGATTATTAGATTGCAGGGCCTCCGCGGACAAGGCCTTAAATGTTGCTACAAGTTGCTCTTCTGCCTCGTTAATAATCCCCAACTTTTCGGTATAAGATTTTCTTTCTTCTTCTAACCTAGTTTCTAACTTAGCCTCATTTTGCTTAAGCTCTACTATTTGCCTATTAAATTCCCATATATCCTTTTCCAGTTTTATAATCCTTTCTTCCCTGCCTATCAAACTCTTCTCTAAGATCTCCTTGTCTAATTCGTTTTTAGTCAATTTAATTAATAGTCTATGCCTAGCGAAAATCCATCCTAGACATAAACCCAATAGACAGGCTAATAATAAGACCAAGCCTAGTTTCATCTCCACCTTTACCTTACCCCATTCCCTTTTCCACCAATTCCAACTGCCCTGCAGGCAAATATAATATCGCTTTATGGGCTAATATTTGTCTTAATATTTTATCTAAGACTATTTGATAGAAGTTTAGTTGTATAGTGTATTTCTCATTTATTTCTCTTGTTTTTAAGTCAATAATATCATAATTATCCTTGTTTAAACATAATTAATCAGGAAAATCGTACAAAATCCTATTATCATCCTTTATATACCGACTGATTTTTTCGTTGACATTACTGGACATAAAAAACCCCTTAAACTAGAACGCCCGTTTTATCTTGTATTCTCCTCAAAAAAGAAAAACCCTTGTTTAAATATTAAAAAAATAAAAAAGGGGATTAAAAATCCCCTTAAAAAAACCTGTTACATTATTATCTAGCTTGTAAAACCTTCCGATCAGGTTTGCCTACAGAAGTACGCGGGATAGCATCTATAAATTCAACTAAGGTCGGAACCTTATAAGGAGCTAATTTCTCCCGACAAAAGGAAATTACTTCCTCTGCGGTCAAGGTTTCTTCAGGTTTTAATACTACAAAAGCTTTAACCGTTTCCCCTCTTTTCGGATCAGGGATCCCTACTGCACAGGCTTCTACGATTTTAGGATGACCAAATAATACTTCATCAATATCCCGAGGAAAAACATTAAAACCACTACATACAATCATATCCTTCTTACGGTCAACTATAAAAACAAAACCATCTTCATCTATATAGACAATATCACCTGTGTAAAACCAACCATCCCTAACCGCTGCAGCAGTTTCCTCAGGATTTTCCCAGTATTCCGTAATAACTTGAGGCCCTCGAGCTATTAACTCGCCAAATTCGCCACGCGGCATTACCTTAGTACCAGTATCAACATCCACTACTACTAAGTCAGTATCAGGCCATACAATACCACAACTGCCGTATTTTCTTAGGGTAAAAACGGGATTAACCGTCAAAATGTTAATAGTTTCAGATAAACCATAACCTTCTAAAATACGCCCTCCTGTAAGCCTTTCAAATTCTTTTAGAGTTTCTACTGGCAAAGGAGCCGAACCACAGAAAATTCCTTTAACAGAAGTAACATCAGCTTCCGTAATTTTTGGATGATTATTAAGTCCTATAATCATGGCAGGTACAGCCGCAAACAGATTAGGTTTATGACGATCAATAGCTTCTAATAAATTATCTGGGGTTGGCTGTGCTACTAGTACAATAGTTCCACCAGTATATAAGCAAATATTAATATTAGCATTAAAACCGTAAATATGGTTTAAAGGAATGGCAGCTAAGGTAATCATCTCCTCGAAAGGAATCAACTTAAAACCGCCCGAAGTCCAAGTAGAAGTCCTAATAGCTTGAGAATAAACCATTTCATTAGTAAGGACACAGCCTTTCGGCACACCTGTAGTACCGCCAGTATATTGCAATTTTGCAATATCAGTAGCCAACACCTCTATATCTGGCTCAAGATCACTAGCAGGAATTACGAGTTCATTAAAATCAAAAACATTATCCACTTTTTCTATTTCTACTTGCATACTCGGTACCTGAAAAACTATGACTCTTTTAACTGGGGAAGTATCATTTTTAAGAATTTCTATAGCCTTATCGGCAAACATAGCCATAACTATTACGGTTTCCGTCCCACTATCTCGAAACTGTAAATCTAATTC
>JAAYRQ010000084.1 GCA_012518685.1 Syntrophomonadaceae bacterium | reverse complement strand
TGAGTGTAATTACTGGTGTCAATATGGGCAATCTAACTAATTCCTTATTCTTCTTTGCAGATGGGCTTGAGGCAGGAGAAGGTTTTTATAATAATGTAAGAGCTAGTGCTAGAGATTTGGCTAATTATAGGGGGGTTATACCTGCTATAACCATTAAGAAGTTTGTTTCGATTGATGAAGGTCTAACTTGGTTAGAGGCTGATTCCCCTCCTGGTCCACTACTACCAGAAGGGGTAACAGCACAGTTTAAGTTTACAGTAACTAATACGGGGGATGTGACCTTAATTAATATCACAGTAACTGATAATGTATTGGGTTTCATTGGTCTCTTGACAACTCTTGATCCAAGTGATTCCTATGATTTTTTTGCCTAGTGTATAATTTGAGGCTTTTCTGTTTTCTAGAAAAGCCTTTTTAAATTATGGGGACTAATACTCTAGCAAGGGTTGTAGCTGGTTATACCAAACCCATGCAGGATTGAATTTTTGCCTAGCCAGGGTTTTAGCAGTAAGTACGGTATTATCACGCATAAGATTGATAATTCTGCTAGCATGTTCCTCCAAATAAAATTGTTCGGAAGGCTTATAAGTCTCCTTAGTATCAAAACCAAAATTACGGGCATCCCACCTCATGAAATAGGCTTTTAGCTTTTTACCGATTTCTTCTAGGGCAGGAACCATTTCATTTAGTACCAAAAAGTTACCTCGGCTAGCGGCTTCCAAGACGGTTAAACCGAATGATTCGGAATAAGATGGGCAGATAAAAAGATTGGAGAGAGTAAATAATTCTAATACCGCATTTCTGGGAAATCCTTGCGGATAGCCTATATCACTAGTAAAAAGCATATCCTTATCATCCAGACCATAAAAACAGCCAATGGTTCTTATGGCACTTTTGTATTTAACAGGGTCAATATCCATAGAAGGAAAATCACAGAATACTAGACCAACTTTTAGTTCGGTTTTCTTTTTAATGGCTCCAGCTAATGCAGCTACTTTTTCAAACCTTTTTCCAGTAGTAAATCTGCCTGGGTAAACTAGTAGGATATCGGGTTTTAGTAAATCGATATTTTTATGCACTAGTTGCAAATCGGCACTCATTGTAGAAATTAAATCCAAGCTATTAAAAATAACCCTACATTTTCCTTCAGGAATTCCATACTGCTTAGCTAAGGCAGAAATGCCAGAGTAGGTAGGATAAGTATAAATAGTATTAGGCATAGAAGTATAACGACAAGAAAAAGGATACTTGAGCAGAGGTGGTCTATTGACAGGGGCAGAATGAGTTATAGCGACAAACTTAAGCTGGGTTAGTCTTTTTTGAGCCTTTCTAAGGGCTGCATTATGAACTAGATGCCAGCCTTGGTAGTGAATGTCGTGCATTATACAGACATTTACATCCTGCAGATGTCTGTATAAATCTTGGGCAATCACATCGGCCTCCTCCATAAAGCTTGCATGTATCTCCCCATCTGGCTTACTATAATCGTACCAATGAATTTGTTCATCCCCTAATCTATTTGTAATTTTAACCCAGTCTAAGCGTTCATCGGCAAATATGCCTTCTCGGTCATCATCGGGACAATCCTGACTCACTAATACTTTGGTTTCTATACCCGCATCTAAAAGCATTTTCAGATGTTCAGCTACTACATTTACTAGGGAATATGTTCTACTAAGCCCATTAAACATAGTTAAAATTGCAACTTTAATTTTTATAGCCCCCTTTCACATATATTTTTATGCTTATTGAATGTAATTAATGTTAATTTTTAATGGGGCTATATAGTGGGGAGGCAAAAATAGAAGCAGAAAAAAGGTATAGTCCTTATTATGACTATACCTTTTTAGGTTTTTTACTTAATATTTATCTTTAGTTTTTATCAGCCGCATAAATAATAGTGTAGAACAAACTT
>JAAYRQ010000083.1 GCA_012518685.1 Syntrophomonadaceae bacterium | reverse complement strand
TATATTCCACTGATAGTCGCCTTTTACCATATAAGATCGCCTTCTTTATCTATAGTATCAAAATCCTTCATACTAGAAGCCAAATCATCCATAAATATAGAATCCTTAGCTGCTTCTTTCATAGCTAACTCCAATTCATATACCTTAATTTTTTCTAAATACTGTTCAACTGCTTTACGCACTATAGCATTTTTTGAAGGCTCTACTTTTGTATCAACATAAAAAGTCATTTCATCGATTAAATTTATGGGAAGATTAAAGGTAATTCTTTTATTTGCAATCATATTAACGCACCACCTTAGTATTGTATATTTATATTATACAATGTGCGATACACATGTACAATGATTATTGCCAGCGTGTTTTCGTCATTTATGGACTTTGTTTTTGACTATCCCATCTTTCCTAATCCTTTTTATAAGTTCGGAGGCTGAGCCATAATGACCCGTTGGCATAAATTTTATCTCTGGGGCTATTAATTTTGTTTCATCTGGAGAAGTAATAGATTCAATAAAAACTTCTCCTTTTTTCATGTAATCCTCTACTTCCTTCAAGAAACTTTCCATTTTCATTAGTAAAAACCCCTTTCGTTTTTTTGTTGTTTTGTCCTTTATGTTACCAAGTAAGCATTTTAGTATCGATATTGAACAAATAGGATTTGAATTAAAGTATTATTTTTAGAATTTTTAGGAAATAAAAGAAACCGTAATTTTGCAAAATGGCCATCAATTATCTTGATTCAAGTTTTGCCCTAGCCCACATTTTAGGAAACTTTTTCTTTAGTTCTAGCTCACCTAAAGAATTAGCATGTGCAGAAGTAATAAAAAGGTCATTCCGAACTGCCAAAACAATCTCCTCCTTTTAATTTATGGCATAAAAAAAGAGGCTATTTCTAGCCCCGTCATTGACGAATATTTATGCCTATGATACGATATACTTAATAAAAGGGGTTGCCGCTTTTGAAGCAGCGGTTAGCTCTTAAAACAAGGGAAACCGCCTTTGCTTTATAAAGGCGGTTTAGTTATTTTCTGCGTATAATACACAGGGAAATATTTCCTATGATAACTAAGCAAAATCCTAATAGGTCTGCCCAGTAAACTACCATAGTATCACCTCCCTTCTGTTAAGAATGGGAAGTGACTAACCGCCAAGCGACAACTCCAAGCCTAATTTTTCCGCAATTCATTAATTCCTACTACAGTTTTTCTATGCCCGCTTTAATTTATGGCAATAAAAAAGAGGCTATCCTTAGCCCCGTCATTGACGAATATTTATGCCTATGGTACGATATACTTAATAAAAGGAGTTGCCGCTTTTGGAAGGGCGGTCAGTCCTAAATACGAACGAACCGCCTTTAGATAAGGCGGTTTTTACTTCTTATGTTTAGTACACAAGGAAATAATACCTATGATAACTAAGCAAAATCCTAATAGGTCTGCCCAGTAAACTACCATAGTATCACCTCCCCTCTTAATTGATGGGAGATGACCAACCGCCAAACGGCAACTCTTGCGTCCATTCTACCATATTATAATTATATTTTTTATGTATTTTAATTAGTATTTTACTTAAGGCACTGAGTTATGGTTGCCATAGCTATATGGACGCATATGTTTGGGCAGTTTTATTATTTTTAACACCCCGCCTAGTGGGGACTGTATTATTTAATCAATTTCTTTAATATATTTAGCTATTATAGAAGCATCTATATCCTCTACCTCAGTTTTTGGGTATATCGTCAGTAAGTAAATCTCCTTATCCTTCGTTACTGCATAATATATTATCCCATCCTGCCCCATACCAGGTACAGCCAAAATCAGTTATATCTTCTTCCCCTTGGTTATATAGGTTTACGGAGATATTAAGTGTTTGGCCTACTTCACCTATATAGGTCTTAGGAGAGATTATGAATTCCTCCCTCCATTCGCTTTCACCTTCAGGGGTAGGATAGAAGTCTGCTGGGCTACCTCCTACTTCTACTAGGGCTTCAGGAAAGTACCAGAACATCCCTTCAGGAAAGTTAGGGTTACCTGTGTTAATGCTTCTTATATTACCATTAGCACTCCAATTAGCAGTTCCGAAAATGGTGGGGGCATTATCCATTACACATAGGAATATCTCATAAGTTCCTGCCTGATTTAAGGGTAGGTTTTCAACAATGTTTTTTACACTAGCAAAGTTATTTACAAAAGCGTATTTTATTTCATGAGTTTCTCGGTTTTCACCTTTAGGTATAAATCTATACTGAACATCATATTGAGTTATTTTACTACCACTACCTATACTGCTACGGTCACTTATAACTATCTTGTCCCCGGCATTGGCGGTAATCTTAGGGCTGTCTTGGATGGATAAAATATTCTTTTCCATATCCCAGCTTCCAGATAGTATTTCATTACCCAAAACACCATTAGAGTTGATTTGCAGGGCGAAGCCCGCCTTGGGGCGAAGGTGGTCTAGGTTATTGGAAATAGAAAAATCCCTGTAATTTATTACCCCTAGATAGTTCTTTAGTTCGTTGTTGCCAATACCATCGGCTAGAACAGGCAATACACTAGTAGCTACAAATATGACCATCAGTAATATGCTTATATATCGTTTCATACAAAACTCCTTTCTATCTTGTTTTCGACTGTACTTTCTGTTTCTTTGTAAACCCCTTAAATAAAAAAAGCCTGACACGAAGTCAAACTTTTGGAATTGGTTATATTTTTTTATTAAAATATTCTTGTGATACTTGTAGTTGTTTGTTTAATATTTCTCTCCAGAGATTTTTACTTATTTCCCCCGTTCCCATTGATACCTTAGTCCTTTTCAAAACCCCATCTGACATTAGTTTTTGATAATACCAGTGGTCAGTCTTTTTATATAATTCCCACCCATCCCGCTCACAAAAGCGTTTTAAATCATGCCAACTAGGCATCTATAAATCCCGCTATTTCTTCTAGATTATCTGCTAGTATTGCTTTTAAGACATAAGGAAATTGTTTTTGACGGTTGGTAGAATTATAGTAAAGGCTAAATTGTTCAAAATAATCTTCAGCATAATCTAAAATTTCCTGAGCCATTAGATTTTTCAAATTATTTCTATCTGTAGTATTAATTATTAAATCCAATTCATTCAAGCTTGCTGTGATACTGCCATTTTCTTCGCTAAAAAGATTCATATGAAAACGGTAATTAGCTAGTAAATTTACGGTTTGTTCAAGTGATATAGATAATATATAATCCCTATTTCGTTTGACTACTACGGGTTTCTCCCTTACTACAGTATCTATAAACTGGCTAAATTCTCTTCTTACATCAGTTGCATTTATAGTTTGCATAAACATCACCTTCTTCCTCTTAATTGTATCTTATGTACATATTGTACGCAATAGAGAGCAGAAAATAACCTGTATAATTTATTGCATAAACTAAGAAGGTATTTTTAGCCTTTTCGTTTTTAATACTAAGGCAGGGTTTTAGTAATAGTAGCCAATTTAACTTCGGTCCCATCTACTTTACCATACACATCAAAAGTTGCCCTATCGCCTAATTTAGGTTCAGCAGGTGAATAGCCTCTTTTGTAAAGTTTAAAGCTATTAGTCCATACATCCATTTGCTTTACTGCTATATCCTCACTACCTACAGTTTAGGTGTAGTAGCTTTTATCGTTAATCTTGAATACTATTAGTTGGTAGCTAGTGGCGATGGTAAATGTCCTCTGTTTTTGCAATATATATGCTTTGCTATGTGTGTAAGTTCTATCTTTACTATAAGATAAGCTCCTTTATGAGTATTTAATTTACAAAAAAATACGCCCACTATGGGCATATTTTGCGAATACTTAGCTATTACCATTTTTGATTATATTCTCAACCTACAAAGTTGGGCGAGCATTTTTCGGTAATGGTACCTGCAGTAATCTCAAAAAATCTTTTTGTGATTCTATTTCCCTTTCTATAATAAAGTCAATAAATGGCTTATCATTTTCGTGTGCTTTCTCCAGTAGTGAAGTATATTCTGCCCTAAGTACTGGTGGAATTAAGGCAGGCAAATATCCATCTTGTATTAATGAAGTATTCATCAATAATCTAGCCACCCTACCATTACCATCTTTGAAAGGGTGGATAAATACGGATTTTTTATGTAGTAATGCTGCAAACTCTACAGGATGATGTTTTTTTCTTTCTGCACTTATCCACTCGCATAGGTTATCCATCTCGGCTTGAATGTTTTCAGTTTTGGTTACAGGGTAATTAGAGCCGAAAATAAAGACCGGAATATTACGATACTTTCCTGCCCATTCATCGTCTCTGTTTTGGCTAAATAATTTATGTAAGTAAAGAATATTCTGTTCAGAAATTTCTTTGTTATTAATTAGAGTAAACATATAATCGTAGGCTTGGGCATGGCCTATGGTTTCAAGCATATCTTTAAAAGGTTTACCACCAACTGTTAATCCATCTTCTATTAAAATCTTCGTTTCACTCTCAGTTAAGGAATTGCCTTCTAGGGCATTAGATGTCCAAGTTAGGCCAACTCGGTGGAAATTCCTTACCTGCTTCAACATCTCACCTTCAAAGGGCCTTAGGCTATTAATTGTTATTTGATATAGGTTTAGTTTTTTAAGGCTCATTTTGCCGCTTCCTAGTTATAGATGGCAGTCCTAACAGCATTCTTTCCATATCCTCGTTGGCCTCCTCGAAACTTTTGTATCTATACACGCCCTTGGGAACGAAAACTTTATCTTGACGCAAATCCCAAACTAAATCCAAATACCTATCCCACTCCTCTGAGAGAACATCAGGTATAGATGGCTTTCTTTTGCCCACAACCTTAATATTATCCCAATCTTGCATTGACTCGCCCCCCTTTTATTCTTTATTATATAGTATTTTGCTATGAAATTATACTTAAGGAACCCCTATCTGATACTGCTAAGTATATTTC
>JAAYRQ010000082.1 GCA_012518685.1 Syntrophomonadaceae bacterium | reverse complement strand
CGGGACCTCTCCGCAGTTTCTTCCAAAATATCCAAAGCCCTCTCCATGCCTAATTGGTGTTCTACCTCCCTAAACTATAAGGCATGATGAATAGACATACGGTGGGATAAATCCATAATAAATCGCACTAATTCTTCACTCGATAAATTTTCTAACTTTGCATTATCTCTTACTTCTTCAGACATAAAAAATCCTCCTATTATAATGACTATTAAGAATATATTACTACAATACTTAAGCTATAACAGAATAATTTTGAAGAATAAAGTAATTGGCACCAAAGCCCTTAATTGGCATCTATCTGCTGCCTTTTTCCTAAACTTTTAAATCTTTTTTCAAATTATGAAAATTAAAAGGAAGTTCTTTTAAGCTTGTCGAATAATTAGAGATATAATAGTTAAAATCTTTAGACAGCTTTGTCTAGGATACACAGAGGAGATGAATTCTAATGAGTAAGCCTACTATCAATGATGTGTTGCGTATGGAAGAGATAGGTGTAGAGCTAAATAGCAAAGTATATAAGCATCTCTTAAAATTCGCCCCTATAATGTCAGCTTTATTTACAGACAGAAGTGTGGGTTTCTATGCAACCGATCACGAAAAATTCATAATGAAAATTGATCCAGATAATAAGGTAGAATTTGCCCACCCAGGAGTAAAGTTTGCCAAAGGAGGCCCTGCAGATTACATAATGGAAACTGGCAACCATATTGCAGTTGAATTAGGTGCAGAAGTATATGGAGTTCCCCTACGGGTAGCCACCATGCCTATTTTCGACGATGATTCAGGTGAAGCTATTGGCACCTTTGGCATAGTAATTACTCGTGACCATGTAGAAAATATGATAAAAATATCTGAATCATTTACCAACGGTTTAACCGAGATATCCTCTGCTGTAGAACAGACAGCTGCGAGTGCTAATAATATTAACGAAAGCGAACAACAGCTTAATGCAGATATAGAAGAAATAGGAGCAACTTCAACGGAAATAGTACAAATATTAGATGCTATTAAAACTATTGCAGACCAGACTAATATGCTAGGTTTAAATGCCGCTATAGAAGCCGCTCGGGCTGGTGACGCTGGTAAAGGCTTTGGAGTAGTAGCCGAAGAAATCAGAAAACTATCTGATTCATCTAAACAAACCGCCGAACAGATTCGAGCTTTAACCCGTATTATTAATGAAAAAATTACTACAGCTCGTAATAATTCTATTACAACCGTCAAAGCCTCCGAAGAGCAGGCTGCCGCTAGCCAAGAAATATCTGCAGGTATCGAAGAATTGTTAGCCCTAGCCCAGCAATTACAAGGAGTAGCTAACTCAATGTAAATATTTTATAGGACTAAAATTTTAATACCGAACCAGTAGCTATATAATCTATCTTATCACCCATTAATTCTTTAAGCTGCCTATAAGGCTCTAGACCAGTACAGTGACAAGTATAATACTTAGATTTTGTTGAGTTTAAATAAGAAGCAATACCCTTGATTGTGGCAAAATCCTCATTAGTTCCATAGCTGGGATTAGTAAGGTGAAAGCCACCTATAATATAATCAGGGGCCTTATCCCTTAGTGTAAGGTAGTGCTTAACTATATTAACTATACCATTATGGGCACACCCCGCAATTAAAAGTGTCTGGTCATCCTCATCAATGATTAGGTTTTGTTCATGCCTAAAATCATCAGAAATAACCTTATCCCCCTCGCCTTTTAGTAAGGATTCATTAGACTTAGAAAATAGTTCCCGACCTTCCACCTTAGAAAACAAGCTTAATTCATCATCAATAATCAGTTTCTCAGCTACCCAAACTATCCGTTCATTGTCCTTAAATTCTTCAGGCAGACCAATAGGCACCAAGGCACCATTAGGTAATTTAGAATAATATTTACCAAAAGCCCTTTCCTGCACATAAATCTTTGCGATAGAATTTTCCTGTAAAAAAGTAGCTAAGCCACCCCCATGGTCATAATGCCCATGTGAAATAATTAAAACATCTACCTTAGCAATGTCAACGCCTAATACCTTAGCATTTTTAAAAAACAAATCACTAGAACCTAGGTCAAATAAAATCCTGTGCTTTTTAGTTTCAATATATAGGCTCAAACCATGCTCAGCAGCTAATCCCTCATCAATAGATGTATTTTCTACTAAAGTTTTAACCACCATAAAATTAACCTCCTAAAATTAATTCGTTCAATTTTTCCCCATGACATCTACTTCCAGTATAATATATCAACTTTTTCTTATAAATGGGCAGAAAGTCGCTAACTTTTTTTTTTCTAATATAATTTAGACTTTTTGGAGGGGGTTGGATATAATATGTTTAATGTGAATTAGCTAAGCTATATGTCTTTAGCTATATAGTAATTAAGTCATACTATATGAATCTCATATAGTAATATGGCAATATCAAAGGGAGGTATATAATGAAAAGATCCATTTCTTTAGACTCTTTTCAGACTGGGGAACCTATAGCTGCTGATATATTCGATAGCCAAAATCGGCTTTTACTTAAGAAAAATGCTGTATTAACTGAAAGCTTTAAAGAAAGATTAAAAGCCAATAATATTAATGAAGTATTCATAACTATAGAGGCTATTAAAAATATGAAACAGGCTAGTAGCCAAAAAAACACCCCTCAAACTCAAAAACTATTAGTTTCTAGGAATTATTATGATTTGTATGATGACTTGGTATATGAACAGCAAAAAATTAAGATAAGAGCCTCCTATATCAAGCCTATCCAGACGAACTTTTCTATTCTAACGAAAGAATTTGTAATACTGATGTTACAAGATATAGAAACTTCTTTGGAATTTTATTTACAAATTAAAAAATCCCAACCAGAGTATAACTATAAATCCCACCATATTAATACAGCTATTTTAGCCATATTAATTGGCCATTGGCTAAGGTTGAATGTTTACACCATTAATGAAATTGCAGTGGTAGCAATGCTACACGATGTGGGCGAAACAAGAGTACCCCAAAAAATCCTAGAAAAAGCTACTTATCTTACCGACGAAGAATGGGAAGAAATAAAAAAACATCCCTTATACGGTTTAGAAATACTACATAAAACTGATTGGATTAATAACCGGGAATTATACGGCGTAGCTACACATCACGAAAGATTAAATGGCAAGGGATATCCAAATGGCTTCGTAGGTTCAAGAATTCCTATACATAGCAGGGTAGTTGCCGTATCAAGTATTTTTAATACCGCCACTACGGATAGAGTATATGCCAAAAGGCGGGATTATATTCAACTACTTTTAGAATTAACTGAGAGGTCTTATGGGGAACTAGATGTTAAGGTGACTAATGTCTTGTACAATGGATTAGCAGATTTTTTACAAAGAAATAATAAAACCATCCTGCTCAGCAACGGTGATAAAGGTAGCCTGCAAAGAGATAAGGAAAGCTCGGAATTATCTATTTTAGGACAAAACGGCATTTATAATGTAAAAGATCCCCAGTGTCCTAGAATATTAAATATAAGCTAATAAAGATATCTTAAAAGACCAAGGCTATACTGCCCAAGAAGTGGCTTTTAAATTACGCACTAATACTGCAGAAATCATAAAAATAGATAACATTAAACCAAAAGAAGTCCCCAAACCCTTTAAAAGCGAAGTTATCACCATCATGAGGGAAGACTATATGAATAAAATGCCCTGATAATTTAATTAATCTCCCACAGCAAGAGGGCTAAGGTGGATCTTCTTTTTACGGTAATAATATCATTTACCGCCAAACTACTTATAATCTCTTCTACATCTTTACCTGCTTCCTTTGCCGTGTCCCTGAATTTAGGGCTATAACTACTTATAATCTCCTCTAAGGAGATTTCACTTACGGTTTCTTCGGAGAAATAATTAACCAAAGGAGTATAGCCTTTTAACCACAATATATTAAAAAAGGCATAGGTAAAATTCCTATCCGTATGAGGATCAGGGGAATCAGGAATATTTAATACCTCCCTAATAGCACTAGTAACATTATCAGCCTTTTCCGTAAAACGCCCTAAAGCACACCACTTATTAGCAGCTAGCATCATTGTTTCCAAATCAGCAGCCGAACTTATAGCTGGGCACATATTCGCAAAAACTAGGTCATACTTGCCTTCCCACCCCATAGTCTTAATGTCAGCCGTTTTAATATCTAATTTGGCATAATCAATATTCTTAACCCCGCTATTATCCACATTCTCTTTGGCATATTTAAGCATATTAGCCGAAATATCCGTAATAGTAACCCTAGACGCGATCTTAGCCATCGGAATAGCATATCTTCCCGAACCACCACCAATGTCGAGCACACTAGTATCACTTTGCAAATACTCATTACTAGCTAGAAATCGGGTTACCTCTTCTGGTATCATATCAGGTAGCATATTCTGTTTTTCAGAAAAGCTTTTAGCCTTAGCATCCCAAAAAGCCTCCCTGCCCCTATCCTCAGACTTCATATTTATCAGTTTTTCATAATACTTAATTCTATCCACAAAAATAGACCTCCTCTGGCAAATAATTAAGTGTTTTTTAATCCCTATGTACTTAATATTTCCACAAATAGGATTAAAAACAATCTTGCATTTCCATAATATCTCTGCAACTACCTGCCCAATGAACTATAGGGACTATCACCATTAGCCCTTTTAGTTAAACGAGCCTTAATCTTTAGCAGCCCTTTTAAAAAGTATTATACATTATAACATATCTCCCTATATAAGAATTGCAAATTAATAGTCCTTAGTAAATTGCCTTCATCCCCGCGATAAATTTTGCCACTAGATAAGCAAAAACGGGCAAAAAGGAAAAATCCCTAATCACCCGCCTTTAATTATTACTTTTATTTTTTTACCATTCAGGAGGTAATTCTCTTAACTGAGCCAGGTTAAATACAGGACCATCTAAGCAAATATATTCGCTACCAATATTACATCTACCGCATTTACCTACCCCACACTTCATTCTCATTTCTAAGGTGGTAATAACTTGCTCATCAGTATAGCCCATTTTTTCTAAAGATTCTAAGACAAATTTAATCATAATAGGTGGACCACAAGTTACTGCTACAGTATTTTCAGGGCTGACATTTAACTCTTCTACATAAGCAGGAACAAATCCGCAATGTCCATCCCAGCAGACTTCAGGATTATCTATAGTTACATATACTTCAGTATTCTTTTCTTTAGGCCATTTTTCAAAAAGCTCATCCTTAAAACATAGGTCATCATAACTACGACTACCATACACTATCGTAATTTTACCGTAATCTTCCCGGTGTTTAAAACAATACTTAATAAAAGAACGGAGAGGGGCTAGTCCTATACCTCCCCCAATAAATAGCATATCCTTGCCCTTACACTCTTCCACAGGAAAACCATTACCATAAGGCCCCCTAATGCCTAGCTGTTGTCCTACTTCTAGGCGATGTAATTCATCAGTCATAAGACCAACCCTTTTAATAGCAACCTGCAAATATTCGTTTTCCTCTTGCCAGGATATAGAAAACATACCCTCACCAACTGGTACATGAGATACCATGGCCAATTGACCAGGCATAACATCAAAAGGTACACCACCTTCAGGCTTTTTTACATAAAAGGTTTTAACATCCGAGGTTTCCTCAACAATATCCATTATTTCAACTACACTAGGAGTCAAAGGACTTTCACAATCACATTTATGCACCTTATTCTGCCTCCTTAATGTCTTGGATTATAGTCGTAATATTAATTCCTACAGGACATACTACAACACATCTGCCACAGCCCGTACACAGCGAAGGTCCGTATCTTTCG
>JAAYRQ010000081.1 GCA_012518685.1 Syntrophomonadaceae bacterium | reverse complement strand
TTTTTTTTACCTAATCTTTTTTCGCACTTAGTTCTTGCTGTTCTGTTTTATCAAGACCTGTTGCCCCACAGCTACCTGCGGTGCAAGAATTATAATAACATGCCTAATTTGCTATGTCAAGTTGTTTAGTCTTTTTTATTTGTATTTATTGTAGCTTCTTGTAACATAGTAATCTAAATGATCATCATCTATCTATAAAAGGGTATAAGAGTCCATTGTTACCTTGAAAATCTACATAAGTTTCTGGAACTTCTCCTACTACAATAGTTTCGGCCAATGGTATGGTTGTCATAACTTCGACTTTTTCTTGTAAAAAAGGTACTGCTATCTGTAAATCATTTTCGATTTGAAAGTATATCAAGTGTCTAGTCTGATTAATCCCAGCTTGTTCAAACTTGTTTAAGACTTTTACATTAATTTCGGCCGAAGGTATTATTAATATTTTCATCAATGGTCCATAACCTGCTAACATATTAGAACCCGTAATCTGCCCTAAGGGTATTTGAATGCTTTTTTGTTCCATATCTTCTAAAGCTTTACTTACTTCAATTACGGCATTGGTCATAATGTTGTTTAATATAATAGTATTTGGCTGTATTAAAGCAATTCTTCCCTTATCATCCTTATGCACATTAACTATATCCTTGTATTCTACCTGTGATACTACCTTTTCGTTGATTACTTGATTTATAATTTTGGCACTACTTATTTGGACTTTAGCTTTAGCAATTTCTATTAAGCTAGCTTTTATTTTAAAATCTATATAAAATATAGAGCTAAAAATTATTAATATTAAGCCTGTAATAATAATTATAAAGCCTGAATTTTTTTTCTTCATTATAACAGTACACTCCAATGAAAAACTTTATTAATTTATATGAAAGATATATACTAACTGTGCCTAAAACTATTAATATTTGTTAAAACTATTATTATTATTGCCTGCAGGCAAACAATGAAATTAGACTTTTTTTATTATTTAATAACTTAATAAAATATGTTGTTTTACTTTATATATGCTAAGTATTATAATATTTAACGGTAATAGTTTTATAAAGCTGGATGGTGTAGTGGTAACACAACTGACTCTGGATCAGTATTCGAGGGTTCGAATCCTTCTCCGGCTGCCATAACTTAGCCCCATCGTCTAGCGGCCTAGGACATCGCCCCTTAACGGCGGAAACAAAGGTTCAAATCCTTTTGGGGCTACCATTCTAACTTATTCGACCACTTTAAAAAGTGGTCATAATTTTATAAACACATATGAAGTAATTAGGAGGGTTTCAATGGGACGCACTTTAGTTGCCACAGCTCTATATAGCTCTAAAGGAAAGGAAATATACTGCACAACCCCTAAGGTTAGTAATGAACAATTGAGAATTATTAAAAATACTCCTAAGGAGGAATTAGAAGAAGTAGGCTTTACCTTTATCAATCTAAGTTCGCAAGATTATCACAATATTAGAGGTTATGCCCTCTTTTTTGAAGGGCATATTAATGAAATGAACCATTTATTAAAACAACTTCATAAAAAAGGCTGGGATTAACCCAGCCTTTTTCTAGTTTAATTTTATTTTAACAAACTTTCTTTTACCCACTTGAATTACCATATCATTTTCTAAAGTGACCTCTTCTTCTTCATATTTTTCCCGATTTATTTTGACTGCCCCTTGTTTTATCATTCTACGCCCTTCATTATTAGAAGGCACTAAGCCTTGTTCTGCTAAAAACTTAGGTAACCATACTTCTGTTTCTTCTATATTTACTATGGGTACATCATCAGGAATATCTCCTTTTGAAAATACCAGATTGAATTTAGCTTCGGCCTTATCTGCTTCCTCTTTATTATGATAAACAGTAATTAATTCTTTGGCTAATTTTATTTTAACATTGCGAGGATTAAGTTCTCCCTTAGCCATTCCCTCCTGCATAGCTTTGATTTCTTCCATAGGTACGGTCGTGACTAATTCAAAATATCTAATAATCAATTCATCTGAAATTGACATCGTTTTACCTAACATTTCATAAGGTTCTTCGTCAACTCCGATATAGTTACCTAGGCTTTTGCTCATTTTTTGCACACCATCTGTGCCCTCTAAAATAGGCATTGTTAAGGCGACTTGAGGTTCTTGACCATACTCTTTTTGTAGATTTCTTCCCACTAAAAGGTTGAATTTCTGATCAGTCCCACCCATTTCTACATCTGCCTTTAACTCTACTGAATCATAGCCTTGTAGTAGGGGATACATAAATTCCAATATACTAATTGGTAAGCCTTCCTTATATCTAGTATGAAAATCATCCCTTTCTAACATTCTAGCTACCGTATATTTGCTTGCTAAGTTTAAGGCATCAGAAAGATTTAGCTTCATTAGCCAGTTACTATTAAAATGAGTAATGGTTTTTTCCTTATCTAATACTTTAAAAATCTGTTCTTCATAAGTAGCAGCATTTTTCTTAACTTCTTCCTCTGTTAAAGCTTTTCTAGTTTCAGATTTACCACTGGGATCTCCTATTCTGCCAGTATAATCTCCTATTAGTAAATGCACCTCATGTCCTAAGTCTTGAAATTGTCTAAGCTTATTTAAGACCACTGTATGTCCCAAGTGTATATCTGGTGCAGTCGGATCAAGTCCTAGCTTTATTTTTAAGGGCTTATCGTTTTTAATAGAATTATATAATTTTTGTTTTAATTCTTCCTCAGGGATAATTTCTGCTGCCCCACGCTTGATTATTTGTAATTGTTCTGCAACTTGTTTTTCTATCATATCTTCCACTAAATTACCTCCTTACCATAAAAAATAATAGCATATTACATTCACTATATGCAATAATTAGGTAATAAAGCTGTATTAATATTTAGGATAAGCCAACTTTACTGTTTTTTTAGCAGGAAAAGACACCCTTGATGTGTAATTTATTATAAGATTTTAACTTGATTTAAACCAGGAGGATTTGAAACAATAATGACTAAGAATACTAAGAAATCCAAGATTGCAATTAATTGGTCTAAGGTTTTAATAACTACGGGAATTATTAGCCTGATAATTCTAGGAATAATAGTAGGGGTATTAGTATATGCTGCTCAAGATTTACCACCTTTAGATCCTGAGCAACTTTCTGGTGAAAAAACCACTTTTATTTATGATGATAGTGGTGTTTTGGTTTCTAATTTGCACGGTGCGGAAAACCGTACTGAAATTACATTAGACCAAGTACCTGATGACTTAATCAATGCAGTTATCTCTACAGAAGACCAAGACTTTCAAAAACATCATGGCATTAATTTCAAAGGTATTATAAGGGCCGTAATTAGTAATCTTACCTCTGGGGATTTAAAAGGGCAGGGAGCAAGTACTATTACACAACAATTAGCCCGTAATGCCTTTTTATCATTCGATAAAAAATGGGAAAGAAAAATTAAAGAAATGCTTTTGGCTTTTAAACTTGAATCTAATTTTTCTAAAGATGAAATCCTCAC
>JAAYRQ010000080.1 GCA_012518685.1 Syntrophomonadaceae bacterium | reverse complement strand
TTTTTTTTACCTAATCTTTTTTCGCACTTAGTTCTTGCTGTTCTGTTTTATCAAGACCTGTTGCCCCACAGCTACCTGCGGTGCAAGAATTATAATAACATGCCTAATTTGCTATGTCAAGTTGTTTTTTTACGATAAAAAAAAGTCTTTATTTCAATTAGGCACCTTAAGTATTATAGTACCCAAAACAAACTTTGGCAACGACTTTTTAGAAATTACACAAAAAAAGGTGCTATATATATAGCACCTTTTTTCATTAAGCTGTTTCTGGCTTTTTTCTAATTCTTTCAATAAGAATTGCACAATCGGGACAGACCATTTCGCATATATTACAAGCTATGCAACTTTCTACATCCTTAGGCTTTACGATAGGAGTTCCATACACCCCTAATTTCTCGGACCAGACAAGAGTATCTTTAGGACACTTCTCCTTACATAGTCCACAACCCTTACAATATTCGGGGAAAATATGAAAATTAGCCTTTTCCATAGGAGTTGATATTGCTTCAGGTATTTTACTCATTATTTAGCCACCCCTTCCTTTAGGGATTCTTCTGCCATTATTTTACCCATCTCTAATGCCTTATAATTTAATTCTCTAAGATTCGGGTTTTTTTCAAACTTATATCCTAATCTGTTTTCTAAGGCTTCTTTCGCCGCTTCAAAACTTACTACATTCGTAAGTCCTATTACTGCCCCCATAATTATTATATTAAAAACTCGGGGGTGTAATTCCTGATTAGCCTTATCTATGGCGGGAATTCCCAGAACCTTTTTAGCCTCTGGTAATTGTTCCTCATCTATTTTAAAACTTTGGTCATACACATATAAAGTGTTTGCGTCTGAATATATTGTAGTTCTATCAACAGCCCTTTCACTTAAGGCAATAACTACATCAGCCTTATTAAACTTCGGGGCTCCAATCCTTTCATCACTTACCTGAATAAAGGCTATGGAAACTCCACCTCTTTGTTCCAAGCCGAAGTTAGGGATATAAATAGTCTGCTTTTTTTCGTTATAGGCAGCTTCAGCAATAATTTCTGCAACTGATTGTACGCCTTGACCACCTTCGCCAGCAAGGGCGATTTTAACTAAAGACACTATTTAGCACCTCCCTTGCCAAAAGGAGTTTTCAATTCCCCTACTGGGAAATAAGGCTCCATTTCGTCCTCTAGAAATCTCCAAGTCTGTTGGGCATTAGTTCTCCAGTTAGTAGGACAAGTAGATAATACCTCCACAAAAGAGAAGCCATTACCTTCCATTTGGTTTCTAAGGGCATTTCTGATAAATCTCTTTAATTGATTATATTTAGAAACAGTGGCTCTAGCCACATAGGCACTGTCTGGAGTCAATTCAGCAATAAATTCTGGCCCCTTAGTCGGATAACCTGTTTCTTCAGGATCCCTCCCAAATGGGCTGGTTTCCGTTTTTTGACCTGGTAAGGTAGTGGGTGCCATTTGCCCACCAGTCATGCCATAGTTAGTGTTATTAACCAAAATTAGAGTTACCTTTTCGTTCCTTACCGCCGCATTGAGCAAATGCTGGGAACCTATGGAATAACCCCCACCATCACCCATATATCCAATGGTTATAAGCTCAGGGCGAGATCTTTTGATACCCACCATAACAGGAGTAGTTCTTCCATGGTGAGTTTGGGTACTGTCACAAGCGAAAAAGTCCCAAGACAATAAAGAACATCCTATATCACAACCGAATACGGTTCTATCTTGAATTTCTAGTTCATCTATCGCTTCACCCAAAGCTTTTAAAACAATGCCATGACCGCAGCCAGGACAAAATTTATGTGGTTTACTGGGAAGGTACCATGATTTTGGAGTTACTGGTGCTACCATCATATTTATAATAAACCTCCTTATAAAAAACTAAACAAATCTTAAGTATAAAAATTATATAATACTTTTTACCTTGCTTATAATATCATAATCTATTATTCCTACCCCTGGCATAAATAAATTTTCTATTTTAATTGTTTCTCCGTATATCTCTTGTTTAACCAGTCTATCAAGTTGACCATAAGCAGATTCAGCAATCAACATAGTTTTTGCCTTACTATTAGCAATTACATTACGCAAATCATTAGTAGGAAAAGGTCTTAAAGTAATCGGCCTAAAGGAACCTGCCTTTATCCCCTGGCTACGCAAAATTTTCACCGCATCATCGGCCGCCCTTGAGACTACACCATGAGTTAAAATAATAATCTCAGCATCTTCACATTGTTGTGCCTGATATTCTGCAACTTCAGGAATAATGGCATTATAATCCTTAACAAAATCCAATACAACCTCATATAATTCTTCTTCCATACTATATATATTACATAAATGTTGAGGTTCTCTATTATCTCCAATATGTCCATCTAAGCCTACTAATGGAAAAGGCTTGACTATTTCTAGTCCTTTTTCTTCGGGATTATACATTTCCAATGGTTCACGCATTTTGGCTTGGTAACCATCCCCTAAAACAAAGGTAGGAAATCTATATTTCCAAGCAGAATTAAAGGCTTTTATCGTATAATCATACATTTCCTGATGAGTAGCAGTAGAATAAACTATGCGATGCCCTTCCCCATTACCGCCAAAGGTGGTAAGAGTTACTTCTTGCTGAGAATAAATTACTGTTCCCGAAGAAGGGCCACCCCTTTGTTGAATAATAGCTACTAAAGGCAACCTCATTGCTTCTGCCATACCAAAAGGCTCTTGCATAAGTACATTACCTGGTCCAGCTGTAGCCGTAAAAGCTTTTTTACCTGCCTGTACTGCACCACATACTGTAAAACCTGCAGAAATCTCATCTTCCGTCTGTAAAAAACCTCTACCATGTTTGGGAGCTAACCTAGTCCAATAATGCATAACTTCATTTTGTGGTGTAATAGGATAACCAAACATAATATCAGCACCAGCTGCTAAGGTAGCCCAAGCAACCGCTTCATTACCAGTAATAAATGCTTTTTTTGTTTCACCGATAACATTTGGCATTTATTAAAGCACCTCCCGACAGTTTTATAATAATTGGAAATATAATAATACTACCACATAGCATTAGGCATATAGCGTTCAATATACTTAACAGGCAGAGCAAAATTATAATCTTTTGCTTCATCATATAAAACTTTATCAATAGCTATATATGCAATAGGAATATTAAGTTCTTGACCTGCCTTAATTATTTCATTATTACCTTTAATAATAATGTCTAGGGTAGTTTCATTTCCTAAATGTGTGTTGGCAACTATGGCATCTACTCTGCCTAAGTCTTTTATATATTCTATAATTTTATCTAGCGAATTAGTCATAGGGCGAGAGTAATTAAAAACCGCCATAACTTTTAATTCTAAAGACTCTTCAGCACCTTCTACCAGATTCAGAGTTTTTGCTCCATATACTCCATACCCTATATCTAATATTATATCCCCTTCATTCATTAAAGCCCATCTAGCCCTAGGATTTAACATAGCACCAGTTTCACCTAGACCAAATGACTCTTTAGTTGAAAAACTAATAATGTGTAAATCTTGTTCTTCTAATAGTTCCTTTAATGGTCTTAAAGTATAAAAAGGCTCTACCGTATCTAAATCAACTAATGTTACTTTATGACCTAATTTCCTAAGTTCAATAGCACGGTTAATAGCCATCTCACTTTTGCCACTAGCATATTCGCCTACAAATGCTTCTACGATTCTATCTGAATATTGATGTGTAACCATAACACCTCCTGAATATAATACAATAAAATAGGCTAAAAAATAAAGTAACATTTGTATAAGTATAAATTAGTGTTAATTATGCGTCAATATTTATCTTAAATATGATTAATATTACACACATTTAATTATTTAGGTTGAACAAAAATAAAATATAAACCAATCGTATATACTTATTAAAAATTATTATTAAATATATTCTTTCCTAACTAAAAAAGTATATTAAAAAAAATAAGGTGATGATACTAAAAAATCACCACCTTGGAAAGACCTATAAAAATAAATTAAAGCTTTATTACATTAACAATAACTGAAAACATACTAATAAAATTAAGCCTGGAATACCTAAAAATCCAGCTATAAGAACCGTAATTATATTAATTCCAATTTTAAAGCCGAAAAAAGCCCCTAGATAGTTCACTACTAATAATAAAATTAAGCCTAAGGCTGAATTAAACAAAATCTTCCATAATAATTTTAAAGGTTTTAAAAAAACTTGGGCAACTATAAATAAAATAACTAACAAAAAAAAGGCTGCCATAATTACATTTACAAATTCCACCCTAACCCCCCTAACCTTCCTTAGCTTTTTTAATTAGCTGGTTATATTTTTCTTCGGCAGCTTTAAGATTATATATGGCATAGTCAACAAAATCCTTATCAATAGAAGCAAAAACATTTCTCGCCTCTTGTAATTCCTGATGGGCATTTTCTAAAACTTCCTCATCAGAAACAATATTAATCGGCTTTTCTTCCTTTATTAATAAATAATTAAAAAGATTAGCTAAGGTTTTAAGAAATCTCATAACCCTCTCCATATAAAATACTACTTCTATAATATTTATATGGGTTAAGTCCTATATTATTCCATAAATTCGTAGCGACCTTCTATAGCCCTTCGCAAAGTAAGTTCATCGGTAAATTCTATATCTCCCCCTACAGGTAAGCCATGGGCTAGCCTCGTTACCTTGACCTGATGGGCTTCCGCAATAGAAGCTAAATACCGAGCCATAATCTCCCCATCCACATCAGGATTAAAAGCCAAAATCACTTCCTTAATTTCCCCACTGGCTAACTTATCTTCCAAAGAATCTAAGTTAATTTCATCTAAGTCATGTCCTTCCATAACATGAAACTCCTTGTTAAGTACAAAATACTGCCCATTATAACCTGTTCTTTCAATGGAAATAACATCACTAGCCTCCTCAGTTACACAGATAATATTTTTATCTCGCTTAGCATCTTGACAAATATAACAAGGATCTAAATCAGTCAAATAACCACAAACTGAACAGGGAAAAACTTGTAGCCTGACTTCTAATATAGCTTCCGCCAAAGCCTTGGCTTCATCTTCAGGCACCTTTAATAAAAAAAGGGCTAACCTTTGGGCAGTTTTAGGCCCAATCGTAGGCAGTTTAACCAGTTGGTCTATTAAATTTTCCAAAGGGCGTACTAATCTCATTATATAATTCTCCTAAATATAGTAAGTAAAACACCTATAGACCTGGAATATTCAAGCCACCTGTAATTTTGGCCATTTCCGAAGAAACCATTTCTTGCGATTGCCTAACCC
The DNA here is from genome assembly GCA_012518685.1 of Syntrophomonadaceae bacterium. GTDB lineage: Bacteria > Bacillota > Syntrophomonadia > Syntrophomonadales > Syntrophomonadaceae > JAAYRQ01. The sequence goes on along the minus strand of JAAYRQ010000080.1, from coordinate 3,215 downwards.
CTTCATTAACGGCTGCCATAATTAAATCCTCTAGCATTTCCACATCATCAGGATCGATAACTTCAGGGCTAATTTTTATCGAGGCTAATTCCTGCTTCCCATTAATAACTACTGTTACAGCCCCACCACCAGAAGATATCTCTAGTTCCCTTTCTTCTAATTCAGCTTGCATCTTTGCAATCTGTTCTTGCATTTTTTTAGCTTGTTTAATCATCTTGTTCATAGAACCACCACCAGGGTTAAACATAACCATTCCTCCTTAGTCATTAATTTCTACTATTTCTTCCCCAAAAAATTCAATGGCCTTCTTAACCATAATATCATTATAATATTCATCATCAATAAAAATAAATTCTATTTCTACCTGACGATTAAATATTTCTTCTAAAACTGTAGCTACAATCTCCTTATTAGCTCTTTCTTCCATCCTCTCCTTGTGGAATTTAAAGCCCTTTTTAAAGCCAATATATACTACATTATCTTTGGCACCTAATAAATTCCCTTGAGAAAGTAAAGCATGAGTAGGTATTTTTATTTCTTTAACATTTGCTAAAATCTTTTGCCATAATATTTCCTTAGCTTCATCCTTTTCAGATTTCTGCTTAAAATTTTGCACACTTTCCCTTCCTACTTCTTCCCTAACGGGCACAGTAGGAAGCTTAGTGCTAGTAGTAAAGGCTTGAGCTAATTCTAAAAAACCTAATTCTAATAAAAACCTCTGCCCTTCCCTGTATCTTAAGCGTTCTCCTGTATCTAGCATAATCTGTAGTCCATTAATAATATCATCCTTAGTCATTGCTTCTTTTTGTCTATCCATAAAAGGTAACAGCTCATTAGTGGCAACTAATAATTCTGCTACCCCTCCCCCGTAAGCATATAACATTATGTCCCTAAGATACAAAGACATTTCCTCCGCAATTTGTCTAGCTTCCTTACCTTCATTAATAGCTAAGCCTAATAACTTTATAATATTATTAGTATCCCCAGCAATTACAGCATCTAACAAGCGGGCTAAAAAAAGATTATCAACTAAACCCAGAATATCTAAGACATCTGCCTTGTTAATAACTTGTCCTTTATATGAAGTTAGTTGATCTAACACGCTTAAAGCATCTCTTAGGCTACCACTAGCACGCCTAGCAATTAATAAAGCTGCTTCCTCATCCAGATTAATGCCATTATCTGCAGTTATAACATTCAGGCGATTAATTATCTCCTCATTAGTTAAACGACGAAAATTATAATTCTGGCAGCGTGAACGAATGGTTGCAGGTATCTTCTGCGCCTCCGTAGTCGCTAAAATGAACATTACCGAAGCTGGGGGTTCCTCTATAGTTTTTAAGAGGGCATTAAAAGCTTCTGTAGTAAGCATATGTACTTCATCGATAATATACACCTTATACTTACCTTGGGCAGGTAAAACCCGTACCTTCTCCCTTAAATCCCTAATTTCATCAATGCCCCTATTAGAGGCGGCATCTATCTCGATAACATCCATAAAATTACCTTGATTGATATCCAAACAGTTACTACAACTATTACAAGGTTCACCCTCTTGTAAGTCCTCACAATTAACTGCCTTAGCAAGTATCTTAGCTAGGCTAGTTTTCCCCGTACCCCGCGGACCAGCAAATAAATACGCATGGGCTATTTTTTTTTCCTTTACAGCATTATGTAAGGCTGTAACAGTTTGTTCTTGTCCTACTACTTCATTAAATCGCCTAGGTCGCCAAGCTCTATACAATGCTAAATAAGCCATAAAATAGCCTCCTTGTAGCCGTCCTTTTATAAAACACAAAAAAGCAGGTAAATTACCTGCTCTTATTTTATACTATATTATTAAGCCGTGCACCTGCCTTCGAGAATATCCTCCAAGCGTTACCTAAACAGTTAGCTCCATTCAGGCTACCCTACGGCACATAAGATTAATCCCTTAGTGCTGCTTCCTTCCAGACCTGACACGGTTCAAGATGTCTTATTGCGTAGGACCCAAACTTCAACACCACTTATTTAAGTCAGACCTTAAAGCATAAGCCCTCAGGCTAGGAATTCGACCCTGCTGTAGCGGGTTGCAGGTTACAAGGCTCCGCTAATTCCCCGTCTAGCACGGCAAATTTAAAAACTATATTAAAATGTTATTGCTCATATATTTTAACTTCTTTCCACACTTAATGCAACCGCAAAGAATATTTACCATTTAGTTTTAAAAGAAAGAAAAAACCCCTGCCTTATCGGGGTCATATAGTTAGAAATTAATGGCGGAGAGGGTGGGATTTGAACCCACGAACGCTTTCACACGTTACTCGATTTCCAATCGAGCGCCTTCAGCCGTACTCAGCCACCTCTCCAGTATATAATTTTTAATTAACTTCTAATTTTTAATTCTCAATTCTTAATTATTTTTTGATGCAGATTTACACTGATTTTTAACTTTTTACTTTTACTTTAAAATTTTCTATGGCGGAGAGAGTGAGATTCGAACTCACGAGACGGGGATTAGCCGCCTACTCGATTTCGAGTCGAGCGCCTTCGACCAACTCGGCCATCTCTCCTCAAATCCGCAAAAAAATTGGTAAGAAGCTTAGCACATTCTGCTTCTAATATACCAGCACTAACTTTTACCCTATGGTTAAGTAGTTCAGAATTAACTATATCTATTACAGAGCCAGCTGCACCTGACTTACTATCCCTAGCCCCATATACTAAACGACCTAATCGTACATTAATCATGGCTCCTGCACACATCGGGCAGGGTTCTAAAGTAGAGTAGAGAGTTACATCTGATAAACGCCATCTGCCCAGATAGCTGGTCGCCCTTTGCAAAGCCAATAATTCAGCATGTCTAGTAGCATCCTGTATAGCCTCTTTTTCATTATGAGCAAAGGCTATTATGTCATCATCTAGCACCACTATTACCCCTACAGGTATTTCTCCTAGCATCGCCGCTTTTTGGGCTAAATGTAAGGCTAATCTCATATATAGTTCATCATCCCTTAAAACGGGACATCACCGCCAATGGTACGCCCGAGAGGATTCGAACCCCTGGCACATGGTTTAGGAAACCATTGCTCTATCCACCTGAGCTACGGGCGCATACTATTTTAATTTTTAATTCTAAATTTTTAATTATTTTTGACATTGATTTACGCTGATTTTTACTTTTTACTTCTAACTATTAATTCTTTAGTTAAATGGCGCGCCCGCAGGGATTCGAA
>JAAYRQ010000079.1 GCA_012518685.1 Syntrophomonadaceae bacterium | reverse complement strand
GGCTTACTAGATATAGACTTAGAAAATAACTGGCTCTTACATAAGAGAAATGGCTATTCCAAAACACTTATTAACCCTATTAGCCAAGTAAATTCCCATGAATATCGACTAAATGGATTTCTTAATCGTCACATAAGTAGCAGAAATTTACCTACTAGGGGTATTATAGTTTTGTCTTGTGACCATCTTAAATATCGTTTTAATCAAGATAGAAAGTTGTTTAAAATACCAATTTTGCACCGTAAGGATATTATTTAATATATTAAAAGATATAATAATGGTAAGACTTCTATAGATAGTAGTTTGATTCAGGAGATATGTTTTCATATAGAATTAATGAATAAAATATGATGATACTAAAACAATATTATTAAAGGAGTTTTTTATGCGAAATAATTTTAAAATTATGGGAGTTATTTTGATAACTTTAGCATTTTTAATAAATATGCCTACTTTCTGGCAGGCACAGGCTAATAAACCACTTGTATATACTGTGGAAATTGAAGATATGGTAACCAGAGGAACTTATCAACATGTTCATCGAACTATTAATTTAGCTAAGCAATATGAGGCAGAGGCAGTAATAATTAAGATCAATACCCCTGGTGGTTTAGTTAATTCTACCTTAGATATCTTAAAGGTAATTTCGGGCTCTGATATTCCCATCATAACTTATGTAACTCCAAAGAGTGGGATTGCGGCTTCAGCAGGCTCTTTTATATTGATTAGTGGGGATATTGCCGCTATGACACCTGGTACTACTTGTGGGGCAGCTATGCCTGTCACTATGTCAACACCAGGTGATTCACCACAGGCAGCTGATGAAAAAACTATTAATTTTTTGGCAGCCCATATGAAAACTGTCGCTGAGGATAAGGGTAGGTCAGGGGAAGTAGCCAAGAGGTTTGTTACGGAAAACTTATCATTGAATGCGGAAGAAGCCTTAGAACAGGATATTATTGAGTTTCTAGCCCCTAATGTGGAAAATCTTCTTTCACAAGTTGACGGATTAGAAATAATAGTTAATGATAAACCTATAATATTAAATACTGCTAATGCTAATATTACCAATGTAGAAAAAATCGTAGATGAGAAACTTACTAACACTATTAGTAATCCTACTATAGCTATTATTTTACTTATGCTAGGTGTTTATGGTCTAATCATAGGTTTTAATTCTCCTGGCTTTTTATTTCCAGAAGTTCTAGGGGCTATATGCTTAATATTAGGCTTATATGGGATTGGATCTTTTGAAGTAAATATTACGGCTGGTTTATTATTAATACTAGGTGTGGGACTTTTAGTTGCAGAAGCCTTTACCCCTACTTATGGGGTATTAGCGGCTGGGGGCGTAATTAGTATAGTTTTAGGAATCTTGTTTATGCCTATTGAACCGATGATGCCTACAGGATGGTTTACAGGATTTAAAGTCATGGCAGTGGGGGTAGGTGCGGTAGGAGCAGTATTAATATTAGTTATCCTAACAGGTATATGGCGACTTAGAAAAATTGATCCTATGCATGGTAAAACCGAATTTATAGAACAAAAAGCTGAAACTATTACAGAATTAAATCCTACAGGACAGGTAAGATTAAAAGGTGAAATATGGCAAGCAAAAACCGAAGATAATCTTATGATTCCTGCAGGAACTAAAGTCGAGATAGTCGCCCGCGAAAACTTATGGTTAATTGTAAAAAAAGATGAAAAAGAGGTATAAGGAGGTTAATTATGACATCTCTTATTAGTGTATTGTTAGATTGGTTTGTAGTAGTAGTATTAGTAGTAGCTATTTTATCTGCTTCAATCAAAATTATCCCCGAATATGAAAGAGCCGTTTTATTTAGACTAGGACGCTTAGTAAAAGTTAAAGGACCTGGCTTAATTTTTATCATTCCTATAATTGATAAAATTGAGAGGGTATCACTTAGGGTCATAGTCTATGATGTACCACCTCAAGAAGTAATTACTCGGGATAATGTTACTACTAAGGTAAATGCGGTCTTATATTATCGAGTGGTTAATCCCGATAAAGCCATAGTTAATGTAGAAAGATACCATGATGCCACTAGCCAATTAGCCCAAACTACTTTGCGTAGTGTAGCAGGAACGGCAGAACTTGACCAGTTATTGTCTGATCGAGAAAAATTAAATCAGACCATTCAAAAAATAGTTGATGAAGCCACTGACCCTTGGGGTATAAAAGTAGTTTCAGTAGAAATAAAAGATGTTGTGCTACCTTCCGAAATGCAAAGAGCCATCGCTAGACAGGCTCAAGCTGAAAGGGATAGAAGGGCAGCAGTCATTCAAGCCGAAGGTGAAAAGCAGGCTTCAGTTAAGTTAGCAGAAGCGGCCAATATATTAGCCGAGGCAGAAGGTAGTCTAACCTTGAGAATGTTTAGATCTTTATCAGAAATATCTAATTCTCAAAATACTACGATTTTATTTCCAATACCTATGGAAATTCAAAAGCTTTTTCCTAGTAGTAAGACATCTGTTGAACCTAAGGAAGAAAGTGATGGTCCTTCATATCTAAAATAAAATAATTAAGGCTACCCTGGGCAAACTAGGGTAGCCTTTGTTTAATAATTAAAGCTAATTGCTTGGCACACCAGAATTTCTACAGGGGAATGGACAACAACAATTTTCAGTAAAATATACGGTTATCCTTGGCCAATAATCACTATTAGCATATTCCCTACTAAAAAATCCTATTAAACTATCATAAGATTCATCACATTTTAACAATATGCCATTATTAGGATAAAAACCTGAATACCACCATTCTACTAGATTAGTTATATCAATATGAACATAATCATCACTAGGTGTAATTAAAGTAGAACCATCAGGAATTAAGGCGGCTATAGGTTGGTTATTCCAGGTGATGCCGTACTCTTCCCAATCTTCGATTACCCGATAAGCATATAAAATATTATCATTACAAGGAACTTCGTTGCGATTAATAGGAAACCATAAACAGGCATATCTTATACAACTATTAGGTGGAATATAATTGCATAACAAACTACATAAATCAAATTTTATATAAGTTCTATAAACATCTTTGCAACCATCAAAGCGATTAGTAAACAAGCTAGGAGAATCACCAAAATTGCTATTAGGATAAAATTCTGCTACATAAGCATCTTTTTCGGGAGTAAATGTTATATTTACAGGAGTACAACCATGCATTTAAATCACTCCTTTCTTCTAGTATCTAAAATATAATATGCGTATTCTGGTAATATGTTACATATCTTAATGAAATTTCTTACTTTTTTTAAGATAAAGTGTTTAAGCCAGAAAAATAGTATATAATTATTTGCCATTATGTATGTTTAATTTTGTTAAGATAGCTAGAGGTAGCATATTTATGTTATAGATAGTGATATAATTATATTAATTATTTAATATATTTTAGATCAAGATAAGACAGGTGAGTCAATAATGTTTATAGCTAGACAGCCAATATTTAATAGAAAATTAGATGTTTTTGGTTATGAATTACTATATAGAGCTGGGGAACAATCAACCCAGTTTGATGGTATGTCATCCACTGGTGCAACTGCTAGTGTCTTGGGGGGGTTGTTTGAGGCTGGAATTAGCCAGATAGTAGAAAACAAGTATGCCCTTATTAATTTTGATGAAAGATTTATTAATTCTGATTCTATTGAATTAGTAGAACCGGAACGCTTAATTATTGAAATGCTAGAAGATGTAAAGGTTAATAATAATTTAATTAATAGGCTAACTGAGCTAAAAGAAAAAGGCTACAAGATTGCCTTAGATGATTTTGTGGAAGACTATGATAATTATCCTTTAGTACCTTTAGCTGATATAATAAAATTCGATATAATCGAAACACCCTTAGCACAAATAGCAGGAAGTGTTAATACCGCCTTAGCCCAAAACAAAATAATCCTAGCTGAAAAAATAGAAACCCAAGCAGAGTTTTTACGGGCTAAGGAGATGGGTTTCCATCTATTTCAAGGTTTTTTCTTTAGTAAGCCTAGTATTGCTATGAAATCTTCTCACAAATCAACACCTAAAATACAATATATGAAACTACTAAATGAACTAAAAGAGGAGGAACCATCTTTTCAGACTTTGGCTAAAATAGTAGAAACAGATGTTAATATAGCTTACCGTTTGATTAGAATAGCTAGTCGGAAGGCAGAAGAAGAGGTACTTTATTCTATAAAAAAAGCCTTAGTATATATGGGCCTAAAGGAATTCGAGAGATGGATAAATATACTCATGCTACAAGATTTGGGCAGGGATAAGCCCCAAGAATTAACGAAGATATCCCTAATTCGTTCACAAATGGCAGATGTAATTGCAGGGCAGATAGGGCTAAAAAAGATTCGCCATGAAGCGGCTATGATGGGTTTATTCAGTGTTGTAGATGCCATGTTAGATATGCCCATAGAAGAAGCCTTACAGGATATAGCCTTACCTGATTCAATAATTAATGCCCTAGTTAATAATAACGGGCCCTTATACCCTATTATTGACTTAATTACGGCTTATGAGCAAGGGGATTATGTAAAGGTTCAAAATATAGCGAAACAACTTAACCTAGATATGGGCTTATTATATCGAGATTATGTTGAAGCTATCGAATGGGCAACCGAGGCATTTATGGTTATGGACTAAAAAAGTTAGTGAAAACCCCAATGGATGAGGATTTAACATGTTTTTCCCTTGCTATATAGTTTTTAAAATGTAATAATCTATTTACTGAGACTAGTTATGCTTAATAGGTTATTAATTCTGGGATATGCGTTAAGCTTTTATTTTGAACCTACAAAATTATTATGGGAATCTATATTAAGAAGAAAGATATCAAGCCTAACTAATAGTATAGGAAGATAGACAGCTTTTTTGAAGATACCCACCTATCGATGGATAGGCGTCAAAATAGAGCTGACGGTATTTTGGGTTATATAAAGTTAAACCGTGAATATTATTCGCGGTTTTTTATTTGCCTATAAGAAAAGGGGCTGACTATCTTGCCAGCCCCTTAATAAGTGTTAACCTAGAAACATTCGGGATCTAATTCTACAGCACTTAAATCAGCAGTTTCAAATTGACGCTTAATGCTAAAAACATTAGGCACTTCATTAAGTAGATAGAATCTTGCACTAGCTACTTTACCTTTATAAAAATTAGCATCAAAATGATCTTCACCGACCTCTTCTAATTTCTTTTGAGCTAACATGCCTTGTTCTAACATTAATAGCCCACAGTAAACCATAGACATCGCAAACATAATCCTAGTTGCCCAAAGTGGCATAAAGCTTATTTGACCATTAGTCATTTTTTCTCTTAAAAGCATTAGGATTTCTGAAAATGCTTGGAAAGCCTCAGCTAATACTTCAAATTCTTTTGTAAAATGGGGGTTAGTTTTGTTATTTTCGATGAATTGTCCCACTTCAGTTAGCCATCTCATGAAAGGTTTGCCTTTTTCCATATTAAATTTACGACCTACTAGGTCCATAGATTGAATATAGGTAGTACCTTCCCAGATAGAATAAATCTTAACATCACG
>JAAYRQ010000078.1 GCA_012518685.1 Syntrophomonadaceae bacterium | reverse complement strand
GGGTTAATTTATCTAATATAGAAGGGTGGTGGTATATATGGAAAAACAACAGGTTTTAGTCGTGGATGATGACCCTGAAATTGTACAGGCTATAGCTATCAATTTACATAATGAAGGCTATGCAGTCCTAAAAGCTGATGATGGGTTACAAGCGCTCGATATAATCAGCAGCGAAAAAGTGCATTTAATAATTCTGGATGTGATGATGCCGAAATTAGACGGCTTATCAACTATGCTGAAAATCCGAGCCGCCAAGAATATCCCTATTATTATTTTATCCGCCAAATCCGAAGATACTGATAAAATCCTGGGCTTATCTATGGGCGCTGATGATTATGTGACTAAGCCTTTTAATAATATGGAACTGATGGCGCGGGTGAAATCACAACTAAGAAGGTATCTGCACTTGGGTAATATTAATGATAATAATCCTAATCTGCTCATAACTGGCAGTTTATCTTTTGACAGTGAAAAAAATACTCTAAGCCTAGACGGCGAATTAGTCAAACTGACGGCTACTGAAACTAAGATTGTGGAATTATTAATGAAACACCCGGGGCGCATTTTCCCGGCGGAAGAAATATATGAACGGGTCTGGGAAGAACCGGCCTATAAGGTGGAAAATACTGTCATGGTACATATTCGCCGCATCCGAGAAAAGATTGAAATTAACCCGAGGGAGCCAAAATATTTGAAGGTGGTATGGGGAATTGGATACAAAATTGAAAAAATCTAAACCATTTGGAGCTTGGCTCACTTTTTTCTTAAGCATTAGTATTCTGGCTAGTTTATTGTTTACTAGTATGACTATTTTAGTCTATTCGGACGGGAATACAGATATATTGCGGTCACCCTTTGTTGATTATAAGGATAGTTACGCTTTTAAGAACCGAACCAGCTTCTATTTTAATGAACTTCTAAATCTAGCTCTATATAATTCAGAAGCGGACAATACTTATATAGTTGACAGATTTTCTAATTCAGCTAGACGAGAGGCTGAAAACCTTAATTACTGGGCTATTAATAAAAATAGTGATTTCATAATTACTAATGTGTCTGATGAACTTATCCAGACGGATGGTGCTCCTCCCACTCTGCCCAAGGATTATGATTATTACTGGTATTTTGACGGCCAAGATATTTCTATAATGGCAAATGGCAAAAACGTTGATTATAACCGCTTGGATAGCGGATACAAAGGAATAGTGCCTATGCTTAAATATTATCATAGCACCGAGGAATTAGATAATATTGCGCTAATGGTGGCAGTTAAAAACCCCTTAGTAGAAAACCACTATGCCCGTTCCGCCTATTATATGGAAGGGCAATACCTTCCTACTGTCGGTAAAACGGCTATTGCGCTGATAGTTGTTAGCTTACTATTATTAGCTTATTCCCTCTTTCGCCGCCGGGAAAAACGCGAGTTTGACCGTAGGTTAGCCAGATTATCGGGCAAAATCTGGTTAGAGTTGAAGGCTTTTATCTCCTTAATGGCCTTATTTTTATCTTTTGCAGTTGTTAGTACTGGTCATTACGGAACTTATTCTGGATTGCTAGATTTTTTGCCTGATGCCATTCTAGTTGCCCTTTTAGTATTAATTGCCTTTTGGTGGTTTTATTTAATGCTAATAGACTTAATTTTTAATAAAAAGAATTTCTTTACCCATAACTCCATAACCTCTATCTTAAATTGGTATCGTAAATACGAACAGCAGTATTCGTGGCAAAAATTAATGCTTAGACGGGCTTATTCCTTAGTCGCTGCTGAAGCCTTTTTAGCTTGCCTATCCGTAATATTTTTACTTAGCGGTTCTGTAGCACTAGCTTTTCTAATTATAGCTTTAGGCTTTTACCTTATTTACAGATATCTTAAGGAATATAATTTAACTTTAAATGATTTTGGGAAACTTGTTGACCATATAGCACTTATAAGCAAAGGCGAAGTAAATGAAAAACTAGACATAGCAGAAAATTCACCTATACATCCTGCTGCCCAAAACCTTAATACACTTCAGGAAGGTATGAATATAGCTATATCAGAGCAAATGAAATCTGAGCGAATGAAAATAGATTTAATAACTAATGTGTCACACGACTTAAAAACCCCCCTAACTTCGATTATTAGTTATGTAGATTTACTAGACCAAGAAGAAAGTTTACCTGAACATATTCAGGATTATATTAAAATACTTAGTCAGAAATCAGATCGCTTAAAAGATTTAATCGAGGATTTATTCGATTTAGCTAAGGCTAGTAGCGAGAATATTTCTTTAGACATGCAAGAACTTGATTTTGCCCGTTTAATCAAACAAACCCTAGCAGACATGGAAGAAACTATCGAGGAATCTGGTCTAGTATTCAGAATTAACATTCCCGATGAACCAGTCTATATCATAAGTGATGGCGACAAATTATACCGAGTATGGGAAAACTTAATTACCAATGCTTTAAAATATTCTTTAAATGGCTCTCGCGTATTTATTGATTTGGAAAATGAAGGCGGAGCAGTAATTGCCACAATAAAAAATACAGCTAATTATGAGATGGGCTTTAAAGAAGATGATATTCTAGAGCGTTTTGCTCGTGGCGATAAGGCTAGAACTACTGAAGGTTCAGGCTTAGGCCTTTCCATCGCCCAAAGTTTTACTGAAGCCTGTGGAGGTAAATTCTCTATAACAGTTGATGGAGATTTATTTAAAGTAGAATTAAGATTTTAAAAATCTAATAAAAACTGCGGCAGATTAACAGCTTTTCCCTGCCGCAGTTCCTTTTAGAATTTCTATTCGATTGGTATTTGCAGCCTAACTAAGGCATCCTCCTTGCTAGTGAACAATAAATGTTCAGGTAATACTAATTGTATGGCTGGTCCAGTTACACGATAACCTTGCCTTTCTAAGTCATTAATTATTTCATTTAATTTATTTGTTATTATATAAAAATCACCTTTAATAGCAGTAGTGCAATAAATACTCGCTGGAAAAATAGTATCATAATCTTTCCCATCTTCTAAGAATAAATCGAATTTTTCTGCATTAGAATCATTACAAAAATACAAGGTTTCTTCTAAATTAAAATCCAGATAAAATAATTGCATATTATCAATAAAATCTATATTATTATATATTTCTATTTCATTAATCGTGCCGATATGTTTTACATAACGGGCTGGAAAGGTAATAAACTCCTGCTTGCCTATAGCCCCTAAGGAATTATTGTAAATATCTAGTGATTTATTTAGGCTTGCTAATAACTTTTCTAGCCTTTTTATTTCCTTTTGTAAATAAGTTGCTCTATCAGCCGCCAAGCTCAAATAACTAGCTTCATCAGGATGATTAAAAAGCTTACTAATTTCCTTAATAGGTATTTCTAATTCCCTAGCCTCAATGATCTGATGCAATTTATAAATATCGCTTAAACTATATTCTCTATAACTGTTGATACTATTCCTTTTTATATCAATTAATTCAATCGTATCATAGTAGCGTAATGCAGAAGGGCTAATGTCAAGTATTTCAGCCACTTCTTTAATGTTGAATATATGTTTAGCCACTTATAAGTCACTTCCAGTTTCTTGAAGATTGTCTTCAGCCAAATGAGCCACTATAGACCTAAAAACTTCTAGGGTTTCTAAATCAGAGCCATAATTATTAAAATTAAGATCGGAACTATTTTTCACTATTACAAGATTTGCTTGTGGATTAATGTAGGCATATTGCCCCCAAATGCCTATAGCTAAAAATTCCCCTGCATCACTTTCGGGTACCCACCACTGATATTGATATCCTAAAGGATAATCAGAGTTACAGTTTAGGCCAGGTAAGAGATGGGTTGCATCAGGCTTAGTCGATTCTTCTATCCAATTTTCCGAAATAATCTGTTCCCCATTATAAAGACCCTTATTCATATACAAGGTGGCGAATTTCGCTAAATCCCTAAGGGTAATATTGAGTCCCCCAAAAGCCATGACATTATCATGATAATCTGTTAGCCAATAAGCATCATCTTCCATGCCTATCCTTTGCCATATTTTCGCTTCTAGATAATCTGCTAATTTTTCACCAGTAGTCCTTTCTACTAACATACCTAAAACTTGAGTATTAATACTTATATAGTTATTATATTCTCCAGAAGTCCGAACAGATTTTAAGTTAAGAATAAAATCATCAAAAGGCTTTTTATATACATAAGCATGCCAGTTTAGTTGTTCCAAATCAGACTTAGGGTTAGCATAATCCTCATCGAACTTAACCCCTGATGACATTTGCAATATATCTTTAATAGGCACATCATTATAACCTGATACTTTTAATTCTGGTAAATAATTAGTAATAGGCTCGTTAACATCTTTTATGTAGCCCTCATCTATAGCAATCCCCACTAATGCAGATACTACTGACTTAGTCACTGAAAATTCCATATGCTGATTATCTGCACTATTACCCTTAAAGTAATTTTCATACACAATTTTATTATCCTTAACTACTAAAAGACCACTCGTCCTAGTATCTTTTAAAAAATTTGCCACTAGCTTTTCCTCACCAGCAAATGAATACCATAAATTAAGTGGTTTTATATCCTGCTCAAAAATATAAGGATCTTCCGACTTCTTCACCGTATGATAAGGAATTACTTCCGTCATATTTTGTAGGCTATAAGCAATATTTTTCGCTTCAAACATGGTATATTTTTTCCAAAAGCTACTGTTAAAAAACCATAAACTTAACAGGAAAATTAACATTAATACCGCCGCCGACAAAACAATTATCCTTTTTTTCTTTTCTTTAAACATTTTATTACCCCCTATTAATTTGTCTAGTTGCCATAAATTATAAAGCTTAAAGCAAGTTTAAGGTCAATAGTTAATCTAGGGTTAAAAAAAATGCTGACCTTAGTAGGCCAGCATTTTAATAGTTAAAATTCTAGTAATCAAAAGCACCTAGTGGAATTTCTAGTGCTGAGGCATCGCCATCTTTTACGATTTCTGCGATAGACCATACTTTAGGTACCACATTATTTAGATAATATCTAGCAGAATATACCTTACCTGCATAGAATTCGTAATCAAAGTGGTCCTCACCTAATTCTTCCGCACGCTTTTGAGCAATAAGGGCTTGCTCTAGGATACACCAAGCACCATATAGAATAGAGGTTGCAGTTAATACCCGATGTGCAAATAAAGGCATCATGCTGATTTTGCCTTCGCCAAAATAACCGCCAATAGCCATTTGAGTTTCTGCTAAAGCGTTCATGGCCTTTTCAAATTTGGCAAATTCTTTTTCAAAGCCTGCTGCATCTTTATTTTCTGCATAGAAATCTTGCACTTGTTTAAACCAATTAGCATAAACAGTACCTTTTTTCATAGTCCATTTTCTACCTAATAGGTCTAAAGCTTGGATGTAGTTAGTTCCTTCCCAAATCGAATAGATTTTAACATCACGAGCAATTTGAGATACAGGATATTCTTCACAATAGCCATAGCCACCGTATGCTTGAATAGCTTCCGCGATTAAGAACCAGGCTTCATCGGTAGGATAGGCCTTACATAATGGAGTAACAATTTCTATAAAATCATTAGCCGCTTCTCTTTTTTCTGGGTCTGGGTCTTTATAACGAATATCAAACATAAAGTAAGTTTTTAAAATCATGGCTCTAAATACTTCAACATGAGCCTTACCTTGCAATAGAATACGACGAATATCTTCATGGTTAATAATAGTTATCCGATCACCCCTCATATCTGTTAGAGGACGACCTTGAATTCTGTCTTTGGCATAGTCTCTAGCATTGTATGTAGCATTGGCTGCACAAGCTAGTCCTAAAAGTCCAGTACCTAAACGAGCATAGTTCATACATTGGAACATTTGCTTCATGCCTTGGGCTTTACCTTTTTCATCTGGTGGATCACCGATTAACCAGCCACGACAGCCATCATTTTCACCCATAGCTAATGATACTGTAGCAGAACCGAATTGTCCCATTTTATGTTCAATACCTGTACTTTGTACATCATTATCAGTTAAGCTGCCATCTTCATTAACCCATAATTTCGGTACTACAAACAAGGAAATTCCACCTGTGCCTTCTCTAGCACCTTCGATTCTAGCCATATATAAGTGGATAACATTTTCAGTGAAATCATTGTCTCCACCAGTAATGAATATTTTGCCACCTTTAATTTTATATACACCAGGTTCATCGGTAGGATATGCCTTAGATAAGATGTCGCCAACATCAGAGCCAGCAGTTGCTTCGGTAAGGCACATGGTACCTGCCCAAGTTCCATCCATCATATTAGGTAAAAACATTTCTTTTAATTTGTCAGAGCCAAAAGCTTGAATAAGTTCTGCCGCACCAGTAGTTAAACCGATATAAGGCATAAATGCAGGGTTTGCAGCAGCTAACATTTCTTGACAAGCAGCAAATAAAACATTCGGCATGGTCATAGCCTCTTCGCTGTCATCGATATTAGCAGTTCCCCAGCCATCTTCTTGTAATTGATGGAATAAAGGTCCAAAGGTAGGTGGAGTAGTAACCTTACCATTATCGAAAGAACAAGGATTGTCATTTCCATCTTCATTGGTAGGTTCTACCATCTCTTTACACATTTTACGGAATGGTTCTAAAACTGATCTTACTTCATCTTTTGAATAATAATCTACAAATTCCTTATATGAAAAAATTTGTTCGGTTGGTAGCCACTCTTGAACTATAAACTCAAAATCACGAGTATTAAGATACGCAAAATTAGATGCCATTTTTTCTTTCCCCCATTTTTTTAGGAATTAAACCTTCGCAATTCCCTTATTTTTTAAAAAACTACCCATAAAATAAAATTAAATAATTCCAGCTTTTTTTACAGCCATCACATTCCTCCTTTTTGTTTAATATTTTAGCAATTAATTATATTATATTACACTTTGCTATAAATTGTAATAAGGTAATAATTAAGAATATTTGAACTAGCAATTACCTTATATTATAGCATACTTTTTCCATATACTTAATTAGGTGTTTTATTATATATTGTAACAATTTTTAAATATGTAAGGCTAATTACAAGTGGGTTTTAGGAAATTATAGGCTTCCTCGAAGGTTAAAATATTGTTATTAATGTTTTTGAATAAGCGATTTACTTGAGGGGCATAAAAAGTTGCCTTCGTCAAAACACTATATTTATTACCTTTAGTGATAATTTCACCCTTAGACATGATTATAATATTGTCACTGTATTCTGCGATAAATTCAACATCATTAGACACTAGAATAATCGTAGTTCCATCTGCTTTAAGTTTTTTCAGTATTTCTCCTAATTGTTTTCTAAGGGCATAATCTAAACCCCTAGTAGGTTCATCTAAACAAATAATCACTGGCTTAGTTGCCAGAGTCGCCGCTAAAACTACTAGTTGTTTTTGTCCAAAACTTAAATCCCTAGGGCTACTATTTTTATAAGCAGATAAATTGAAAAGCTCTAAGAATTTGTAAGCCTTATTTTTCTCTTCGTCAGCAGTTAAGTTATAGGTTACTTCCTCTATAACCGTAGGTAAAAATAAGTAGTCATCAGGATTTTGCGGTATATATCCTATCTTAGCAGATTGGTCATGTTTTAAAATCTGCCCCTTAGTAGGCTTAATAAGACCCGCAATTAATTTTAATAGGCTGGTCTTACCAGCTCCATTTTGTCCGATTATGGCCGTAATTTCCCTATCATTAAAATTATGCACAATATTTTTTACCCCTACCGCTTTATTCGGATAGTGATAGCTAACTTTATTAAAAGAAATTAGGCTATTATTACTTAGCTCCTTTTTCTGCTGTAAGGAGGGCTTTGATAATGCTTGAGCCTTATTAAAATTATAGCTAGCCAATGTCTTTTTGGCTTCCTTAACATTGATAGGTAGGTTAGCTATATCTTGTGCCATAAAAAGTCTAGGTATGGTAGGCAGAATTTCTGCATTATTAGTTTTTGCCCAGCTAAGATAATCTTTAACTCCGCCATCATAAGCCAGCCTGCCTGCCTCTAAAAAAACCACTCGGTTGGCAATGCTAAGTAAGCTATCCCAACGATGTTCAGCTATAATAACCGTTATGCCAAACTCCTCGTGTAAAAGCCTGATAACATTTAGCAAGTCCTCAGCAGCGGTATGGTCTATCTGTGATAAAGGCTCATCTAAGAGCAATATCTCTGGCTGCCTAACTAAAGCTGCCGCTAGGGCTATTTTCTGTTTTACTCCCCCTGATAATTCGGAAATATTATTATCCAAAAGCGAAGCCAAATTAAGGGCATTACTTACTTCTACCACCCTTTGCCGCATATCTTCCCGCTCAATATTTAGGTTTTCTAGGCTAAAGGCTATTTCATTTTCTACCCTATGCTTGACAAGCTGATGTTCTGGCTCTTGAAATAGCATGGCTACTTGGCTAGCCAATTCTTGGGGCTTAATATTATTAAGCTTAATTCCCTCTATTAATATCTGCCCTGCTATCTTTCCCCCATAAAAATCGGGAATTATATTAGCCATACACCTTAAGAGAGTTGATTTACCACTCCCCGAATTTCCGAGTAATAAGACAAATTCACTATTAGCTATAGTAAGATTAATATTCTCTAAGGCAGGTAAAAGAGTATCAGGATATGTATAAGTTAAATTTTCTATTTTAAGTAATGCCATAAGATACCACTTCCATTGCATAATAAGGGGAAAGATAGCAAAAGGGCCAAAACTAGGCTTGCCCTATAGTTAAGTAGGCTAAAACTGTCCAAGCTCGGATAATAGCTATATATACCCAGCCCTTTCACTTGTAAACCAAGGGCTAAAGCAATCATAATTATAGTGTTAGCCATTAATAAATAATCACTACTACGCCATTCTAATTGCTGATAAGTGCTATATTTGCCGCTTCCATACCCCCTGCTATACAGAGATTCGGCCGTTTTCAAGGATCTGTTTAAACTATTGTTTAATAAAATAGACAGGGTCGGAACCCTGTTTTGTATTTTACTTATTTGCCCATCATCTAGCTCAATGGGCTTACGGTGCTTTTGTATCTCCCTAATTCTCACATAATCTGACCAAATTAAAGGAAATAAGCGAAAAGACAGGTTAATTATCAAGCTAATTTCTTGCCCTAGTCTGCGAGCTAGATATAATACTTCATCTGGATTAATTACGGCCGCATAAAAGGTAAAAGCGGTAATTATAGCCAGTAATTTCAAGCCAGCTACCCCCCCATACACTATGCTTTCCCAGTATATGTTGAAGGTAAAGGAAGCTAGATTATAGGATAGTAATAGGGTAGAACCATTTTGGTTGAATAAGGCATTGATTAAAACAATTATCAAGACAAAGGGCAGGGCATATCTTAGCTGGACTAATAGCCTTTTGCCATTACCTGCCCCAACTATAGTCAAATTAACCATTATAAATATAGTAACAATATATAAAGGATGGTTAAATAACAAGGCTAGAAAAATCCAGCCTAATACCAAGCTTAATACCACTAAAGGATTAGTGAGATAAAATAAATTAGGCTTAAACTCATAGCTATACCACATAATAGAATCCCCTTACACAGATAAACGAAGATTAACTTTATTAAAAATAATCTTAAACTTCTCTACCCTTTTTTCCTCAAGGGGCAAGTCGGCATTAACTGGCATATACTTACCAGATAAGGCTATCAAAGCATAGGCGGTATCTGTAACCGAAGGATTCTTTTCCCCTGCCATCCAGCAGAAATAACCCGCCTGATTTTGTAGGCTGGTTAAATGGCTGGCTACATTTTTCCCTTTAATAGCCCAATTAGGACTATTAGCATTTTCCCCTATACTGTGTAAGGCTTGCCATACCCAGCTATCGGTACTAGCATTAGAAGCATTAACAGCCCAACCCGAACTAAAACCCCCATCAATTACTTGTAAGGATTTTAAATACTTTAGGGCTTTTTTGATAGCAAGGGATTTTGCAGGATCTTCACCTAGGGCTATCAAGGTCTGGATAGCTATGGCGGTATCATCAGCATCACTTGGCAAACCTACATACCAAGCAAAGCCCCCATCAGGGTTTTGGCTATTAATTAACCAGCCTTTAGCCTTATCTGCATAAGCTATATCCTCGCCTACGCTTTTCAAGGCTAATATTGTCCACATATGGGCATTAATAAAATCACCTTCATCTAAAGCCCCTTGTCCAAAATGCCCCGACTCATCCTGCCAAGATTTTAGCTTATTAATAATAGCCTGTTTCTCTGGAGCATAATCATTTACCATTGCAAGAGCCAAAAGCTGTCTGGCATAATCAGTGGTGCTTTCTAGCTGATTCGTGTTTTTCACTAAATAATCTAAGGGAGTTTGTCCATTTCTCTGCCATTTCTTAGAGGCTAAGTCCTCACCACTCGCACTTAATGCCATCACTACCCAAGCTGTAGTAGCAGGATCACTTTCGCCTTTTTTCTCCCCTGCCCACCAAGGGAAACCAGCATCAGGATTTTGAATACTAGTCAAAAAAGCCAGTCCCTTTTTGATATTAGTTTCATAAGGATTCGGATTGGCTAATGCGTAATTAGCCATAAGCAAATTAAACATAAAAACCAAGCTTACCAGTAGTGCAATTCTTGATTGCTTAATCATCATTACCCCCTCTTTCTAATTCAAAGGTAAAGGGATATTCCCTTCAGGTAGTAGGGCTAAGCCATATAAACCAGCTATGCTTTCAGCTTGCCCCATCAAAAGTTCTACCGCCTTAGTTAAGGCTTTTTCATCAGTTCCCACAATAAACCATATTGGACTATCATCCCCTAAAGACCTACCCCAAGCGACTATAACTGCACTATCACTAGTTACGCTTTTTACTAGTCGCCCGTCAAAATCCAATAAGTCCAGTCCCTCCTCAAGAAAATGAACTCCTAAACCGTTTTTCTGATAGCGTTTATTAATTCCCTGTAAAAAATCATTAGTCGCCAAATTCGACCATTGACCTATTACTATAGTTGGTTCTTCATTTATACTAGTATTGCTAAGGCGATTTACCTTAACTACCACCCCTGCATTTTGCAAGGATAAGGCCAGTTTTTCAGCTAATATGACATTCCCCTCATCAGATATGATATTAGTCGGCTTATTTGTGCCCCGATAACCCTGCAGAAAAGGGGCAGGATATTGTCCTATAATCGCATTATTACTAGAAGCAGCAGACCAATAATGATAATCCCACATAATCTTATCCCGAGCCCTTAATTCATAATCTCTCAAGCCAGAATGGCTGGCAATACCATTAATATAGAAAAACCAATCCGATTTTTTCGCCCCAGAGGTCATTTTAATCCCATTAATACCACTAATAAAACTCCCTCCATAACTTGTAGCTATGTCCAAGTGTTCTTCCATTAGATTCAATAAGGAATCATTTTCCCCAAAGGCTATCCTTTGATTAAATATTAGCCCTTGCCCAAAATCTCGAGTTACCAAAAGGCTAATTTCTGGAGAATTACTAGGAATTACTTCCTTATCAGGCAAATCCGCCCCTTTATCCTCGGTTAAATTAAGGTCATCCCCTTCAGTTCCTATATTTTCTTTCCTATCATCAGCTACTTCCATAGCTGGTTCAGGATTTTCTAATAAATTATCACTTGCAGGATTATCAATCCTATCTATCAAGGGCGGAGCAATAGGGAGATAAGCACATCCCCCCACTACTAATAAAGCCATCAATAAAATTAACTTAACTAGACGACGCATCTATAATGCCCCCTATATTACACCACTTTTTAACCAGTTGAAAATAACTGTCGCACATTCAGCCCTAGAGAGCTGGCTAGCCCCCCTAAAAGTTCCATCTGCATAACCCTTAATGATATTCTTACTGTAAGCCCAGTTCACTGCAGGTCTAGCCCATTCAGGAATATCTTGATAATCCTGTACTTCTATAAGATTATCATCTTCCCCACTTACTTCACTAAGCTTGTATATCATCAGCATTGCTTCATTACGGCTTAAGCTTTGTTCAGGTCTAAAACTCCCATCATCATAACCTCTAATTATACCTGTATGATACAGATAGGCAACTGCAGGTGTAAACCAGTCAGAGGGCAGAACATCCGTAAACTCTGTAAATTCTGCTGGTAAAATATCTGGAATTATTAACATCTGATAGACCAACTGGGCAAATTCAGCTCGGGTAATATCTCTGGCTGGTTCAAAACCTATTTCAGTACCTAGAATAACTCCCTTACCAGCCAATAGCTCTATAGCCTCCTTAGCCCAATTATAGTCGCTGTTCACATCAGCAAAACCCTTTTTTACTGGTTTTTCTATAAGCGAATACTTAGAAAAATGATTCCTTTCTATAATGGCATAGCCTTCCTCCAGATCAATTAGCCCAGGGATTTCCTCCCAGATTTGTGCTTCTTCATTATAGCAAGCAGGGGCCAACTGTTCGGGAATAAAGTTACTAGCCAAGTATAAAGGAATCCTTATTCTAACTGGTTTTTGGAAACCTAAGCCATCTGGACCTATATCGAAAATAGGTGCCACGATTTGCATAGGATAAGCATTAGGCATATCCTCTGGCTTTTTCTCCCTAACGCTTAGGCTTACTTCCTTGTCCAAGGCTCCCATAGGCACCAGAATTACTATCTTTTCCATAGCATCACTTATAAGATTATCCTTGCTTATATCAATGACCTGCACTAAGTCAACTAAATTAGCCCTTAACTCCTCATCCCTTATAATCGCCATTTCCCTATCCATTACTTTATCCGCATTTTTGATTATAACTCCCTTATCTAATTCCTCATATTCTTGTAAAAAGTTAATTAAAGCTGCAATTATTTCGGGGGATTTTACTTCATCTACTTTTTCCTCTTCCTTTTCAACTAAATCAAAACGGGGAGCATCCTCATCTTTCGTATAATCTAAGCTATAATACCACTCTACCCTATCCCCACTTTTCAACACATAAGCCCCCGCACCCTTATCAGCAATTACCCCATTAACTTTAAACTTCCAACCACTACGGGGATAACCAGGCTTCTTTTCTGCCAGACCATTTATTTCACTTACATATCCAGCACTGACCTTATAAGAAATTCCCTGCCCTGTTAAGACTTTTTCTAATATATCCAGAACACTAACCACATCATTTGTCCATACATAAGGAACACTTTGTAATATAGGAGTCCCACTATCATCCTTAATAGTTAAATAAGCAGTACCCTCTTTATCAGCAGGAGTGATACCACCAGTGCTACTAGTAATGACTTTAATTGTACTTTGGGCAGTTAAGCCTTCCACACTTGCACTTATAGTAGCTATGCCAGCCTTAATTCCTGTAACTAGTCCACTTTCATCGACAGTGGCTATATGGGGTTTATTGCTAGTCCAAGTAATATCTGCATTGATTTCTGCCTTATTATTTCCAGCAAACTTATTAACTTCTAACCGCTTACTTGTATCCTTGATTATTTCAGAATATGGAAAGTTTAAGTATATAAAAGTCTCGGGTACTTCATATGAACTATTTAGTGCCATAGCTAGGTCAAGAATGGCAGTATAGTTAG
Organism: Syntrophomonadaceae bacterium; assembly: GCA_012518685.1. GTDB lineage: Bacteria > Bacillota > Syntrophomonadia > Syntrophomonadales > Syntrophomonadaceae > JAAYRQ01. The sequence continues at coordinate 2,710 of JAAYRQ010000078.1, read as the reverse complement.
CTACTGTGCCTATGCCTATTTTTCCATTTTGGTCAGGGGAATTAGCTAATATATAGTCTAAGCCAGAATTAAAAAAACTCTGCCATTCCCCCGAATTTTCCTGCCCCAAAACTTTTAAAGTTATTAAAACCTCTACAGTATTTAAATTAGGATCATCCCATTCTCCAGAAACAAAGCTGCCATCCTCTCGCTGTAAACCCTTCAGCCAATCTAGTCCAGCATCAATAGCACCCTTAATTTCGCCTTTAAGTTCAGGCTTTTCTACTCCTATAAGCTGATTCAAATAATATAAACCCCTAATAGCTTGGCAGCTAGCACCAATATCACCCCACTCATCAAAAGCACCGCTTCCGAATTGTGCCTGGCTAATGGCATAAACTGCCCCTGTTACATCTATATTTTCTAAGACAGCTGCCCGACCTAAATACTCAACCGCAGGAGCGTCATTGTATATACTCTGCCCAAATTCCCCTCCAGCTTCTTGCATTTCTTTAAATATCTCTAATAATTCTTCCGCTTTTGCCCCTTCCCCCAAAATACTAGCAGCCAAATATCCACCTGCAATATGCTTAGTAGAATTATTTTCATTCAAGTCTGTCAGATGATTTGTTAGCTCACTTTTTAAACTGGTATCATTCCTAGTCCAAGCATCTACCTTCACCCCAGCCTTACTGAGTATATAAGTATCATAGGGTTCAATATTCCCCCAACTTGAACCCACCTCAACCTTCTCCTCATAATAGTTTTCATACTGCTTAACCACCGCCAACTTAGCCAATTCCTCCATGTCCCCACTAGCCGCAAGCACAGGAGCCAGACAAGCAAAAACTAAGACAAAAGCCATTAGCCACGATAAAACCGTCTTATTAAATCTTTTAAAATACATGAAAAATCCTCCCTAAAATAAAAATACACCTAAAACTAACTTAGGTGTAAATTAGGGGCACGCGATAATACCACCCTATATTTCCTCCCTTCTTATCCCCAGAAGTCAGCATAATCAAGTATCTTACTGGCAGGTCTCCTGGCTTAAGTTCATCCTAGTCTCCGCACCTTCCCGAGTAAGTTACCCAGTGGTATAAGGCAGATTTCGTCACTATTACAGTAGGGGGAACTGCAACGGAATTACACCGTTTTCCCTATTAAAGCTAGTCACAAAATACTAGCTACCAGCAAAATAATACTATTTTTTAATTTTTAACTTGTAAACTAATTATACCCTAAAAATAAGTAAAATTAGCCAAAGATTATTTTTTACTATTTATCTTTCAAATATACTCTGCTAACATTAGGATAATTGTAAATAATACTAATAAAAATAAGGTGGAGGAAAAAATGAAAGTACAAGTATTAACTGATAGCACTAGTTATTTACCGCTTGATCTTGTCGAAGAATACGATATCAAAAGGGTAACCTTGTCTGTTTCCTTTGGTGCAGAAAATATTAAAGAACTAGAAATAACTAATGAAGAATTTTATCCTATGATGAAAAAGCTCGGCATACCTGTATCTTCACAACCTTCCGTTAATGAAATATATGACGAGATGATAAAAGTAGTGGAAACAGGTGATAGCTTATGCTGTGTTTTCCTATCATCAGACATGAGTGGTACCTACGATACAAGCAAAATGGCTAAAGAGATGGTTTTAGAAGAATACGAAGATGCCCAAATAGAAATAATAGATTCCAGATCTAACAGTATGCAGTTGGGATTTGCCGTCCTCCAAGCTGCTAGGGAATCAAAGGCAGGTAAATCCCTTGAACAAGTCAAAAATGCTGCCCTCGAGAACATCAAAAGAAGCCGTTTCTTATTCATACCTGATAACCTAGATTACCTTAAAAAAGGTGGTAGGATTGGTGGTGCTAGTGCCCTAATCGGTAACATATTTAAAATCATCCCGATTCTAACCGTCGAAGATGGCAAAACCGCCATACTAACTAAAGCTAGAACTAAGAAAAATGCCGTATCAGCTATGATTAACAAATTTATGGATGATATTAATAAATTCGGATTAGGCGAAGTAATAATACATCATATAAACTGCCTAGCTGAAGCCCAAGAATTAGCCAACCAAATCAAAGAAAAACTAGATATAAAAATCTCCACTGTCGATATAGGCCCTATAATTGGCTTACATGTAGGCCCTGGTGCAATCGGAATCGCCTATTATACACAAGAGCCATTGCGATAATAAGGTCTGAAAATACTTAGTATGTTAAAAGATTAGAATCAAGGCGGCTTATATAAGCCGCCTTGATTTATGCTAAATGCGAGGATTGCCCCTTGTTTTTACTCTTCTTCCCTGCTTAAAAACTTTCTGAGCTTCCTTGAGGCTCATTTCATTAGCCCCACCCGAAAAATAAGGGTCAGCCCTTTGAACGGGGTCATCTTCCCAGCCGCAAATTGGACATATTTCATAAAGCCCTGAGCCCTCAGTTAAAGTCTTTTTTTGACAACAAGGACATTCATGCATCCTTTATCACTTCCTTTACTTTAAAAGAACTTGCGACAATAGAGCTTAATAATCTTTCACCCCCCCAATCCTCATCACCAAAAGATATCTATAGTAGTGCAGGTTTCATTATTGGACATTAAGATAAGGACAGGATTCAACTTATATAAAAAGCCAAAGGCTTTGCCCTTGGCTTTAATGATTTTCTTATTTCTTAAAATGGTGTCGGGAGAGGGACTTGAACCCTCACGCCTTG
>JAAYRQ010000077.1 GCA_012518685.1 Syntrophomonadaceae bacterium | reverse complement strand
TACAAGATTGTATGAATATCTTAGAAGATGAGAAATACTGGCAGGATATTAAGGATAGCCAGCTAAGAATAGAAAACACCATTTACTTTTTACAAAGTGAAACTGATTTGACTAGATTTGCCGATGAAAATATTAACAAATACTTAAAACAGTTCAATGAAGTTGCAGCAACTATGGATAATATCAACGATTAAAAGGTTTTAAAAATAGTCCTAATAAAATCATTCCAGCTATAAAGCCACCAATATGAGCAAAAAAGGCTATTTGCCCACAAGCCCCTTGGAGAAATAATTCTTGGGCTCCGCACCAGAGCTGGGTCAGAATCCAAAAACCCAGATAAATCCAAGCGGGAAAGTTAAATAAGAAAAAAGGTGGGACAAAGGTCAATACCTTTGCATGACGAAATTTTAAAAAATAAGCCCCCATAACCCCAGCTACTGCCCCAGAGGCACCTACCACAGGAATATAGGAATTGGGGTCAGATAGATAATGGGTAATTCCAGCTAATATACCGCAAATAATATAAAAGGCTAAAAAATTAAACTTACCCATTTTATCTTCAATATTATCGCCAAACAACCATAGTATCCATATATTCGCAATAAGATGCATAGGTGTAGCATGTATGAACATATAGGTAAAAAGCGTACTAAACTGGTTATTATAATATAAATTAGCGGAGATTAAGCCATACCTATAAAAAGTTTGCTCGACATAGATAGTATCTAAAAAAAAATATTGAAAATAAATAAAAATATTAATAGCTATTAATATTAAGGTAATAATAGGAAAACTTTCACTTTTGGTACTATCCCTAAGTGGTATCATAATATTGCTCCTAATTTATTAACTAATTGATTACTTATATTTATAGCTTAAACTAGCAGTCCCCTTTAGTTCATTATTAATAATTAAGTTAATAACCTTGTATGTAACATATCTCATTAATTCCACATCTGCTTCATCTTCTAATTCTAAGAAACTGTTTCTCAAGGGATGTACATATTTATTCCTAATATTATGAGCAATTAGTAAGAGACCTATTAATAAGTATATATCATCGCTAGATTCTTTTTCTACTAAACTAATAAAAAGTGACCAGGCCGCAGAATTAAGATTATCTGGTTTCTTTTTAATATAGGGACTATTGCAAAAGGCAAAAAAGTCTCTGGGAAAAACATCGGTTAACTTGCCTTCCAGCCTTAAATCATCTTCAGCTAGCAATTCATTAATTTTATTGAAAATATTATTAAGTTCCTCACTTCTAGCCCTTTTGCGTAGATCTTTCCGTTTTTGAAGGCCTTGCTCATTGAGCCTAATACTACTATTTACAATTAACTCTAAGGGGCGAATGTATTGTAATAAGACTTTAACCCCATCTTCTATGGTATCCTTTAGCTGGTTGCCTGTATATACTTGATATATTAATTCTGCATCTAATAAGCTCTTATAAAAAACAGTTCCTTCCGCGTGTTTAACCATATAAGAAAGGCTAGGCACTTCCTTTTCCACCACTTCCTTAATATAATTTAGCACTTCCTCCTCTACACTATTTTGTACAAAATCCCGTACCAAATACAATTTTTCTTTAGCTTCCCCCCAACGCTTTTCTACTAGTATGTCCTGCCAAGCCAGAGTAACTAAAATCTGACTGGCATCATCTTGTAAGGTTTGGTTGTTGTGTATCAGTTCTTCTATTCTCTTTAATAATAATTTACTTTCACCCTTACTTTCATGTTGTAACCTTTCTAATATACCTTGATTATCTCGAAAAACATTGAGCAAATCAGTGGTATTCTTTTGCATTCTTCCTACTACATCAGACGAAAAGTCTTCTAAATTCTTAATCGCATTATCATGGAAATCTTCTAACTTTTCTTGCAAAGACTTATTAATTAAGGCCACAAACTGATCCCCTAATTTAAAAGTATTAAAATGTTCTATCAGATTAATATCAGGGTCGAGCTCCTGTTGTTCTTTTAGGATTTTATAAATATGTTGATAAAATACATCCTTTTCATTTTCTAAACTAGTCAGTAAATAATCTTTTTGATTATTCAAGCTTTCTTTCAATAGGGCAAAATCTTCAGTTTTAGTCCGATTGATTTGTAAAATTATGTTGTCTATAGCTGTAATGCTATTTTGAAACTCATCTACTAATCTAAACTTATCTTCGTTTAAAGAAAAAAATAATTGTAAAACAGCTTCCAAATCATCTCTATTGTTACCAACACTTTTAATAAATTCATCTATATTTTCCCATAACCAAGCTAAGCCCTTAGCAAACTCTTGCCTTAAATTGTCGATAATGGGATCAATAGATTTTACAGTTTCCTTAGCAAATACATCATCACATAGTGGGGTTATTTCATCCATAATTCCATCCACATTAGAGATAATATCCGTCAAAGATATTAATTCTTCAGTAACCTTTTCCTCCTTAGCCAGAATATTAATTATACCAATACCTAAGAAGGCTAATAATAAAAAAGAAAATGTTACTAACCAGGAAAACCCCCGTCCTAAACTAATAAAAGCATAAATATTTATAATTACTAAAATCCAAAATGCTAGCCAGATACGGTTATTACTAGCAATATTGTTTTTAATTTGTGAAAATTTTGGCAAGAGATCGCCCCCTATAATTAGAGATCTTATTAATGATATCGTATTATATGCCTAATAACTTAAGACCTATCATAGATACAAATGGATATAAATAAGAAAGGGCTAAATAAGCGAAAATCAAAGTAAATACTGCCTTAAACAAAACAGGATTAACTAGGCTACTTATTTTAACCCCGATTTGAGCACCAAAAATACTACCTAAACCAATTACTAAACCAGCATTAAGATTAACGAATCCTTGTCCTAGCTTTATTAAAGCACCTACCATAGTAATAGGAACCATGGCTAAAAGAGTATTGCCTACCGCAATCATAGGTGGTATCCCAAAAAGCCATAACATGGCAGGTACTATAATAAAGCCGCCCCCTAAGCCTAACATGCCTGTTAAAATGCCAACAAACATCCCTAACAGGACTAACCATAGTGGGCCTGACAAACTCGCTGCTTTTTCCTCAGGCTTTATATCATCTCTTAATTCCCTATAGACATCCTTGCCCATCCTATATACCATCAAAAGGAATATTATTCCCAAAAACCCCTCAATATATATAGTGTTAGTAGTTAAATAATTTTTAAAGATATAAGAGCCTAAGATTACCCCTATAACTCCCCCACTGCCCACTAGAAGAGCAGTTTTAACCTCTACTATACCATTACGGTAATGCCCATAGGCCCCCGAAATAGTAGTCAAAGCAATAGCTAAAAGGGTAGTCGCTACCGCGGTAGCAGGATCAAAGTGCAATAGTAATTGAGTTGCAGGTAGGATTACTATCCCTCCACCAATACCTAAAATAGCACTTAGAATTCCTGCTATTATACCTGTTATTATTAATATAATTACGGTCATCATTATTACTCCTTGAAAATTATAAAAATTATCCCGTAAACCGAAGTAATACGGGATAATTAAAAATAGTTAAATTAAATTATAATAATTTAATCTTCGACAGGTTCAAATGCATCCTTAGGGGCACCACATACAGGGCACACATCAGGAGGCTCAGGACCTTCATGCACATAATTACATACCCTGCACTTCCATTTATTATATTGTTTTTTACCCGATTCATCTCTGCCTAGACTACCTAAGGTATCTCTTGTATCAATATCTTGCCCCATAATTATTTCGCCTTTTAATACTCCATCAACTATAAAGCTTTTTTTATAGTAATTATTTTTAGGATCATTTACTTCCACTATACGACATTCACTAGGGTCTAAGTTTACTTCCCCTACAGAGAAAATATCAGTATCAAAAGCTTTTAATAAGGTAGTTAGCACAGGTTGTTTATATTCTAACCAATCACCAGTTACAGTAGAGCCTACAATTTTACCCATTTCCATAGAAATAGGCCATAGACCAATAATTCTTTCTCCAAATTGTGCTACATCACCTATGGCAAATACATCATTGACATTAGTCCTCATTCTTTCATCAACTATTATACCTTGCTTAATTTCTAAGCCTGCAGCTTCTGCTAATTCTACATTAGGCTTAACCCCTGTAGATAATAAGACTAGTTCAGTTTCTACTATAGTGCCATCATTAAGCTTAACCCCTGTAACCTTAGCATCTCCGAGTATTTCATCAGTAGCTACATCCAAGTGCAATTTAACTCCCTTAGCAATCATTAAGTCTTGAAGTTTTGCTGAAAAATCTAGGTCTAATTGTCTAGGCATAATACGGTCACTGAATTCCACTACCGTAACTTCTATACCTAAGCTAACCATTTCCCAGACTGCTTCTAAGCCTAATACTCCCCCACCAATGACTACTGCTTTTTTCGTGTTCTTAAATGCTTCCTTAAGTTTAATAGCATCTGCTAATTCTCTTAAGCTATACACCCCTTCTTTATCTGCACCAGCAATAGGAGGAATGTTACTTCTAGCACCAGTCGCTATAATTAGTTTATCATAGGTGAACTCATCACCATTCTCAGCTACTGCCTTTTTAGCATTTACATCCAGAGAAGCAATAATACAGTCAGTTATTAACTTAATATCATTTTCTTCATACCAACCTGCTGAGCGTACATATAGTCTTGTATCAGTTAAATCTTCACCTAAATAGTCTGATAACATCGGTCTATAATAGGGTCTATACCCTTCACCTGTAATAATGGTAATTTTCCCCGTAGTATCTCTTAAGCGAATATTTTCCGCAGCCGATTGAGCCGCAATACCGCCACCGACAATAAGATATTCATTATTACTATCATTAATATATTCATCTTCTAAATCTAACTTTTCAAAATTCTCACTACCTACCCCACAAGCTGGACATATACTAGGTGGCTCAGCACCCTCATGGATATAGCCACATACTAAACACTTCCATTGGGTTTTATCAGCATCTTGAGCCTTGGCCAAGATTTTTCTACCCATATCCATACCTAGGGTAAAAGCATCTTCTAAATCTTTATCCGAAGGTTTAAAATTAACCCTAAACCCAGGCATAGTTTCCATTCTCAGAGCATTAAGACGCTGTTCTATAGCTGGAACTGCTTCTCCACTCCAACCGTAAGCCCCAAAAGCCAAAGCAACCTTTTCTGCATGCACTATGGGTGACAATTTAATTAATAGATGCCATATAGGAGGAAGTGCATCCCCATTAATAGTAGGAGAACCAATTAAAACCCCATCAGCACCGTCAATGGCAGCTACAGCTTCATCAATATCATCATGGACTAAGTCAAAAACTTTAATATCAAAAGTCCCTACGGTTTCTAAGCCTTCCTGTAAGCTATGAGCTAACATTTCGGTATAACCATAGGCACTCACATAGGCTATAACTACTTCTTGGACTTCCTTAGATTTTTTAATGCCTTCCTCTGCCCAAGTCCTATAAAGATTAATATAATAGGGAAGGTTAGAGCGTAAAACAGGACCATGCCCCGTACATATAGTATCGAAATCTAAACCTTCAATTCTGTCTAAGGCTTCTAGGACATACTTTTTAAAAGGTCCCATAATCATGTCAAAATAATACTTATAAGCCTCCTCAAAATCACCTTCAATTAAATCATTAAATACCCTGTCATCCGCATAGTGGGCCCCGAAAGAGTCACAGGTAAACAGGATTTTGTCTTCCTTTAAATAGGCATATTGAGTATCAGGCCAATGTAAAAAAGGCACACTCATAAATTCTAAGGTTTTATTACCTAAATCAAGGATTTCCCCATCTTCTAAGGCCTTAGAATTAAAAGTAGTATTAGCTATTTCCTTAATAAAGGTTAAAGCCGTCGAACTACCTAATATAGTTAGACCTGGAATCTTTTCTAGTAATTGTGCTATAGAACCTGCATGATCAGGTTCAGTATGATTCATAATAAGATAATCAATTTCACTTAGGTTGACTACTTCTTCTAAATTCTTAATATACTCGTCAAAAAATCCTTCCTTAACCGTTTCGATTAAAGCTGTTTTTTCACTACCTTTGACAAGGTAGGCATTATAGCTAGTGCCGAATTTTGTTTCCATTATTATATCGAATATTCTTAAATCTGGATCTTGCACCCCTACCCAGTAAACATCTTCTTTAATTTTTAGAGCAGACATATTATACCCCCTTCTTTTTAACTTAGATAAATAATAGAACTGTGGCTATTGCGTCATTAACAGTATTAAGTTCCCTTCTTTTTAACTTAGATAAATAATAGACCATAATAAACTACCGAACAATAGGCAAAATTAATTAATTGCTATAATTTTGGGAAATTTTCCGACATATATTACATCTTTACTTGGAGCAAAAACTAATTATATTAGGATTAAGATGATTTTAATATGGTATTTTAAAAATCAAAATACCTAAACATATAAAAGGATACTTTTTTTTACAAAAAGTATTGCTTTCAAGTTAAGAATAAGGCATACTAAACTTACACTTCTTAAGCTATTAGTTTTCCTGGCAATTTACATCGTTCCCTACAAATCGACAAAACCGCTCAATAATTATACATTTTATTTATGCTATGTATAAATGTAGATTATAATATTTTATGCTATTTTATGAATTTGGAAGTTTTTTCAGCATATACCTTTAAAAGCAGCTTATCTGGACTAATGATAAGTTTTTGTTATTAGCCGTATTGTATTATCTTATGAATAACTATGGTTTTAGCCATAAAAAATGAGGGGAGGAAGGCTAGTGGATTATAAGGCCATTATCGCTAAATACCGAGATACTACAGGTGGTATTCTGGAAGCATTTAATGCCGTGCAAAAAGAATTAAGCTATTTGCCAGAAGAAGTTATTGCTGAAGCAGCTAGGATATTTAACATCCCTGCAGCAGAAGCGTATGGAGTAGCGACATTCTACTCTATGTATTCTGTGGAAGCTCGAGGGAAAAATGTCATTCGTATTTGTGAAAGTGCTCCCTGTCACATTGCTGGTGCTGATGAAGTAATTGCCGCATTAGAAAGGGAGCTGGGTATTCTTATGGGGGAAAGCACTGTTGATGGACTTTTTGCTTTAGAATTTACGGAATGTGTAGGACAATGTCAAGCTACACCTGTTATCACTATTAATGGTGAACCATTTTTTGATGTGACAGCTGCCAAGGTGCCAGGAATTTTAGCTAAATTCCAAAAATAATTGGGGGAAAGGAGGCTTTAAAGTGGCTGAAGAAATGCGTATTGTATTAAGAAATTACGGGAAAATAGACCCATTAGAAATTAACGATTATATAGCTTTAGATGGTTATAAGGCTTTAGAGAAGGCTAAAGCAATGGAACAAGCTCTTTTAATAGCAGATGTTAAAAAAGCTAACCTTAGGGGTCGGGGAGGAGCAGGTTTTAATTGCGGGCAAAAATGGTCTTTTGCTTACCAAGCCCAAGCTGACCAAAAATATGTTATTTGTAATGCAGATGAGGGTGAACCAGGCACATACAAGGATCGTTTAATAATGGAAAATGACCCTCACACTTTAATTGAGGGTATGGCTATATGTGCCTACGCTATAGGTGCTACCAAGGGCTATATATACCTAAGAGGTGAGTACCCCTTCTTAGTATCAACCTTAAATGCTGCTATTGAACAAGCAAGTAAAAAAGGCTTTTTAGATAAGTTCAGCATTGAAGTCAGAAGTGGTGCTGGTGCTTATGTCTGCGGTGAAGAAACCGCCTTAATTGAATCTATTGAGGGTAAAAGGGGTGAACCCCGTTTTAAACCACCTTACCCACCTGCTGAAGGCTTATGGGGAAAACCTACTATTGTTAATAATGTAGAAACTTTTGCTAATATTCCCGTCATCGTTGATAAAGGCGGCGAATGGTACGCTTCTATCGGAGCACCATCCTATCCAGGTACCAAGGTATTTACTTTAACAGGTGATATTAACAATCGAACCTTCTTTGAAGTGCCAACTAATACTACTATTTACGAACTTATTTACAAATTTGGCGGAGGTATTCCTGCTGGCAAGAAATTTAAGGCTGTACAAATTGGCGGAACTTCCGGGGCTTTTATTCCCACGGAATTACTTAAAACCCCAGTTGCCTTTGATGCCATGAGCGAAATAGGGGCCACTACTGGTTCTGGTGCTGTATTAGTCTTAGACGAAACTCGTGATATCGTCGATGTAGTTACCCGTATTGCAGGCTTCTTTGAACATGAATCCTGCGGCAAATGTGCCCCTTGTCGTGAGGGTACTGCTAGAACCCATGAGCTTATGCATAAGTTAAATGAAGGCTTTGGCTCATCTGAAGACTTAGAATTACTCGATAGACTAGGAAGAGTAATGTCTATTTCCTGTCTATGCGGCTTAGGGCAAGCTGCCCCAGCCCCTGTTTTAAGTACGATAAAACATTTCAATGCCGACTACTATGCAAAATTAGTGTAGGAATGAGCAAAAGGAGGGAATTGTTAAATGATAAATCTTAATATAGATGGAATTAATGTATCTGTTCCAAAAGGCTCTACTATCCTGCAGGCCGCCAAAGAAGTCGGTATAAATGTACCTACACTTTGCTATCATCCCGACCAATCCGTAAAAGCTAACTGTAGGGTTTGTGTATGTGAAGTAGAGGGCTATGGACTTTTACAAGCTGCCTGTTCAACTCCAGCAGCGGAAGGAATGCTAGTCAAAACTAGAACACCTAAAGTAATCGAGGCTAGAAAAACTATTTTGGAACTAATTTTAGCTAACCATCCCCAAGATTGTTTGAACTGTGCTAGGAATCTAAACTGTGAATTACAAACTTTAGCGGAAGAATATTTTATCAGGGATATTCCTTTTGAACTAAGGACTAGAGGATATGAAAAAGATATTTCTACTTTTTCTATAGTAAGGGATCCTGATAAATGTATCTTATGTAATAGATGTATTGAAGTATGTTCAGTAACCCAAAGCGTATATGCCCTCGGAACTGAAAATCGTGGACATAATGCTATTGTAGTCCCTACTATGGGTAAAAGTCTTCTTGATAGCCCCTGTGTTATGTGTGGTCAATGTATCCATGCTTGCCCTGTTGGTGCTATTACGGAATACGAACAGCTTGATGAATTTTTTGCCGCCTTAAATGACCCTAACCAAGTAGTGGTAACTCAGATAGCTCCTGCAGTTAGAGTCGCTATTGCCGAAGAAATAGGTATGCGTTCTGGGGAACTGCCTATGGATGTATTCGTAGCTGGCTTACGACAGGTAGGTTTTGATTATGTATTACACACTAACTTTACAGCTGACTTAACCATTATGGAAGAAGGACACGAATTATTAGATCGCTTGAACAATAATGGGACATTACCCATGGTTACTTCTTGTAGCCCTGGTTGGATTAACTTTTGTGAAACCTTCTACCCAGATTTACTAGATAATTTGTCAACTTGTAAATCACCTCAACAGATGTTTGGTTCCCTAGCTAAAACATACTGGGCAGAAAAAATGGATATTGATCCCGCCAGTATTTATTCTGTTTCCATCATGCCCTGTACAGCTAAAAAATACGAGGCCTCCCGACCCGAAATGCAAGATAGTGGTTACCAAGATGTTGATTTAGTCCTTACCACCAGAGAAATTGGCAGATTATTTAGGATGAGTGGTATCAACTTTAAAAAACTAGCTGGAGCTAATTTCGATTCTTGGATGGGTGCTTATACTGGTGCAGGGGTAATATTTGGTGCCACAGGTGGAGTTATGGAAGCTGCTCTTCGTACAGTATATGAAGTTGTAACAGAAACTGAATTAGAAGATGTCAATTTTACTGCTGTGCGTGGTATGGAAGGCATAAAGGAAGCCGAAGTTGACTTAAATGGTACCGTAGTTAAGGTGGCAGTTGCACACGGTCTAAGTAATGCTCGCCAAATGATGGAAGAAGTTAAAGCTGGCGAATCACCTTATCATTTTATAGAAGTTATGGCTTGCCCAGGCGGCTGTATAGGTGGGGGCGGTCAACCTATAACTAAGACCAATGCCGATCGCGAGGTTAGAATTGAGGCTATTTATGTAGAAGATGAAAATTGTGAAATCAGAAAATCACACGATAACCCCGAAGTTAAAACTATTTACGAGGAATTTTTAATTAAACCCTTAGGGGATAAATCCCACGATTTATTACACACACATTATAAGGCAAAAAACAAAAAGTACTTATAAGGTGGCCGTTTTTCTTAATAAAAGGTGTTTAACTGCTTATTAAGAGATTATATAAAATTAATATTAATCCCTGCTAATAAGGTGATTTTGCTAAATTAAAGGGGAGTAATGCTATATATTTTATAGTTTTTACTGCTTACCCTTTTTATTTAGGGTAAGTTTTTTTGACTGTAAATCAGGAAGGGATGATTAGTGATGGATAACAACCGAATTGGGGTTATCGGTATAGTAATCGAGGACAGGAATGTAGCCCCTAAGGTAAATGGAATTTTAAGTGAGTATGGGGAAATAATTATAGGTCGCATGGGCATTCCTTATCACCATAAAGAAGTATCCGTAATCTCTTTAATAGTAGATGGAAATACCGATACAATAGGAGCGTTAACAGGTAAGTTGGGTGCCATCCATAATGTAAATGTTAAAAGTGCTTTAACCAAGTCTAAATAAAGGGGGATTATTTTATGGCTACCACAGCTAAAACTTGGATAAATAATGTTATCAAACCCGAACAGTATGAAAGATATTTAAATAAGGGACAAACTTTTTTAGACGAGAATTTTATAAACTCGACTTTGGATAAGGCTAAAAACCCTAATCCAGCTTATATTAAGGAAATTATAGCAAAATCTTTGGCCTTAAATCGTTTAGAACCAGAAGAAACAGCTGCCCTTCTAAACTGCACTGATGAAGATTTATGGGAAGAAATCTTCGTAGCAGGCGGTAAAATAAAGCAAGCTGTGTATGGGCGACGCATTGTAACCTTTGCCCCCTTATATGTAAGTAATCACTGTGTTAATAGTTGTGTTTATTGTGGGTTTAGGTCCGAAAATAATAAAACTAAAAGAAAACAGCTTACTCAAGCCGAGCTTGAAGCGGAAATTTTAGCCTTGATTCGTAAAGGCCATAAACGACTTATTATGGTATATGGCGAACATCCTGACTCTGGTGTAAACTATATTGCCGAAACTTTGCAGATAGCTTACCAGACCAAAGAAGATAATGGCGAAATTAGAAGGTGTAATGTAAATGCTGCCCCTATGTCGATAGAAGATTTAAAAAAATTAAACGAAGTTGGTATTGGAACTTTTCAAGTATTCCAAGAAACTTATCACCCTAGTAATTATCAACGCCTACACCCTAAGGGAATTAAAGCTGATTATAGATGGAGATTATATGCCCTGCACCGTGCTATGGAAGCAGGTATAGATGATGTAGGATTAGGAGCCCTTTTTGGTCTATATGATCCTAAGTTCGAGGTAATGGGCTTGCTTATGCACACTATCGACTTAGAAGAAAAATTTGGCGGGGTTGGACCTCATACTATTTCCTTTCCCCGTATGGAATTGGCCAGTAATACCCCCTTTACTTCAGCTAATAAGGCCGCTATAGATGATAAGTTGTTTAAAAAATTAGTGGCTGTAATTCGCTTATCAGTTCCCTATACAGGAATGATTTTAACAGCTAGAGAACCTGCCCAAGTAAGACAAGATATTATCCCCATAGGTATTACCCAAATTGATGCAGGTTCTAATATTGGCATAGGTGCTTACAGCACTGATACCCTAGACTATGATAAACAGCAATTTATTTTAGGTGATACCCGTAGTTTAGATGAAGCTATACAAGACTTAGCTAGTATGGGTTATATTACCTCATTTTGTACCGCTGGCTATAGATGTGGCAGAACAGGTGAATATTTTATGGATATAGCTAAGGAAGGCAAAGTCCATGCCCTATGTATGCCTAATGCCATCCTTACCTTTAAAGAATATTTATTAGATTATGCTAGTGAAGAAACTCGTATAGTAGGTGAAACACTAATAGAAAAAGAGATTGCAGCTTTAGCTAACCCTGGTCTGAGAAATAAGGTTAAAGGGATGTTAGGTCAAATCGAACGAGGGGAAAGAGATATCTTTTTATAGGAGGCGTTATCTATAATCGACTATCAAGACATGGTAAATGTTTTAAAAGAAGCCACTAATTTTACCCAGCTATTAAATACTGCCGAACAGGTTAGACTTGAAAATTTAGGCAATATAGTTTATTTAAGAGGACTTATTGAATTCTCTAATTATTGCAGCCAAGATTGTTATTACTGTGGTATCAGAAAAAGTAACCATAGGCTCAAACGCTATCATTTAACTAAAGAAGAGATTATTAACTTAGCCCATATAGCCTATAAGAACGGTTATCAATCTATCGCTTTACAGGCAGGGGAAATAAGCAGCGAAAAAGAAGTTAATTTTTTAGCTGACCTCATTAAAGAAATTAAAGATATCACACCCCCTGACTCTTTAAGTTTGGGAATTACTCTAAGTACAGGTGAACTATCCTACCAACAATATAAGAAATTACGGGATGCTGGGGCCCATCGTTATTTGTTAAGAATCGAAACATCTAATGAAGATTTATTTACAAGCATACATCCACCCCCACAATCCTTTAAAAAACGCTTAGAATGTTTATATGCTTTAAAAGATTTAGATTACCAAGTAGGTACTGGAGTTATGGTAGGTTTACCCCAGCAGACTTATGAAGATTTGGCTAATGATCTTTTGTTTTTTCAGGAATTTGGCATAGATATGATAGGACTTGGGCCATATATACCTCATGCTGCTACACCCTTAGCTATTAAGGGAGTCAACGAGAATATGGATTCTTATACTAGCACCCTAAAAATGCTGGCCCTTACTAGGATAATAATGCCAGATATCAATATAGTCGCTTCCACCGCCTTACAAACTATTAACCCATTAGGCCTAGAAGCAGGCATAAAAGCAGGAGCCAATATTGTAATGCCAGTATTAACACCAGAAGCGGTTAGGGGTAAATATAGCCTGTATAATAATAAATCATATACTCCACTTATAGAATTAGCTAATAGAATTGCGAATATCAACTATGAAGTAGGCTTATGGACATTAGGTGATTCACCTTATTATTTTTTTAGAACTGGCTTACAAAACACTTAAAGGAGGCAAGACTTATGAACAATACTCCCCGAGCCAATCGACCACATATAGGTATTTTCGGTCGTCGGAATGCTGGCAAATCAAGCCTGTTAAATGCCTTAACTAATCAAGAAGTTGCTTTAGTATCAGAAGAAGCAGGTACAACCACTGATCCAGTATATAAAAATATGGAATTACTCCCCTTAGGACCTATAGTATTAATAGATACGGCTGGTATAGATGATACAGGAATTCTAGGTAATTTGCGTATGCAAAAGACCAGCCAAGTATTAGATAAAACTGATTTAGCCATATTAGTAATAGATGCCACCGAAGATATAAGTGATTATGAGCTAGATATAATAGGAGAATTCATTAAAAGACAAATACCTTATATAAGTGTGCTTAATAAAATAGACCATCCCCAAAGAAAATCCAAAACTTATTTTGGAAATTATTTAAACATAAGTTTAAATGAGGTCAGCACTAAGACTATGGAAGGAATTGACCAATTAAAAAGGCTTATTATAGAAAATATCTCTGATAGCTTTGCAGCAAACACTATCGTAGGCGACTTATTAGAGGCAGGCGATACATGTGTCCTAGTTACTCCTATTGATAGCGGTGCACCTAGAGGACGCTTAATACTACCGCAAGTCCAAACTTTGCGAGATATATTAGATAATAATGCTATGGCCCTGGTAACTAAAGAAACAAATTTAAAAACTAGTATAGGGGCCCTAGCTAAACCTCCCAAGCTAGTAATTACGGATTCCCAAGCATTTGCAGAAGTAGATAAAATACTACCCTCAGATATCCCTTTAACTTCATTTTCCATCTTATTTGCCCGTAACAAAGGCGATTTAGCTACTATAGTCACAGGAATTAACGCTATAAAAACCTTACAAGCCTATGACAAAGTATTAATAGCGGAAATATGCACCCATCATAAAGTTGCCGAGGATATTGCCAGTGTGAAAATACCTAATATATTAAGGAAATTAGAAAGCAAAATAGATATTTCCTGGTGTAGTGGCACTGCATACCCAGACAATATTGAGGATTACAAGTTAATTATACATTGTGGGGCTTGTATGATTAATCGTAAACAAATGTTAAGCCGCATAAAAAAAGCTACCGAAAAGGGTGTGCCCATAACTAACTATGGCGTTTTCTTAGCTTATGCTACAGGAATATTAGATAGAGCTATAAAGCCTTTCAACCTGCAATTTGACGAAATATAATCTAGCTAGTTTTCTTAAACAAAAAGACTGCTAATTCAAGCAGTCTTTTTAAATGCTAATTATGCAATTAGTTATATTCCTAATCCTAAGAGTAAACCTCCCCTATAAGCTACAAAACTTATTATCCAGGCCAAAGTAACCGTATAGCCTATAGTAAAAGCAGGCCATCGCCAGCTATTAGTTTCATTCTTAATAACTGCAATAGTTGCCATACAAGGAACATAAATCAAAGTAAATAACATTAAAACATAAGCTGTCAAAGGGGTAAAACCCGATTGTTCTCTAGTCATTTGGGCAAAGCTTTTTACCTGTTTTTCTTCCCCCTCTAATAAGCTATCCGTATCACTCATACTATATAAGGTTCCCATAGTACTAACTACAATTTCCTTAGCTGCAAATCCTGCTACCAAAGCAACTCCAGTTTTCCAATCAAAACCTATAGGAGCTAATACTGGTTCAATAGTCTTGCCTAAGCGACCTGCATAGCTATTCTCCATCTGTTCTGAAGGATTAGCATATTCCATACCATTAACATCCACCATAGGGAAAGTAAATAAGGCCCAGATGACAATTGAAAAAGCTAAAATAATTGTACCAGCTTTTCTTAAATAAAGAAAAGCCCTTTCCCACATCTGAATTAGAACACTTTTGACCTTAGGAGTTCTGTAAACTGGTAATTCCATGACAAAGGGTTCTGATTCCCCTGGCACTAACCAAGTTCTAAATAACTTAGCCATTACCAAGGCTAATATAATACCGATTAAATAAATAGAGAACAATATATTACCAGCTATTTCATTAGGGAAAAATGCCGCAATCAATAAAGTATATACGGGCAGTTTCGCACCGCAACTCATCAGTGGGGTAACTAGCATAGTAACTAGCCTGTCCTTAGGATTTTCTAAGGTTCTAGTAGCCATTATTGCAGGAATAGAGCATCCAAAACCGATTAACATAGGAACAAAAGACTTCCCATGTAAACCGACCTTATGCATAATCTTGTCCATTAAAAAGGCGGCCCTAGACATATAACCACTGGCTTCTAATATAGCAATACCCAAAAACAATAGTAAAATAACTGGCAAAAAGACCAATACTCCACCGACCCCACCTATTATACCATCAGCTAATAAAGAGTTTAATAGACCAGGTGGCAAGGCATTGCCTACGGCTACACTAGACTCTGCTACTATATCTTCCAACCACTCTACCATGGGGTTGCCTAGTGCAAAAGTTAATTGGAATAAAGACCACATTATAAATAAGAAAATAGGCAAACCGAAAAAACGGTGTAACAATATATTGTCTATCTTTTCCGTTGTAGAAATTTTATTAGTTTCCGTAACCTTAACAGCTTCTTGAGTGGCACCTCTGATATAGGCATATCTGCCTTCAGCTATTAAATTTTCTAAATCATCGCCTAAATTATTCTTAAAGTAAGTTTGTTCTGTTTCCGCTTGCTTTAATAGTTCATAGGTATAAGGGGTAGCCTCAACTTTTTTCCAGGCCTCTTTATCATATTCTAATAACTTTATAGCTAACCAACGGCTAGGATATTGGGCAAAAGGTAATGTCCTTTCATCCGTAGCCGCCCCGTCTTCCAAAGAAGGATTAAGATGTTTTTCTATTCGTATAATGGCTTCTTCTATTTCCATACTATAACGGACAGCCTTTTGTAAATTGACTTTAACCTCACCTTTAATAACCGTGTCTAGTAATTCTTCAATACCTTCGCCCTTAGTTGCAACTACCCGTATTACAGGAAAACCTAGTAGCTTAGCTAATAACTCATAATCAATATAAACCCCATTCGCTTCAGCATAATCAGCCATATTAGCTACTAAAATCATGGGGATTTCTAATTCCTTAAGCTGCATAGTCAAATACAGATTACGCTCTAAATTAGACGCATCTACAACATTAACTACTAAGTCTAAATCTTCTTCAATCAATACATTACGGGCTACTAACTCATCAGGAGAATAAGCGGTTAAGCCATAGGTTCCTGGTAAATCAATAATATTAATATCAAAATCTTTATACCTTAGGCGACCTTCCTTTTTTTCTACGGTCACCCCTGGATAATTACCGACATGTTGACGAGCCCCAGTTAAAGCATTAAAAAGTGTTGTCTTACCTGAATTAGGGTTGCCTGCTAGAGCAATATTAAGTTTATTTGGCTTCATTAACAGCTCCCCCAATTTCTTCTACTAATACTGTTTCAGCTTCTTCCTTACGAAGAGAAAGGTGACAACCTTTTAGCTTAATTTCAATAGGATCACCTAAAGGGGCATACCTTACCATTCTAATTTCCATTCCAGGCACAATACCCATGTCAATCATTCTCCGCCGCACTGCACCACTTCCATTAACCTTGATAATCCTAGCATCGTGTCCAAGCTCTAAATCTGATAATAATTTTTGCATAACTAAAATACCTCCTCTACTCAATCTCATTCTCCTCCTTAATGCTACTAGGAATATTCATACCACAACTATTACAATTACTAGCACAACCACTACAGGTATCTGTACCTTTAAGTGTACGAGTAACTCGCCTAGAAATAAAGGCTATAGCTAAAATAATTATGCCAATTATAATAATTTTTTCTAACATACTAACCCCTCCGTTTAAAACAATTTTATATTATGATAATGATAGTGATAATCATTATCATTTGTTGTCTAATATTATTTTAAGCTATTATTTGTGAATTTACAAGACTATTTTAATATATAGGTATAAGTTTTCTGCATTGCTAAAACATTACTTTGACAACCACCCTATTATTAAGTTAAAAATAAAGACAAGCTTTATTTAAAGCTAACAAATATGGCTATTTAAGGAAGGAGAAAGTGATGTCAACCAGCAAAAAATTTTTACTTACTTTAATTTTACTTATTATTATTGTACCATTGATAGCTACTAATGCTAATGCTGATGTTTATAATAATTATTTACAATTAGCTTCTAAGCAAAAGCAAGGCACAGACTATACTATTACTAGTAAAAATGTAGGCTCCGATAAGGCGGTTATAGCTATACATGGGGGCAAAATTGAAATAGGCACCTCTAATATAGCAAAATCGGTCGCCAATAAGGCTAATACCAACTTATATACATTTGAAGGTATTAAAAGTAAGAACAATAATATACTACATATTACCTCTACGAATTTTAATGAACCTACAGCTCTTAAAATTGTGACTAACTCTAGGCAAACCTTATCCATTCATGGTTGCAAAGGTACTAGCCTAATCACATACATAGGGGGGCTAGATGAGAAATTAGGAGCCAAAATTAGAAGTGAACTGAAAAAAGCAGGCTTTAAGGTAGCTAATCCTCCTGCTAGCCTAGCAGGAAAAAATCCTAAAAATATATGTAATCAGAATAAGATTAAAAAAGGGGTACAGTTAGAAATAACTTACGAAATGCGGCAAACTTTATTAAAGGATAAAAATAAATACAATGCCTATATCAACGCTCTAAGCAAAGCCTTAAAGTAATAAAGCCTAACCAAATAATTAAGGTCGGGGAAAATTCTCCCGACTTTTTTTACTTATGGCAGGTAATTCTTAACATCTGTCCTATAAAATAAGCCACAATAACCCCCAGATAAAAATTTAAAATCACTGCAAATATAACAAAAATAGGTAGGGTAAATATAAGTGCAACTGAAATACTAAATACGATTATCATCATTAAATAAACTATGACATAATCGCTAAGTATCTGACTTAGCTGACCTAATAAGCCTCCTATTTTAAAAGCATCTTTTATTTCCTCTGTAATTACATAATTGCCAATAGCTAAAGGTACTAAAAGCCCTACAATCAGAAATATTGTAGTTTGCATAATTACACCAATTATAGGAACAACTAAAAATAAAGGCATAAGTAATAAGGCTGGTAGTAAATAAGCTGTCAATATTAGTAATGCTATAAGACCATTTTGCAACAAACCCTCAAAATCTTGCCAGTAAGGCAAAGTTCTCCTGTTATAAGCCCCTACTTTGATACATTCTACAAAATAGCCTAAGGCTAATATATTAATAATAGGAGCTAATAAAATAAGACTACCAATAGCTAACTTTTTAAGCCCTTCTCTATCATCAAAAGGAAATTTTAAATAATAGTAAAAATCCATACTTCCAAACCCCCCTTAATAATAAAATATAAAAAACCCTCATATTATATACCAAATAAAAAAGCCATCCCGATAAAAGGACAGCTTTTAGAAAGTTAATTAAAAACTAATATTTAACTCTAAATATTTAAACTTTAGTTAGGCAGACGCTCCTTATAACGCTCCCTGATTACATCTACCTTATCCTTCCATAATTCTATTTTAGCCATAGCCTCATCCTCTAAGACGGAGGCAACCTTGACTACCTCATCATCATTTATTTGAATTCCTATATTATAATAACCGTTTTCATCACAATTAACTAGCAAACCAGGAATATTATCTCTTTCTAAAAGTCCCCTAGTAAATTCAGTTATCTTAATAATAGGAGTTTCATATATATGTCTATCTGGCATCTGATTTATACCCCCTACTCTTCTATATAAGAACTTAAATCCCTGTTAACCTTATACTGTCTTTGAATTTCGGTAATTCGGGGTGCTAATTCATGATACCTTTCGTGTACTTGGTTATCTGTAGCCTGTTCTAGTAATAATATTTTATCTTCACTTAACTGTACCCCAATATTATATAGCCCCTTTTCTGTATCTGCTGCTACTATTAAGCCTTCATATTCTTCCTTAGCAAATTCTCCTGCTTTAATAAACTCAGATTTACTCATTATTTTACCCTTGTGCATCTAGCTACCTCCTTTTAAATAAATTATGCCCTTAAAGCTATTTATTTATGTGACCTTCCTTATTAAGGTAGCTATCACTTAAGGATCTTTTTTCACTTGATTTCAGCTTCTTAATCGCGGCTTCTCTTTTCATAGCCTCGCTCTTGCTAGAAAATTCCTCTAAATAGGCTAATTTTACAGGCAATCTAGCCCTAGTATATTTACTTCCCTTACCATCGTTATGGCAACTAATTCTATTCTCAATATTGTTTGTATAACCAGTGTAGTAACTATTATCAGCACAAAGCAGCATATAAACAAAAAACATCTAAATAATACTCCTTCTATAATGGCAAGATTACTCTAACACTAGTGCCTTTATGAGCTATACTAGAAATTATTATATCTCCCTTGTGTTCTTGAATAATTTTATAAGAAACTGACAAACCTAGTCCAGCCTTATCAGGCTTGCTACTAAAAAAAGGTTCCATAATATGTTCTAGATAGCTTGCATTCATTCCTATACCCTCATCAATTATATCAATGATAAAATTACCCTCATCTACACTAGTATTAATAATTATGATTTCACCAGCAGTAGAAGCATCTATACTATTTTGCAGTATATTCATTAAAGCTAATTTTATTAATTCAGTATCAATATATAAAATAATATCGTTAGTTAACAAATTGGTCTTAATTTTAATTTCTTTCATTAAGGCTTCCGTTCTCATCAAATCAATAACCACACTTATTAAAAGATTTAAGTTGTAATATTCTTTTTTTTCTACCCGGTTTTTCGCCAAATTTAAAAATTCGGTAATAGTGTTATTAGCACGGTCAATTTCGGCAATCATCATGTCATAGTAAGCTTTTTGCTGGGGATTATCTTCTTTCAGTAATTGGGCAAGCCCCCTTACAGTAGTCATAGGATTACGCACTTCATGGGCAATAGCAGTTGACATTTCCCCTATTAGGCTAAACTTACTTAGTAATTTATTCTTTTCCGCTTCTGCAGTTTGCCTAGTTATACGAGCCACCTTTTCCCGATACAAAAAAGATTCCAAGGCAATAGAGATTTCTATTATTATTTCAGTTAAAAGTCGGTTTTCTACTAAAGTATAGCCATTTTTCCAAGCACACCTAAAATAACCAAAAGGTTCATCTAAGCCAGCCAAAGTAAGCTTAATATAGTATTTATAACCAGCTTTATAAAAAGCCTGATCTTCTAGCTGGTTAGACACGGTTAAAATGTGTTCCTTATTACCATAATAGATATCTTCTATAGTCAAAGGTTCCTTATAATGTTCACTGCTTATATAATTAACGCTAGCTACCTTATTGATATAGCTATAAACTTTAAAGATTTTATCACTTTCAATAGTTGATAACTCCAAAGCCTTGTCAGGAAACTCCTGACCTAGTATCTTAATTAATTTCATAAATGTTTTTTCACTATTATGGCTTTCTGCTATCACCCTAAGAATATTATTAACAATGTAGTTTTTGCGTCTAGTTAATCTTCTTTCCTTTTCCTGTTCCCTTTTAAGGCTAATGTCTTTGCCCACTGCTATAAAAACTGCTTGTTCTTTAAATACCGTAGTGGTAATAGTAAATACAAAAGTTTTCCTAGTGCCCTGCTTAGTAATTAAGACACAATGAAAATGTAAGGAAGAATCATTGTGATTGGGAGTATTCATTAATCTGAAAAACCTTTTTTGAAATTCAGGTGCTATCCATTTAAAATCGCTTTTACCTATTACTTCATCACTTTCATATTCGATAGTTTCACACAGATTTTTATTAGCGTAAATTACTTCTTTGCTGTTAAAAATACATACATTATCAAAAGCACTTTCTACTACGGCTCGATATATTTCCTCAGATTGTTCCAATTCCTTTTTAATCCTTTTTATTTCACTAATATCTCTTAAATGCCCTTGAATCACATATTCTCCATTATAAAAAGTGGAAAAATAACTCATTTCACAGATGATGTTTTCATTATTAGGTTTTATAAAAACTTGTTCTATCTTAGAATGGAGCAGAATACGCTCATTAATTCTAGAGGTGACAAAACTTTTTAGATAGTCTCTTTCATAGTACGGTAATAAACTATAGGGATCTGTTTTTAACATTTCCTCCATATCGACTTCAAAAATGCGACATAAAGCCTCATTGACCAAATAAAATCCCTGCAAACCTATTATGAAAATCCCTTCGGTAGCATTTTCCACTAAATTACGATACTTTTGTTCTATTATAAGTAAGGCTTCGGTAGGGTCGTTAGTACCATCAGTAGCAACTAGGAAATGAATTCCTTCAGCACTAGAATTGTAATACGAATTTATAAAATAGGATTGGGCTTTACTATTATGCCCCTTAAGTTGATAAACTAAGTCTAGGTTTTTGGTGGTTTCCTTATCCTTTCTAGTACTTAAGACCTTAGCTTGAAGTAAGTCATAGACATTCTGCTTAGCCAAATCTTCTTTCTGCAAGCCTAGAATTAAGAACGCCTGACTGTTATAGTCAATAATCATCCCTTCCCTATCAGTAATAAGAGTAGGAGTACCTATCAATTCTAATAATTGTTTTTTCTTATAAGTATTAACTTTTTTATATGATGCCAAGATTTGTTTAGCCCCTGTTTTAATATCGTTTCCCATTAATTAATCTCCAAACTTAGCTTTTATTAGATGATATTCGCCGAATTAACAGGGCTTCCTTGCCAAAAATCTCGCCAAATTATCTACTAGATTAGTATCATTCGACAATCATTTCGGTATTTTTGCTTTTATGGACAAAAAAACTAGGGCTTCTGGCAAAAAGTCCTAGTTTTTATCTGCATTTCGACTTAGAATCTATGATGAGTTACCTTTAATGGTAAATTAAATTTATGAGTTATAGTATTCCCTATCTCTTTTATATCATCTAAAGTTACATCAATAACTAGACATTTTAACCTAGCATAAATACGATAAGCATTATCCAGTTCTTCAGCTACCCTGTCTTCTAGGGAATAAATTTCATCTCCACCCTCAAAACTCCTATACCTTTCTCTCATTAGATCCATAAGAGTATCCACATCAATAGTTAAGCCTACCATTGGAATTTCTTCTTTAAGATTAAGAATTTCATCGGGAATTTTAGTATCCAAACTTATTGGGAAGTTTGCCACCTTAATACCCAAGTTAGCTAGATGCATAGCTAGTGGTGTTTTAGAAGTCCGAGGCAGTCCTAGAATTATTAAATCAGCATCCTTAAGCGTATCTAAGTTTTGACCATCATCATGTTCTATAGTATATTCTATAGCTTGCATACGATTAAAATACTGATCATCTAACTGGTGAGTCAAACCCGAAATATAGGCAGGTTCTTGTCCAGTTTTTTCTTCAATAGCTTTAAATAAAGATGCCATTACATTAAGGGCTGTAACATTAGCCTCTGAAGCCTTTTTTTCTAAGTATTCACAAAGCTGAGGTTTTACTATAGTATAAACTACTATGGCATCATCAGCCTTGGCTTCAGCTATAATGTGGTCAACTTGCTCTTCTTTAGTAACTCTGGAGAACCTATTAATATTCCTTTCTACTGAAAACTGCAAACTAGATGCTACCGCAATCTTCTCTGCAGTTTCTCCTACTGAATCAGAAACAGCATAAATATGAAGCTTTTTCGACATCAAACATTCCCCCTTATCCACCAATTTCCTAATAAATGACCTTGTTTATATATTCTCTTTATATTAGCTTATCTCCTCTTTTTATGGTCAGTCCTTATTATTAATTAATACCAAATATTAATTAACCCTAACTGGTTTTCTCCCTCCTTACTAGGTGCTACAAATAAGGTATTAGTATTAAGCAGGTTACAGACCTCTTCCACACTTCCCATAACTACATTATCCTTAATAAATAAAGGGCTTTTAAAATAATAACTTCTATCATTAATATAATACTTATTCTCCCCAACAATAAGCGTAATTGCCTTACCTCCGTCAATTGTAAAAGTAAATAAACCATATCCGTATAAATTATTAAAACCCACTGTACTTAAATCAATAGCTTGATAATGTAAAAAATCCTTAATATTATCGGGCATGGGAAAGGCAGAAAATTTCTTAAAATAACGGGAATATATTAAAGCTACGGCTCCTGCCACATGCGGACTAGCCATAGAGGTACCCGAAAGTTCCACATACCTCCCCCCTATAAAAGTTGAATAAGTATCTACGCCTGGTGCTACTACATCAATCCTTTGATTAGAATTGCTAAAATCCGCTATACCAGTTTCTAAGTTAATAGCTCCCACCGCAACTGTTTCAGAATAATAGGCAGGATAAGATATTTCAATCGTATCTGGCTTACCATCACCTTCATTACCTGCCGCACATACTATTGTAATACCTTCATCCACGGCTTTTTTAATTTCATTGTGAAAAAAGGAATTGGCTAAAGAAGAACCCAAACTAAAATTAACTACATTAACCCTTTCCCCACTTTTTCCCTTCCATTTACGAGCCCAGCTTAAGCCTTGGCTTATATTATTTATGCTTCCTACACCCGACTTATCCAAAACCTTAACTCCTAATAGCTTGGCTTCTGGTGCTACCCCTAATATGGCTCCATTAGCCGCAATCGTCCCAGCCACATGGGTACCGTGTCCATTTTCATCTAAAAAATCAGATTCAGATGGGACAAAACTAGCTCCACCTATTACATTAGACTTTAAATCTGGATGAGTATAATCAATTCCCGTATCCAAGACCGCTACTACAGCACCCTCACCTTTAGTGTAAGGCCACATCCTAGCAGCCCCGATTAAGGCTACGCCTGGTGGTGCCCAAGGAATATTGCTCAAAGTAGCCTCATAAATACCTTTTATAATCGGCCTAAAAATTTTCAAAAAAATCACCCCTTATTTGCTTTATATTAAGAAAATAAGGAGGATATGCAAAAATAACAACTATTATATTTATAAGTGAAACTTATTACAAACCTGTATAAAAAATGTTATTATATTAAAAGGGATAAAAATTATGAGGTGATATCATGGAATCTCCAGAGTCAATGTTAACACTTGTATTTATTGTCTGTTTAGGCTTAGGCTTAATAATCGCTATTTTAGCCGTATTCTTATTAACTAATTTTGATTGGTGGGATAAGCTATAGCCCACGCATTTGTTCATTTCTTAAATAACGGAAATCCCGTTTTTCCAAGACATGGTTTACTAAGTCTAGCATCTTCTGTCTGTCCTTAGGCAGGGTTCCTGTTACAGGCAGATAATTAGAAGC
Source organism: Syntrophomonadaceae bacterium (assembly GCA_012518685.1). GTDB lineage: Bacteria > Bacillota > Syntrophomonadia > Syntrophomonadales > Syntrophomonadaceae > JAAYRQ01. The sequence continues at coordinate 3,720 of JAAYRQ010000077.1, read as the reverse complement.
ATGCGAGCCGACGAATTTCAGGTTATTTACCGTTAAATTTTCAAAAATTACTTTCATCTCTTCCAAAGTTTCAAAAGCATCTAAAACCTCGAATTTATCTTGTCTAACTTGATTATATAAAACCGTTCCAGGTACAGGGGTTACCGTTAAAGCCGCTAGATAATGGGGTTTCATCTCATTAATTATCCTAGCCGTAGCTAGAGCATGTTCTGCGGACCTGCTTCCCTTGCCTGCCAAGCCTAATAATACCATAGCTGATAAATTAATGCCTGCATTCTCCAGATTCTGTCCTGCAGTTAACATTTCCTCATAAGTACAACCCTTTTTAATTTCCTTTAAAAGCTCTGCATCCCCAGTCTCTACCCCTAAATATCCTTTGGTTAAGCCAGCTGCCCTTAAGGCTCCTAATTCTGACATACTTTTGCTAAGAGTACTATTAGGACCAACATAAGTCCCCACATGCCTTAAAGAAGGAAAGCTATTATAAAGCTCGGCTAAAATTTCTAATAGCAGATCCGTATCTAAAGCAATCGCATCCCCATCACATAAAAAAACCTTTTCCACATCTCCATAATGTTCTTTGGCCATTTTAATATCCGTTTTAATCTCTTCTATGCTTCGTTCGCGGTATTTGTCAGTCTTATACATACCGCAGAAAGTGCATTTATTGTGAGAACAGCCAATCGTAACTTGTAATAAATAACTATTAGCTTCGCTAAATGGCCTAAAAATATTACCTACATATCTCATTAAAATAATGCCTCCCGTAAAAAACAATTCCTCACTTATTATAGCTCAATAATAGCTAGAAGCAAGGTCTTAGAAAGATACTAAAACCCTATCAAGCATAAATGACCAGTCACTTTAAGCAACTAGGCTTAAGGATAACTGGTCATTTTTTAATATATTTAACTAGGCTTATGTTGAAGTTCCCTTATTTAATCATCCATACGATAAGTCTCGAATAAGGGTAGTACATGATCATTCCACACTTTTTCATTATTGCCAGAATTAACGGGAATTTTGATTAGCTTTTGTAATATTTCCAATTGTTTATCACTATTTTTAAAATTAGACATTATAGCTAGAGCATAAGCCGAGGTATCCCGAACGATAAAGTTAAATATTTCATCTACTACATCTAAGGCCACATTATATGTTTTCGCATTTTCTAGGATTAATTGGGCATAGGCTATCATAGTAAATACTTCACCTAAGGCTAGCATATAGTCAACATTTTTAGCTTGTTCTGCATCAGGAGTCGCATTGGCTAAGAAATCTCTAAATATTTCTATTTGTTCTTTAAATACTTCTATATTAGCTGTAGTAATTCCAGTATAAGCCTTCCTGTAGTCGGGGAATTTTACATCCTTTAGACTACCTGCTTTTTGATTAAGTATATAATCATCATTAGTTATATCGTCTCGTTTAGGAATATCTGCAAATTCTACATTATTAAATAAATAGTTTTGCATAAACTTAATGACTAATGCCATATTGACATGGGTTGTACCTTCTAACCGTGGTATCATACCTATATCTCTTATGGCCATTTCCATATAAGTATCTTGTTCAAAACCTTTAGCAGCAATAATGTCTAATAACATATCTACTACCTTCATACCTTGGGTAGTAACTTTCATTTTTTGAATAGGATTATATAATAGGTATCTTCTATCTTCATCATTAGCACTACGGAAATAGTCTATGGCTCTTAAGGCATATAATCTCATCGCAACTAACCTTACATAAGATTCAGTAAATAGTTTTCTAATATGAGGGAAGTTCGTGACTCTATGGCCATATAAATAACGGTTATGGGCATGGTTTAAGGCTTCATAAAATGAATGAGTACATATTCCAATAGAGGCAAATCCTAATTGGAATTTACCCACATTAATAGTATTTAAGGCTGAATCCCAAGCTCTTTGACCTTTGGATAATACTTCACCTTCGGTTATGGGGTAATTATGTAGCGAATATTCGGCTACATAAGCTGGTCTATTGCCTGAAGTATTAATTTTCTTTACACATTCATAATTAGTATGGTTGCTTTCTACTACGAAAAAGACATCCTCCCCCGTATCACTTAGCTTGCCTGAAGTGGATACCAAAGCAGCTTTATTACCATTTCCTATATAGTACTTATCTCCATCAGCAGTATAGCTACCATCATCATTTACGATTAGTTTCATCTCGTTAGAATATAGGTCTGCACCATGTTCTTTTTCTGATAGACCAAAAGCGAAAATACCGCCTTCTTTGAGATGTTGACCTGTTTTCTTTTTTATCTCATCATTATCACCCATCCAGATAGGACCTAGTCCTAATATAGATACTTGATAATTATATTGATAAGATAACCCATAAAAACCTAAAATTTCGTTATATTTAGCGATGCGATACATATCAAAACGGGCATTATCGGCCCCATATCCAGTAGGGGTTAAAAGGGTAGCATAAGCTCCTGCTTCTTGGTTAAACTGCAAAAAATCATCACACCAGCGTAAGTCCTCATCATCCTCTTTGATACTTTTTAGACCCTTATTTTCAAAGAAATCTATCGTTTTCTGGAAAATTTCATTAGTTTCTTCATCTTTAAAGGGTCGATGATACTTTTTAGGATTAATTAGCATATTATTTCCCTCCATATTTAACAATTCCTATTACCCAATTATTACATAGTCAATTCTTGTCGTCAATTAATTAAATCTCGGAATATAATGCCTCGAATATTAATTAATATTTAGTTACAAACTATTAAAAATCCTTTTTTAATATTCATTATTATTTTTTTAATAATATTATTTACTAATAAGTTTATTTTATGCCTAGTCATAAAAAAGTCTTGCCCCTTGGGCTCTTGCATAGGGTTGTGAAAAATTGTACAATCAAGTCAATAGGAAACCGAACTGGAAATTAAAAAACGGAAATAAAGAACCGAAATCGAAAGGAGAGGTAAATATGACTACAGCAACAAAAATCGGCAACTATATTATGATGAGCGGTGAAACTTTAGAATGGCATTATCCTTTAACTGTAAGTGAAGCATATAGTTTAGTGATCGGAATTGAAAAATTGACTACTGCAGTATATGACGAATTAAGAAAAACTAAAAACAGTAAGGCCAAAGAAGTCTTACAAGACTTTGAGGAACAGAACCAGCTTGAACTCGCTTCCTTATCCAAAGCCTTTAATTACTATCTTAATTGTGAAATAGGCGAATTTTATAATAGTGGTGGAATCTTAGATAAGGGTAGCAAAATGGAAGCTGAAATTACTAATAGAAAATCCTTAATTAATAGAAACTTAAGAAACCATTATCAAAAAGTATCAACTATCTACGATGATATTAGGAGTAGGAACACAGATTATTTTGACACCAATAACTGTAAGGATGTTTTTGAACTAGGTTTAGAAGTTAGACATAATTCTTGTGAACTGTATGAACGCTTAGCTAAACTCTACCCTACTGGGCCTATGGAAAAAGCTTTTAGCAATATTGCCAATCTAATTAAAACTGGAAATAAAAACTTAGAAAATATTCATTAAAAACACATTAGCTAAGGTCAGTTAAAGGAGGCTTTTAAAAATGACAGAAAGAGAAAAAGAATTTAGTAAAGCTATTGATGACATAATAAAAGGGATTGAAGAATCCTTAAGAAACCCCGTTAAATTAAATGTAGTTAAGAAAATTAATCGTAAATATTAATAATTTGG
>JAAYRQ010000076.1 GCA_012518685.1 Syntrophomonadaceae bacterium | reverse complement strand
CCTGAGATTTTCCGCCTCTTGGGTTGTGAAGTTGTTGAGTTATATTGTGATTCTGACCCTAACTTTCCTAATCATCACCCCGATCCTGTTAATCCTAACAATATGCAGGACTTAATCAAAGAAGTTAGAAAACATCAAGCTGATTTGGGTATAGGTATTGATGGTGATGGAGATCGTATTGGAGTAGTTGATAATGCAGGTAATTTAGTATTCGGGGATATATTGATGATACTGTTTTGGCGGGATATTCTTCCCCGTTATAAAGGAGCTAAAGCAATAGTAGAAGTTAAGTGTTCCCAGAGCCTGATTGACGAAATTATTAGACTAGGTGGAGAACCAATAATATATAAGACTGGACATTCTTTAATTAAGGCTAAAATGAAAGAAGTCAATGCTATTTTCACTGGAGAAATGTCGGGACATATGTTTTTTGCGGACGATTATTATGGCTTTGATGATGCCTTATATGCAAGTGCACGACTCTTAGCCCTTTTATCCCATCAGGATAAAAGCTTAAGTGACTTATTAGCCGATATTCCACGCTATTATGCTACTCCCGAAATTAGAGTTAAAAGTACCGATGCAGAAAAATTCTCCCTAGTTGCCCAAGTATTGAATCATTTCAAAAATATTTATGAAGTAATTGACATAGATGGAGCCAGAATTATCTTCCCTCATGGCTGGGGCTTAGTTAGGGCTTCTAATACTGGACCCGAATTAATCGTACGCTGTGAAGGTAATAGCCCTGAAAACTTAAGCAAAATTAAAAATGAACTTTTTAGTTTCCTATCTAACTTAGGATTAGATTCTACGGAACTGGTTTAATTATACTTGTGAAATATCCTAGGGCCATCGTCTGAGCGGAAAGTAATTTACGAATAGTCTTTCTTTTAGGTATAATTTACCAGATATAAGGGGATATTATATTGTAAATCATTTTTAGTTTTTTAAGGAGTGACCTGGAATGAAAGTTGCTAATTTAGGTACTTATTTACCTAAACAATGTGGCATAGCTACCTTTTCTAACGATTTACGCTGTAGTCTATTAGTTAATAATGTAGATGTCGATATTATAGCTATTTCCGATCATAGCTATCAATATGATTATGCTGATGAAGTAATTTTTAATATTAGGCAAAACCAAGCTGAGGACTATGTGCAAGCTGCAGATACCATTAACAAAATGGAGGATATAAAAGCCCTTATTATTCAGCACGAATATGGCATTTTCGGGGGAAATAGCGGTAACTATGTTTTAGATTTTGTTAATAAGCTTAATAAGCCCTTTATAGTAATTACTCATACCGTACTAGCCCATCCTTTGCCCGAACAAAAGGCTGTTTTAAACCAACTTTGTAGTAAGGCGGCAAAAGTAGTGGCTATGACTCTTAATGCTAAGGAACTTTTAGCAGATGTATATGCTGTTAAGGCGGATATAATTAAAATCATAGGCCATGGTGTACCTTATTTTGCCCCTTTATCTAGTTTAGAGTTGAAAGCTAAGTATGGTTTTACAGACAATGAAATTATAAGTACCTTTGGTCTAATCGGACCAGGCAAAGGCCTTGAATTAGGTATTAGAGCGATGGCTGAGTTAGTAAAGTTCTACCCCAATGCTAAATTTTTAATTTTGGGGCAAACTCATCCTATGTTGAAAAAAGCGGAAGGTGAAAAATATCGGGAAATGTTAGTAAGACTCAGTGCCGAATTAGGCTTAGAAAGAAATGTTATTTTCGTAAATAAGTTTTTAAGTGACGAAGAACTTGGCGAATATTTATACTTAACCGATGTATATTTAAGCCCTTATCCCAACCTAGACCAAGCCGTAAGCGGCACCTTAACCTTTGCTATAGGATGCGGACGGGCTATAGTTTCCACAGCCTATCTTTATGCTAAGGAAGTTTTGCAAGATGAGCGAGGACTATTAGCCCACGAAGCTAAACCCGAGCTATTAGCCCAGCTTATTAATAGTATTTTAGCTGACGATGAGTTAAAAAACAGATTAGAAGCCAATGCTCTTAGCCTAGGAGAAACTTGGAGTTGGCCTAATATAGGCAGCAAATATGCTAATTTATTAACTAATATTTGTTAGAATAATGTTTTTTAAGGAGGATAATGTATTTAATTATGCTTGATTACAGACATCTAAACACTATGACTGATGAGGAAGGTATATTACAGTTTTCCATACAAAATATCCCCTCTATCGCTAGTGGTTATACTTTAGATGACAATGCTAGGGCCTTAATAGTAGCACTTCATAATCCTTATGGGGATAAAGCCGCAACTATTTATGCTAACTGGTTAAATAAAGCCTTTTTAAGTGATGGTAGCTGGTGTAACTTAATAGTTGATGGAGTCTATTCTTCGCACTTAAATTCAGAAGATAGTATAGGCAGAGGCTTAATCGCTTGTAGCCTAGGAGCAAATTATGAAAATAAGACTGTAAGTAGTATATGTGATAAATTGTTCAACAAGATTCTCCCTCAAAGTAAAAAATTTACCTCACCTAGAGGAATTGCCTATGCTTTAATTGCCCTAAGTAAATATTACAATTATAAACATAATAGCCAGTATGAAAAGCTCAGCATCAATTTGGCTAACAAACTCATAAGCTTATATGATAAATTTTCTTGTTATAAATGGTTATGGTTTGAAAACAATTTAACATATTGTAATGGTATATTACCTAATGCACTTTTTAGTTATTACGAAATTACTGGTGACAGAAAGGCTTTAAAAGTCGGCTATAATTCCCTTAATTTCCTAAATGATATACTATTTTCCCAAGGTTATCTTAATATAATAGGCAACAGTGGTTGGTTAGTTAGAGGTAGCACACCTCCTCTATTTGATCAACAACCTGTGGATGCAGCTTCTATTATATTTGCAAATGTTGAAGCTTATCGGGCTATTTCGGAAATAGAATATCTAGAGCTGGCTACTCTGGCTTATCAATGGTATCGAGGCAAGAATATCCACTCACTCTCTTTATATAATCCAACTACAGGAGGTTGCTATGATGCCCTAACGGCGGAGGGAGTTAATCTTAATCAAGGGGCTGAATCAACCATATCCCTTTTATTAGCCGATTCTCTGATGTTGGAATTTATTAAAAAGGATGAAAGCATTATAGAAAAGACTTCCTAGAATTTGCTGCTTGACAAAAAATTAAAAATACACGATATTATAGACATATGAATAGTTGTTCATATGTCTATTTTAATTTAAGGAGGGTTGATTTTTATCATTGATAACCATATTGATAGATGCGAAGTAAGCTGTATTCACCCTAAACAGGTGGAATATGCCAGAAGCAATATGCTAGATGATGATACTGTCCTATCATTAGCTAATATTTTTAAGACTTTAGGTGATGCTACCAGAATGAAGATTATTTATAGCCTAATGTTACGGGAACTATGTGTATGCGATATTGCTGCCGTTATTAATGCTTCTGAATCTTCGGTATCACATCATCTAAGGTTACTTAGAACCCAAAAAATTGTGAAGTTTCGCAGGGATGGAAAAGTCTTATATTATTCCTTAGATGATGATCATATAGTAAGTCTAATTAAGGAAGGTCTAGACCATGTCAACGAATAAGGAGGGATAATTATCATGCTACAAGATGAAGCACTTAATACTAGATTATTTATGGTTACTGGTTTTGATTGACCTGCTTGCTCGGCTTCTATTGAGAAGGCCGTCAAACAACTACCGGGTGTAGTTGAAGCTAACTTAACCTTTACTAATGGCAGACTTAAAGTTATAACTGATAGGGATGATTTTGCTACTGCCATGGTGGTTAAGGAAGTTCATGATTTGGGATATTCCATTACTGAAATTGATGAGGCTGCACTGCTTGAAAGTCTTTTATCAGTCAGCCCTAAGGAATTATTGCTTAATAATCCATATTTTATACCTACAATTCTTGCAGGATTTGCTCTAGTAGTTGGGCTATTTATGCTTTTTACTAAAACGCATAATTCTTATATAGCTTATGTTTTTGTCATTGGCATATTATTAGGGCTTATTTTGCCTGCCAAAAATGGTTTTACCACTTTAATAAAGGTAAAACAATTAGACATGAATGCTCTTATGACTATTGCAGTTCTAGGAGCTATGTATATTGGGCAGTTAGAGGAAGCCTTAGTAGTCGTATTTTTATTTGCCGCAGGTAATTTTCTACAGATATATACTTTTGATAAAACTAGGCTTTCCATTAGAAGTCTAATTGAAAATACTCCCAAAGAGGCTACGGTAATAAGTCCAGATGGTTTGATAAGTAAGTTAGTACAAGATTTAGCCATTAATGATGTCGTAGTAGTTAAGCCAGGAGAAATCATCCCTATTGATGGTACAGTCTTATCTGGTGCTTCCAGTATTAACCAAGCCCCTATCACTGGCGAATCTATTCCTGTATTTAAGGAAACAGGCAGCACTGTCTATGCAGGTACTGCCAATGAATATGGTTCTTTGGAAATTAGGGTTGATAAGTTAAGCACTGACACCACTTTAAGCAAAATAATTATTATGGTTGAGGAAGCCCAAGACCAAAAGGCAACTTCCCAGCAATTAATCGATAAATTTGCTAGTGTCTATACACCCATAGTAATTTTCTTAGCTTTAATGGTAGCCGTCATCCCTATATATTTACTAAACCAACCTAAGGATTTATGGTTATACCAAGCTTTTGCCGTATTATTAGTAGCTTGTCCCTGTGCCTTAATTATTTCTACTCCAGTTTCTATTGTTTCAGCCATTGGAAATGCTGCCAAGAACGGAGTTTTAATTAAAGGAGGCATTTATTTAGAAGAATTAGGTAAGATTAAGGCTATCGCTTTTGATAAAACAGGCACTTTAACCGAAGGTAAGCCTAGGGTTACCGATCTACATCCTTTAAATATTTCGCCAACTCGTTTGATTGAGCTTAGTGCCCTAATGGAAAGTAGGTCTGAACATCCTATAGCTAAAGCTATTATGGAATATAATGATTATAAACTTAATTTTAGAGATATTATTGATAATTTTATAGCTGTGCCAGGCAAAGGTGCTAAGGCCACAATTAATGGAGAAAGGCACTATATAGGTAGTCCTCGCTTTATTACTGAAAATAATTTAGATTTATCTGCAGTACAAGGTGTAATAGACAGTTATAGTGAGGAAGGTAAAACAGTCATAGCCCTAGCAAATGAAGCTGAAATCTTAGGCATCATAGCTATTGCGGATAGCTTGCGGGATGAAAGTCTAGCAACTATTAAAAGCTTAAAAACATCTGGTATTGACCATGTTATAATGCTTACAGGCGATAATTATAAAGTAGCTCAAAATATTGCTAACCATATCGCAGCTGATAATTTTGCTGCCGAACTATTACCCGAAGAAAAGGCTCAAAAAATGTCCGAATTAATCACCGAATACAATGGGGTTGCTATGGTTGGTGATGGCATAAACGATGCTCCTGCTTTGGCTACTGCTACGGTAGGAATTGCTATGGGGGGAGCTGGAACTGGGGCTGCCATAGAAACATCTGACATCACCCTGATGAGTGATAATTTAGGGAAATTACCCTTTGCCATTAAACTAAGTCGTAAAACGGTTAGAACTATTAAGCAAAATATTACTATTTCTTTACTAATCAAAACTTTTATTTTACTTTTAGTTATTCCAGGATTATTAACTATGTGGTTAGCTGTAATAGCAGATGTAGGAACTTCTATGTTAGTAACTTTGAATGGTATGAGATTACTGTATGTGAAAGACTAATAAGTAACTTTTATTATTATAGGGGGATGAAACTTATGGGTTTAGCGGATATTGCTAAAGATCTTACAAAAGCCTTGTTAGAATTATTAAAGACTACTAAGGTAGAAACTGAACAAATACTAGTAGTGGGCTGTAGCACTAGTGAAGTAGCAGGGCATCCCATAGGAAAGCATTCCAGTCTAGAAATAGCTAACTTATTATTAGATAGTTTACTGCCTATTGTTAATGAGTATCAGCTTTATTTAGCCATACAATGTTGTGAACATCTTAATCGTGCCCTAGTAATAGAAAAAAATTGCCAAGAAAAATATCGCTTGGAAGAGGTTAATGTAATACCCCATGAAAAAGCGGGGGGTTCTCTAGCAACAGTAGCTATGACTAGATTCAAGAATCCTGTACTTGTAGAAAATATTGCAGGGCATCTAGGAATTGACATAGGGGATACCTTTATAGGTATGCACTTAAAACCTGTAGTAGTACCAGTAAGGGCCAGTATTAAGGAAATAGGTTTCGCCCACTTGACTATGGCCAGAACAAGAGCCAAATATATAGGGGGAGCTAGAGCCCAATATTTTAATTAAATAAGGTCTCATCCCCCCTTTTAAAATTACATTTTTACCTTTCTAAAGGATTCTGGAATTAAATCGGCTAGAGTCGCTTTTGCCATGCCTATACTAGTATCAGCCGCCCCATAATATACTAGAATTTCATCATCATCCTCTAGAACCTCTTTATCCTCGGCAGGAACCGCCCCACAAGTAAATACTACATTAGGCACCCAGGCACCACTAGCCCCTATTTCATATTCTTCTTCTGGTTCCAATATGGGATTAGGTGAACGATATATTACCTTTTCAGGGTTTTCTATATCGATTAATATTACTCCTAATCTATAAACATAATTATAATCAACCCCGTGATATATTAATAACCAACCATATATAGTTTTTAACGCTTGGGCACCTGCTCCAATTTTTAGAGAATCCCACATTCGTCCTGGTCGAGGCCCTAGAATAATGGCATGTTTTTCCCTAATAGGAAAGCGTAATTCATTAGTATAGGTTACCCACATACTCGGTTCAATTCGGTGATAGACTACATATTTACCGTTAATCTTTTCTGGTAATATAATGGCATCCTTATCCCAGATATTAGTAAAGGCTAGACCGTCCCTTTCCCAATTTCTATAATTACCTTGGCTAAATTCCTCATAACTAGTAGAAGCAATCGCTATCTGAGCCATGTTCCCATCATAGGCAGTGTAAACCATATATAATTTATCATCTATAATCATAATCCTGGCATCTTCACACCCTTTAACTTCTTCGGGTGTAGCAGGAGAAAAGATAGGCTCAGGCAATCTTTCCAATACTTTATAACCATCCGTAACAGCTAAACCTATATGGGAAATGTTGTCTTCTCCTACGGCACGATAAAAAAGATATACCTTGTCTTTAATTCTTAAAGCACCAGGATTAAGAACATACTTCGATTCCCAATTACTACCCTCTATGGGCTCTAAAATCGGATTCCCTTCATACCTAGTTAAAAACCTGCTGGGTTCATCAGTGTTTTCCTGAACCACCACCGCTACATCCTTAGGTCTGGTAGGTAGTAAACTATCTAATAAATTATGGTTGCTCCTGCCTTCAGTTATTAACCTTAATACTAAGAGCTTAATCTCTGCTTTATCATAGCCTAGGCTTTCATATAATAATTCTAAAAAGTCATGATTAAACCAACGATTTTCCACACTGGTAGTAAAAGGACTAGGTATATTAAGTCCCCCTTTAAAACTATAGCTGGCAAAACTCCAGGCCGTGCAAGTAAGGAAGGTTCCATCTTCTAAAACCTGGCTAAGTCCGTAACCTTCCGCCATAGCTTTAAAAAGCGAAGCTGTATCTTTATCCCCTTCATCTTCTAAGTGATTAGCAATTAAGCCTATTTTGTTTACTAAAAGGCGGTGATGGTAATTCTCGAATATATTATGGGCCGAAAAATCATCACCTTTCCTGATACCTAAAAGGGAATTTTTTATCTTATTATTAATGTTTTTACGGGTAGAAACCGATTCATAAAAGAGCTGGGCGTAATTTTCTGCCAGAGCTATCCTCCGAATGATATTCATAAAATAACGCAATCGCGGATACTTTCCGCCTTTACCAGGTTTTAAGGTTTTAATTACTATGCGAGCAGTAATACGATTAAGATTAGATATTTTACCCTGCCATATAGTACCACCCGTATATACTTCATCAGCCATAATTAAGGGCTTAATATCCACCCAAGCAAAACTTTCAGGCTTAAGATTATCAACTAACCATAGCAAATCACGATCTGTATAACTGAAACTTTCCATAATGTTGGCATAGGTAACCGCATCCCTGACATCCATTTTGTCTAGCAAATCTTGGGGCTTATAAAAGCCTAAGGGTATCATAAGATTAATAGGGGGAAACCTAGTTAGCATTTCTCTTAATAATTCATTATTAATAGTAAACATCTTAGGATTAGGTAAAATGTTAAATAAACTATTAACAAAATCCCCCAATCCCTCAGCACTAGTCAAGTCGCCAGGGAAAAGCCTAGTCAAGGCCTCTTCCACCCTAGCCATAAAGCCCTCTACACCCTTAATTATTTCGGACGATTTGGCATCTGGTAATAAATTAAGATAATTAACCGTAAAATTATTAAACTTATCCTCATATCTATGGCGAAGCTCTTTGAATAAATCATCCGTATTAACTATTAGCTCATCCTTGCCTGTTATCTTCTTAGGTATAACAATGGGTTTACTAGGCACATACTCCATATACCCCAGCGGAACAATGGCAGGTTTTACCTGTTCCCTTTTTTCTAACCATATTTCATTAAAACTAGGCTTTTTAGACCAAAATATATTAGTTAGGCGATTTCTAATGCCCTCCATTTTACGCAAAATCAATTCATCCCTAGAAGCAGAAGAAAAAGAAGCTAAGTTATCCATTAGTTTCATCTTTCCTATTACATAACTAGCTACTTGCCCATTGTATAAAGCTATAAGTAAGCTTAATATCTTATTTTCATCCACATTAGGGGAAAATGTATAATCAATAGCCAATTCCAAAAAAGAGGTCACCCATAATTCTTCGTCTAGGTAAAAATCAGTATCGCTAAGTTCTAATGCTCGTAATATCTCACCTCTATGTGATAATATATCTAAGCTTTGGTGGGCACTATTAATGCCCTTTTTAAAATTTGCTATTAATTCGCTAGGATTATAGACCGTATCATCTAGTCTTTTAACTTCACTCCTTACTGAAATATCCGCCACCTTTACTATTAGCCGTTCCTGTAACCAAGTAGCCCAATCCCTTTTAATAGCCGCCAAAATAATAATAGCATTTTCTTTAAAAACCCTATTTCTTTTCTCCAAATTATAAGGATTTATGGTGCCACCCATATTCACTTCACATATATTCTTATCCCAGACTAAAGCCCTAGTTAAAATCCAAAAATCTATACCATAACCTTGGATACTACTGCCCCAAAACCGAGCTTCATGGGCTAATTCTTCAATAAAATCATGCGAAATAGCGTATATCCCTCCTAGGGGATCACTAATTTTAGCCCCATAAAAAGTTTCTAAAATAGGGGCCTCCATAATTTGAGTAATGCTATCGGTTGCCAAATACCGTCTTAGGCTTCCTACTACCAGATCATACTTACCTTGCATAGGAGTTAATAAGTTATCTAGCCAAGCAATATCAAAACTACTATGCTTATCAGAAACCATATTAGGACTAAACAAAAGTAATTCCGCATCTAGCCTTTTAGTAATCTCGATTATGGCCCTAATGCTCATACCTCGCCCACTAATATCGCTAGGCAAATTAAAAGCGATTAAGGGATGTTTAAGGGATAAATTTCCCACTTGCTGCAAAATCTCTGTAGCTTCACCATTACCTACCAAAACGATTAATTGTCTTCTACCAATCCAAGAATTTAAAAGCTCATCAACTTCTTTTAATAACTGCAGGATATTTTGGTTTTCATTATTGAATGGAATACCTATAACCAAGTCATAATCATTATAATCTTTTAACAAGGGTGTAATATCTTCAATAGCTTTATCAAACAAAGACTCTAACCTAACTGAGCAAAAATAATAATCCCCCTTTAACTATAATCTAATTTACATCCTTACATAATTATGCTCAATTTAGCATTAATATATTAGGAAATAATCATAATTAAAAAGGGATTAATAAAAAATCATCTCAGGTTATTTACTATTACAATAACTCTTATAACCACCAATTATATTTTTAACCTTAAAACCATTTTGCAGTAAAATTCTATTTCCGATATAACTTCTAATTCCCACTTGACAGTAAAGCAGAATTTCCTTATCTTTAGGAATTTCGTCTAAACGATCGCGAAGTTCATCAACACAGATATTATGGGCCCCTGGCACCTGTCCTCTTTTTACTTCTCCCTCAGTTCGCATATCAATTAAGTAAGCACCATTCGCAACTAAATCAGGAACATCTTCCCAGTTTACAACCTTAACATCTTCATTAAGAATATTTCCTGCCGCATAAGCTGCCATATTAACAGGATCTTTGGCCGAAGAAAAAGGTGGGGCATAAGCTAGTTCCAACTCCTGTAAATCAAAAACATTCAAACCCGCTCTTATAGAAGTAGCTAAGACATCAATTCTTTTGTCCACCCCATCATAACCTACGATTTGGGCACCTAAAACTTTACCTTCTTTAGGTGTAAAGATTAGCTTTAAGGTCATTTGATTACTGCCTGGATAATAGGTAGCATGTGAAGCAGGATGAACCTTGCAAGTTAAATAATCAATGCCTAAATTCCGTAGTTGTTTTTCATTCTTACCAGTCATAGCTGCCGTTAAGTCCATAAGTTTTAAAATACCTGTACCTTGGCTACCAGTATATTTGATATTCCTGCCTGCAATATTATTAGCCACAATCCAGCCTTGACGATTAGCGGGACCAGCTAAGGGTACTAAAATATCTTCCCCAGTTACAAAATCTTTAATTTGCACAGCATCGCCAGCCGCATATATATAAGGATCCGAGGTTTTTAAATAATCGTCAACCAAAATACCCCCAGTTGAACCTAATTCAAGCCCCGCCTCCTCAGCTAGCCAAGTTTCTGGTTTTACTCCCGCCCCTAAGATTACTAACTCAGTGTCAATAGCATTTCCACTAGATAGATTAACCTTAGATACTAAGTCATCCCCTTCCAAAAATACAGCTCTTTCATTTAAAAGTAGCTTAATATCATTGGCAGCCAAATAATTATGGATAATATTGCTCATTTCTTGATCCAGCCCATTCATCACCTGTGAGCTAGCTTCTACTAAAGTAGTCTCTATATCCATTTCATTAAGAACTTCTAGCATTTCTAAGCCAATAAAACCGCCACCTAGGACGGTAGCCTTTTTTATTCCGTTAGTTTCTACATAATGCTTAATATTATCACTATCAGGTATATTTCTAACACTAAAAACATTAGCCTTGTCAATTCCTGGGATGTCAGGCACAAAGGGCTGAGCACCAGGGCAAAGCACTAAATAATCATAGCTTTCGTAATAAGTCTCCTTAGTAAGCACATTAGTTACTCTAATCTTTTTCTCATCTTTTAGAATTTCCCTAACTTCACTCATAGTCCTAATATCCAGATTGAATCTAGCATGCATAGCCTCAGGAGTCTGTACTAAAAGTGAACTTCTTTTGGGAATAGTGCCATTAATATAGTAAGGTAGGCCACAATTAGCAAAGGATATATGTTCACCTCTTTCAAACATTACAATCTCTGCATTTTCATCTAATCTTCTTAAGCGAGCTGCAGTGCTAGCTCCGGCCGCAACTCCACCTACAATAACCGTTTTACTCATAAATCCTCCTAGCTAGAAAAATTACCAACTAGGATTTCACCCCTTTCATATACGATATTTTACAAAGTATAACATATAAATTTATCCCCAAAAAGGCAAAGGCGGACAATTCCGCCCGCCTTCCAAGTATTATTATTTATGCTATAAATTTAATCCATTTCCCATCCCATAATTGTGCAGCCTCTTTCTTCATCTTGAAGCCATACAACATGCACAGGTGCATCATAAGGAACTTTTTCTATTTCGCCATAGTTAATAAGGCGACCAAAAACACGCGGTCCCTCATCTAGGACTACCGAGCATATAGCGATGGGAAGATATTCTTTGATATCTGGGTGAAATGCAAATCGCCCTTCCACATGCGAATAAATTTTACCATGCCCTGAGGCCTCTTTCCATTCTACATCGAAGCTGCCACAATGCTGGCAAATTATAGCTCCAGGCCAGAAGTATTGGTCACAAGTATTACAATGTGGTAGAATGAACTTATTTTCATTATGGGCAGTCTCATAAAATATATTAT
Source organism: Syntrophomonadaceae bacterium (assembly GCA_012518685.1). GTDB lineage: Bacteria > Bacillota > Syntrophomonadia > Syntrophomonadales > Syntrophomonadaceae > JAAYRQ01. Next base: position 1,701 of record JAAYRQ010000076.1, on the reverse strand, counting down.
TATCAGAACTAGTTCTAAGATCATAAGGTAGTTTTACTTTTATTACTTGACTCATTCTTCTTATCCCCTTTCTAAAATAAGCGTTTCGTTGCTTTGATAAAAGCCGCCGTTATCTGATACAATCATAAATTCAGGCAATTTTGTACCAGACAGGACACCCAACTGACGCTCTCCACAACGCTCAGACATCTGCATTACAGCTTCTGCTATGGGGGTCAATCCCATATAGTAGCCTTCAGATAGTAGTCCACCGCCAGTGTTTACTGGGAAATCTCCACCAGGTCCTATATTCTCAACGGTTAAGAAATCACGGGCTTTAGTCTTTTCAAAAAATCCATAATCACCCAAAGTCGCTTCAACCGTATAAGTGTAGCAGTCATATATCTGTGCTGCACCTATATCTTTGGGCTCTAGTCCAGCCATCGCAAAAGCATCTCGCCCAGCAATAGCGGCACTGCTCATAGGATCTCCAGGTGTTAGTTGCCAGCCCTTGGCAGTATCATTAGAACTACCATAACCACGAATCATAATAGGTGGATTTTTAAGTTCTTTAGCCCGTTCTGTGGTAGTAATAATTATGGCACGGCCACCATCTGTTGAGGCAGTTGCATCTAAGGCACGAAACGGCCAAGAGAGGAAAGGTGTTTCCATATAATCTTCTTTGGTCAAAGGTCTCTTATAGTGAATAGCATTAGGATTAAGATTAGCCCATTTACGATGTGCCACAGCTATATCCGCCCATAAATCTGGTCCAGTTCCATGTTCATGCATAGCACGGCTAGCAAACATAGCATAGTTAGTGAAAGCTGAAATATTTCCATAAGCTGCATACTCATCATAAGGTTTGCTACTAAACAGATCAATTTCATCGGTCCAAGTACGGCGACCAGTCCTACCGCTTTCAGCAAAAACTATAAGAACATACTTACAAGTACCGTTTTCAATAGCACCTATTGCTTTATTGATGTTAGTCCGATAGCAATATGACTCTTGGCTTAAAAACTTGGGATGCAGCCCTAGACTGTAAGTTATTACATTACCAGTATGATGCATAGCATCACCAGGTAAAATAGGAAAATCACGATAATAGATTAAACCATCGATGTCTTCCTTCCTCAGTCCCGCATCATTAATTGCATTCATGGTCGCTTCGAGATAAAAACTAGCACCAGAGCGGCCAGGAATTTTTCCTTGTGGTGTATATCCTACACCTACAATGGAATACTTGTTTCTTAAATCTGTAGAAATCATTAATAAAGCCCTCCTTGTTTTTTTAACTATGAGTTTCACTTTTACTACATTTTTAAAAGTCCCTTCTTCCAATACTCAACAAAAAATCTCTGACATCCATCTCCCAAAATACCTTAGAAAATTCTAACTCCTCAATGGCTAGTATTTCGTTACTAGCAAGGAAACTATTCACTATTGATGAATTTCAGATAAATACTTAATCTAGCTAGATAATTAATACGAACTATGCTTTACTACAGCATGTATAAATGCAAATACTATGCCAAAACACATTTTTCTCAGCCTGTTTTTTGTTAAATTAGAAAATCTTCATACTAGATAGGTATTTTCTTAGGAATCTTTAATTATACATAAAAACTCTACTAGTAAAAGAGATATTAAAAACTAATATTTTCACGAAAAAGTGTCAGTTTCTTAGCCCTATGTCCAAAAAACTGACACCAATTAATG
>JAAYRQ010000075.1 GCA_012518685.1 Syntrophomonadaceae bacterium | reverse complement strand
GCTTAACTTATGAAGGTGATGGTGATGGAACCATAGGGGGTAGCGAGAGTGGCACTATTTATGTAAAAATAATTAATGATTATAAACAACCTGAATTAAAATTAATGGGGATTGACCTGCCTGAGGATAAATTACCTGTAGGTACCTCTAGCCTTATTAAGTTAAGGATACAGAACCTAGGTGATCTAATGATAAAAAATGTAGAATTAAAACTGAATGGATTTAGCAGCCAAGGTATTAACCTAGACAATTGGCCAGATATACAGTATGTAAAAAGTCTGGAGGGGCATGCAGTTAAGTTAGTAGAGTATAAACTTTTTATAGATTCCAAAGTAGAAAGTGGGACATATCCCTTAGACTTAAATCTGAAATATAAAGATGAAAATGATAAGGAATATACTCATGACACCGTGCTCTATGTACCTGTTTCTGGAAAAGGTAGTACTGATGACTTGACTCCCAGGGTTATTATAGATAATTATTATTATCCAAGCGAATATGTAGAAGCAGGGCAGACTTTTCCATTGACTATTTCTTTCTATAATACTAATGAAAGCACAGCCGTAAAAAACATCAAGGTTAGCCTAAATTCAGATGAGCAAATTTTTTCACCTGTAGGAAGTAGTAATTCTTTTTTTATAAAGGAAATAAAGCCCCAAGAATTTAGCGAAAATATAATTAATCTAAAAGCAAAGATAGACGCGGAAAACCGGAATTATAATATAAGTGCAGATATAGAGTATCAGGATGAAAGTGGAGAGAAGTTTACTGAAAAAGAAATGATTAGTATTCCAGTTAACCAACAACTTAACCTTACTATATCTAATATTGAAATGCCTCCTCAAATATTTGAAGGTAGTCCTACTAGTCTAGCGGTGGATTTTTATAATACAGGTAGAACCATAATTAGAAATTTAATTATCAAGACCGAAGGAGATTTTGAAATCCAAGATGGCACACTTTTTATCGGGAATCTAGAGCCTGGTAAGGATAATTATTATGATGTTACTATAATTGCCCATGAAGAAGGGGAGCTAGAAGGTAAAATCATTTTTGAATATGAAGATGGAGTAGGAACAAAGTTTACTAGTGAACAACCTTTTATTTTGGAAGTGATGGCTTACGAGGAACCTCATATGATGGGTTTTGAAAATGACCTAGATTCCGCTGAAAAGCAAAGTACCTTGAAAAAATGGCATATTGCGGCTGGCATATTAGTCCTGATAGTTGGGCTAACGGCTTTCCTTATTATACGGAGAAGGCGTAAGAAAAAGTTAGAGGAAGTATTCTTAGATGAATAGTAAAGATTTATTAAAAATGAGTTTTCAAAATTTAATCCGTCGTAAAAGCCGTACGATTTTAACCGTTATTGGGGTAATGATAGGAACTAGTTCTATAGTAATAATGCTGTCTTTGGGTATTGCTATGGATAAAGCCTTCCATGAGCAGATAGCTGAAATGGGTAACCTTAATATTATTGAGGTGCACAATTATTATTATGGCCCAGATGAGGGTAATATTGAGGAGATAAAATTAGATGATAAGGCTGTAGCAAGTTTTGAACAAATACCTGGGGTTGAAGCTGTTATGGCTAGAAAAAGTATGTATTTAAAGTTTGCTAGTGGAAAATTAGTGGCCGAAGTTGATGTAGTAGGGGTTAAGCCAGAGAATTTAGAAGCCTTTGATTTTGAGGTAGAGGAAGGACGCTTACTAACTATTGCGGATAAAGAGGCTGTTGTTTTTGGGCATTTTGTACCTAATTTTTTTTATAATCCCCGTTTAAAAAATCGGGATTTTAACCCCTGGAATAATGATGGTCCTCCCCCAGTCGATTTAGTTAATAGTAAGTTGATATTAACTTCTGATATGCAATATGGGGAAAGGATTAGAAACCGAGAACCTGACCAAAAACCTGCCAAATTATATGATTTTAAAGGGGTAGGAATTCTTAAAGAAAATAATGATGAGCGAGATTATAGTGCTTATATTAATATGACTAGCTTAGAAAAGATTATAAAAGAAGAAGAAAAGAATAATCGCAATGAACAATACCGCGGAATAAGTGGGTATAATACTGATGAATACAATTCAATAAAGGTCAAATGTAGTAAAATTGAATTAGTATCCAGTGTGCAAGAAACTATTAAAGCTATGGGGTTTCAAGCTTATAGTCTAACTGATATGATAGAATCAGTAAAAAAACAATCTCGTACTATGCAAGGAATCTTAGGTGGAATTGGGGCGGTAAGTCTCTTCGTTGCTGCTATAGGTATAACTAATACTATGATTATGAGTATATATGAAAGAACCAGGGAAATTGGAGTAATCAAGGTATTAGGTGCAGATATTAAGGATATAAAAAAGATGTTCTTAATAGAAGCTGGGCTTATAGGATTTATAGGGGGGATTATTGGCTTACTATTAAGTTATTCGATATCATTAATATTAAATAAAGTCGGTAGCCATCTTACTGGAGGTAGTAATATATCGGTAATACCCATTTACTTAGCCTTAGGGTCAGTAATATTTGCTTCAATAGTTGGAATAATATCAGGTTATTCCCCAGCGAGACGGGCTATGAATTTAAGTGCTTTAGAAGCTATCAGAAGTGAGTAATATGAGTTTGTAAACCCCTTACCTAGTAAGGGGTTTTTCTTCTTTTTTAAAATATTTTTATTTTTAATTTTCAAGCTTCTACCAATTTCTTAAATAAGTAATTTTAATAGAATGAAAGCTATTAGTTTTGGGTAATTTAGGAAATAGGAGGAATGCTTGTGCGAAAACTTATTCTAATATTTTTATTAATAATTAGCTTGATGATTAGCGGATTTTCTTTTAATTTGCCCGATATTGAAATTCCTGAAGCTTCAGTTGTATATGATATTAATAATCGCCCTATAAAAGGATTGTCTGAATATAATCGTATTAGTGTCAATATTGATGAAATATCACCAAATTTTATCAAGGCAGTTGTGGCTGTAGAAGATAAAGATTTTTATAGTCATCATGGGATAGATTTTACAGGCATTTTAAGGGCTTTGTATGTAAATGTAAAAAATTTAAAGGTCGTAGAAGGTGGCAGCACTATTACCCAACAAACTGCTAAAACTCTATTTTTATCTAATGAAAGAACCTTGATAAGGAAAATTAAAGAGTTATTTTATGCCATAGAATTAGAAAGAAATTATAGCAAAGACGAAATAATAACTCTATATTGTAATACTATATTTTTTGGTGAAGGTGCTTATGGTATCGAAGTGGCTGCTCGTACTTTTTTTGCTAAAAGTGCTATAGACTTATCCATAGCAGAAGCAGCACTTTTAGCTGGTTTACCTCAATGGCCCAGTAATTATAATCCTTATAAGAATCCTGGGCTAGCTAAGAAAAGACAAGGCATAGTTTTACAAAGTATGGTAACCGCAGGCTTTATTACCGAAGAAGAAAAAGTAATCGCTCAAAAAGAGGAATTAATCTACCATCGTTCTGCTTATATATCTGGAGAAGCCCCTTATTTTATAGCTTTGGTTAAAGAATATTTAACTAAAAAATATGGTGAAAGACTAGTCTATCAAGGTGGACTTAAGGTATATACTACTTTGGATCTGGATATGCAAAAAGCCGCTAATCGCTCAATAACGGAAGGACTTAAAAACTATCCTGATGAATTACAAACTGCTTTAGTAGCGATTGATGCTAGAAATGGTGAAATCAGAAGTTTGGTAGGTGGCAGGGACTTTAGAAAATCTAATTACAATCGGGTTTTTTCCCTTAGGCAGCCTGGTTCAACTTTTAAGCCCTTGATGTATTCCTTAGCCATAGAAGCTGGATTTACTAGTGCTGATATGATTACCTGTGACGAGGTTAAGTTTGAACTGCCTAATGGAGATATATATATGCCTACTGATTATGGTGAGGAGCCTTATCATTGGCAAGACTTTACCCTTAAGGAAGCTCTAATGAAATCAGATAATGTTATCGCTGTTAAACTAAATGATTGGTTAAACCCTAAGGCTACAGCACTACATGGTGAAAAGTTCGGTCTTTCAGGACTGCAACCTATATTGTCATTACCCTTAGGTTCTATCGAAGCCTCTCCCTTGCAGATGGCTGCTGCTTATGCAGTTTTTGCTAATGAGGGTATTTATAGTGAGCCCTATTACATATTGAAAATAATGGACAAGCAAGGTAAAACCCTTGAAGAAAACCAGATTAAACAAAGGATAGTTGTTAGCCCAGAAAATGCTTATATTATTACTAATATGTTACAAGGAGTTTTAGAACCTGGTGGAACTGGGGCTGGTTTAAGAACTATAGTATCTAGTAATTTGGCTGGTAAAACGGGCACAACTGATGAGTTTAAAGATGCTTGGTTCATAGGTTATTCGCCATCCCTATCTTGTGCAGTATGGATAGGAAACGATACAGGGGAAAGTACTAACCTGGTGGGCAGTGTAGTAGCTGGTCCTATTTGGGCGAATTATTTTAAAAGTATTAATAGTAAGTTAAACGATAGCAATTTCACTAAGCCTAGTAATGTGGAAGTAGTTAATATATGTCTAGAGTCTGGTTTAATAGCAACTGAATCTTGTCCTCGCACAAGTGAAATGGCATTTATTAAAGGAAGTGAGCCTACTAATATCTGCTATTATCATTATCCGATACATAAGTGGCTATATAATATTAGAAAACATTAAAATACCTTCTTGCTAAATTATATCTAGCTTGTTTTAATACAGAATGATAAAATCTGGGATAGTATAAAGTAGGAGAAAGGGAAGTTAATGAAGAATCAAGAATTACTAAGTGGGATTAAGGATGCTATTCCCATTGTATTAGGTTATTTGCCTTTAGGATTTGCTTTTGGGGTCTTGGCAACTGAAGCAGGTATGAGCATTACACAGGCTACGGTGATGTCCATTCTATGTTTTACGGGTGCAGGTCAATATATTGCCATCGGTGTAATGCAGGCTGGGGGTGCAGTGCTAACTGCCGTTTTGGCAAATGTTTTGGTTAATCTGCGTTATTTTTTATTTTCCGCTTCTTTGGTACCCCATTTAAAATCAGTACCAACTAAAATCGCAGCTTTTTTATCCTATGGCTTAACTGATGAAACTTATGCAGTTGCTATTAATAGATACCAAAACAGGGCGGCCTCTGCTAGCTATATGGCAGGACTTAACCTTACTTCGCATTTAGGATGGGTAGGAAGTACAATACTGGGAGCAGTATTAGGTAGCCTAATAACTAATACTGATAAAATAGGCTTGAATTTTGCCTTACCTGCTATGTATATCTGCCTATTAGTCCTACTAGTATCTAAGCGTACGGAAGCTATAGTAGCTATTATAGCTGGGATACTATGTGTGGTTATTGGTTATGTATATCCTTCATCTTTACATAATTTATCCAATATTATTATTGCTACATTAATAGCAGCAACGATAGGGGTGATGCTAAATGACAAACAGTAGTATTTGGTTAATGATTATTGGAGCTTCATTAGCTACTCTAATTCCCCGAATTTTGCCAGTAGCTTTATTGTCACGCTTTGAATTCCCAGCTTTTTTAACTAAGTGGTTATCCTTTGTAGGGCCTGCTGTTTTAGGTGCATTAACGGCTATAAGCATATTAGCACCCGAAGGGGAAATATTTATTAATATTAAGAATAAATTTTTATGGGCGTTTATTCCCACCTTTATAATCGCAATTAGGACTAAAAGCTTGTTTTATACTTTATTGACAGGTATTATTACTATGGCAATATTATATAATTTTGTTATCTTTTAATCTATAATGATAATATAGGGGGTTAGTAAATTTGACCAAGCATAAACATAGATTAAAACCACAAGTATTAAGTAAACCTTGTAAGCCTTCCATTTTTAGATTTAAACATACAGGTAACTTAAAGCCTTTAACAGGAATAATTGGGCAGGAAAGGGCTTTAAAGTCCTTATCTTTTGGCTTAGATATTAACAATCCTAATTATAATATATTTTTATCTGGGATGGCAGGCACTGGTAAATCTACATTGGCCTATGAAGTAGTGAAGAAAAAAGCTAAGGATGTTACAGATTTATATGATTGGTGTTATGTACATAATTTTGTAAGTCCAGATATGCCTAAAGTGATAAAGCTAAAAGCTGGCTATGGGCATATTCTTAAAAATGAATTAGAAATAGCCATAGATGAAGTTCTTATTCAAATTGTAAATGCCTTAGAAAGTGATGAATTTGAATACAAAAAAAGTCAGGTATTAAGCTATTTCGTTGAGAAGACGAATGAAATGTATTTGCTTATGGAAGAAGAAGCAAGGGCTATTGGTTTTACTATTAGTCGTAATGAAAGTGGCATATCTCCCTTACCAGTTAAAAATGGGGAAGTATTAAGTCAAGCTGAATATATGGGTATGAACGAGGCTGAGAGAACCAGCTTGATGAAAAATAGTGTTATTATCCAAGAAAGGCTTAATGAGGCTTTTAGGCAATATCGAGATTTGGAAAAAGATATTAAGGAACAAATTAAAAAAATCGAACAAGAAACTGCTAGTGAAATAATAGACAACAACCTAGCAAAATTAGTAGATAAATTTGCAGCTAATAATAAGGTAATAGGATACCTAAATGATATTAAAGAAGACCTAATTAAAAATATGCACATATTTACAAGGGATGATGAAGGAGGTCCCTTAAACATTTTTAAAGTTACTGATAAGAAAAGTTTTAAGAAAAGATATTATGTTAATTTAGTAGTTGATAATAGTTTGCAAAAACATGCTCCTATTATTGTTGAAACTAATCCGACATTCGCTAATTTGTTCGGACATATAGAATATACAGGGGAATTTGGTATATTGGCTACAGATTTTTCCAAAATTAAAGCAGGAGCCCTCCATAGGGCGAATGGTGGTTACCTTATACTTAATATTAGTGATATTATTAATAACTACTATATTTGGGAAACCCTAAAAAGGGTTATTAAAAATCAAGAAATAAGGATAGAAAACATTTCTAGTGTGATTGGTATAAGTAGCACTGAAACTTTACAACCAGAGCCTATTCCCTGTAATGTTAAAGTAATACTTATTGGGGAACCAGTATATTATTATTTATTACATGCTTATGATGAAGATTTTCCTAAGTTGTTTAAGATTAGGGCTGATTTTGATGTTAAAATGCCCAGGAATAGAAAGACCATCTACGATTATGCTCGTTTCGTGAGTACTGTATGTCATACGGAAGATTTAAGACATTTTACCCCTGAAGCAGTGGCGGTATTGGTTGATTATGGTAGTAGGCTAGCAGAAAACCAGAATTACCTTACAACTAAGTTTAATAAACTGCTTGAAATTGTATATGAAGCTAATCAGTGGGCTAGTTATGATAATAAGGAATTTGTCGAAAAACAACATGTTAAAAAAGCTATTAGTGAAAGAATATACCGCTGCTCCAGCTATGAAGATGATATATTAGAACTTATTATAAATGATACTATTCTAATTAATACCTTTGGGGAAAGCGTTGGCGAGATTAATGGATTAGCAGTTTACCAAATAGGTGAACATAGTTTTGGTAAACCAGTTAAGATAACTGCTAAAACTTATATGGGTGAAAGAGGAATTATAAATATTGAGAGAGAAACTAAGATGAGTGGTAGTATTCACAGTAAGGGTGTTTTAACTTTAAACGGTTATTTAGGTAATCTATATGCTAAAGATAAGCCTTTATCACTATCTGCTAGCTTAACCTTCGAGCAAAGTTATTCGGGAATAGAGGGGGATAGTGCTTCTAGTGCCGAGTTATATGCCCTATTATCAAGTTTAGCTGGGATACCGCTTAAACAAGGTATTGCAGTAACAGGTTCTGTTAATCAAAATGGGGAAATACAGCCTGTGGGGGGAGTTAATGAAAAAATAACTGGATATTTTAAAGTATGTATGTCCAAAGGCCTAGATGGTAATCAAGGGGTTATAATTCCTCAGCAAAATGTAACTGACTTAATGATAGATGAGGATATTATAGAACAAGTTAGAAATAGGAATTTCCATATATGGGCTATTGAGAATATTAATCAAGGTTTAGAAATATTAACCGATAGCGAAGCTGGCGAATATATAGATGGTAATTATACATATAATAGTGTACATTACCTAGCTGATAATAAAATTAAGGAGTGGACTAAAAGGAAAGAAAATAAGTTAATATCGTTACATAATAAATCAAGAAAAAGGAGGGACAGATGGTAAAAAAATATTTGTCTAGCTTATTAATTGTTTCCTTATTATTTGTAGTAGGATGTGATAATTCGCTGACTAATTCTATTTCAGACAAGTTTGAAAAAAAGCCTTTAGAGCTTATTAAGGTGGAAATAACTTTTACGGATGATGAAGCATTAATCGGGTATGTTACAGCTTTGGGTATTGAACAGGAAAAAGGGCGGGTATATATAGGGGGGTCTTCCTTAAATTATTTATATGATAAAAACGGTAATATAATAGGGGCTTATAATTACCAAAGGGTATTATATATGAAAATTATCAATGAGGAAGAGTAAGAAAACTATTTTTGTAGTTGCTATTACTAGGGGGTATTAGTCGTTTGGGAAAGTGAGGTTTTTTTATGGGGAATATATTAATTTGGTTTGAAAAGGTTACACGCCAGTTAAATGTTAGGTTACGCTTAATATTAGCTTTTACTTTAATTTTAGCTGCTGTAACTGGGCTAATGGGAATTTATGCTACTATATCAATGTCGGATAAAATTATGTCATCAGCAGAACAAAAGCTAACTTCTGATTTATACTTAGGACGGGAAATTATTAATTCTTATTATCCAGGAGATTGGCACATTAAAGATGGATATCTTTATAAGGGAAGTACTCTAATGGAAGATAATTTCGCTATAGTAGATAAAATAGGGGAATTAACTGGTGATACTGTAACTATATTTAAACATGATACTAGGGTGACAACTAATGTTACTCAAGATGGTAAAAGAATGGTAAACACCAAAGTGTCTGATGAAGTAGCTAATGCAGTTTTAAAAGAAGGGCAGACTTTTATTGGCAGAGCAGAAGTGGTAGGAACAATGAACGAAACTGCCTACGAACCTATTAAAAATAAAAATGGAGAAACAATAGGTATATGGTATGTAGGGGTTCCGGCTACACCTTACGATAATATGATTAGTAACTTTAGGCTTAATATGATTGTGTATTCCATAGTGGGAATTTTAATAGGCTTTTTAGCAGCCTTTTTAATAGCTTATACAGTACATGCACCTTTACGCAGAATAGGAAAATCAGTAAATAAAGCTAGTGAAGGTGATTTAACCCAGATCATACCATTATTAGCCAATGATGAGGTAGGTAAATTAGCTAATAGAACTAATATGATGATAGAAAAAATGTCTGATTTGATAAGTAAAAACAAGGAATTAACTTATAATGTAAGTGAATCTAGTGATCAACTATTAAAAAGAACGGAAATTAGTGCTCATTTAATGGAAGATATGGCTACTAAAGCGGAAGAAATGAATTCTAATACTGAAATGCAAGCCGATTTAACTAGCAAATCAAAAAATACGATTAATGAAATGTCAACAGTTATTCAGACCGTAGCAGAAAATGCCCAAGATGTATCGGCCTCAGCTTTTAGTGCTACTAATATAGCCCAGGATGGTGGTAAACAAATCGATATGGCTATTAGGCAAATTGCTATAATCAGCGATACGGTTAATTCTACAGCCAATATAGTAGAGGATCTGGGTACTAAATCACAAGAGATAGGCCAAATTATTGATTTAATTACTAATATTGCTAGTCAAACTAATTTACTGGCTCTAAATGCCGCTATTGAAGCAGCTAGGGCAGGTGAACAAGGACGGGGTTTTGCAGTAGTTGCAGAAGAAGTTCGTAAATTGGCAGAAGAATCGGAAGAGGCAACTAAGCGGATTGCACTATTAATTGAGCAAGTACAGGGCGAAACTGACAAGGCTGTATCTGCTATGCAGTCTGGTACTAATGAAGTAGCTAATGGAACCGAAGTTGTGGCTAAGGCTGGGGAAGCATTTGAACAAATAATAGTAGCAGTAGAAAAAGTAAATGAACAAATTCAGGAAATGTCTGCCGCAAGTGAGGAAATGGCAGCTAGTGCTGAGACTGCCCTAGATTCTATAGAACAGACTACTCTTACCGCCGAAGAAAATGCGGTATTAGCCCGACAAATTAGCCAGATGGCAGAGGAACAAATGGCAGGTTCGCAGGAAATTAATGCTTCGTTAGATAATCTGAATTCTATAGTACAAGACTTGGAAACATCTATAGAATACTTTAAGGTATAATTTAGGCTTGTAAAAAGTATGATCCTACTAGGGTCATACTTTTTTCTTATATTAATAAATAGCTAATAAAAAAAAGGAGGCTTATAAATGGAAAATATTAATGTGAATTGCCTAATGTGTGGTAAGAGCTATTCCATTAGTGGGGAACATAAAGATTATATAAAATTAACCACTAAATCTAAGGCAGTATATATTTGTGACAAATGTAATCATAAAGTAAGATATGAAACTGAAGAACAAAACAAGGCCATCAAACCGATGTAATTTAATAGATTAGATTTTAAAAGAGGGATAATATGTATTACTACTCAGTTAGTGATGAGGTAATAGGAGAAATAGTGATAAAAAAGTCAAGATTTATTGGCTACATATCTCCAGTAAATAGTGAAACAGAGGCTGAGGACATCGTAAAGAAGGCTAAGCAAAAATGGCCTAATGCTAGACATTATTGTTATGCTTATGTTTTAAGAGAGCAAAATTTAGAAAGATATAGTGATGATGGAGAACCATCAGGAACTGCAGGAGTACCCATTTTAGGTGTACTAAGAAATCAAAACCTGGAAAATATAATTGTAGTAGTGACTAGATATTTTGGTGGAACCCTATTAGGTGCACCTGGCCTGGTGCGAGCCTATTCTAATGCTACTAGTCAAGTAATACAAAG
>JAAYRQ010000074.1 GCA_012518685.1 Syntrophomonadaceae bacterium | reverse complement strand
CATAAGCTGTATGAGATATGCTACCACTAATAAAAGATATCCCTTTTACTACGACATAGGTTCCTACAATTCCACAGGCAATACTTACTAAGATACCAGCCAGTAAAGCATTCTTCATAAAATCATAATTTAATATTTCTAACATAATTAACTACTCCATTGTGTGGTTTTAATATCCGATGGTTATCCCCATGTACTATCAAGTCCATGGGACAATTATATAATTCATTAATTAATTCGGGAGTAATTTCTGTTCCCCCTTGTTGAAATAAGTCCACATTAAGACAGGCAATACTTTTCACATATTTAGATATGGCACTGATATCATGTGATACTAGCACAATCGTAATCTCTTGATTAAGGAAATTTAATAATTCATAAAAATCTGCACTAAACTTGCTATCCGTACTAGCAGTTGGCTCATCTAAGAGTAATATTTTAGGATTAGCTACTAAGGCTCTAGCTACTAGAACCCTTTGCCGTTCTCCGCCAGATAATTCTCCTATTTGCCTTTTACGCAAATTATTAATTTCTACTTTTTCTAAGGCTTCATCAAGCCTCATTTGGTCTGCTTTAGAATACCTAAGCTGCTTCCTTTTTCCTAACCTGCCTAGTATTACTACCTCTTCCACGCTAATAGGAAAATCCCGATCAAATTGGGCATACTGCGGAACATAGCCTATATATGCACGACCTTTATTTATATTTTTATGTCCCCATATTTTAATAGAACCATAATCTGGTTTAATAAGTCCTAATATAGTTTTTAATAGGGTAGATTTACCACCCCCATTAGGCCCAATAATACCTAGAAAATCCCCCTTAACTATGTCCAAATTAATATCCCTTAATACTAAATTACCATTTAAGCTAACATATAAATTTTTAATTTCTATAGCATTAATATTCTCTTTCACTATTTTAACGCCTCACTAATTAATTTCGCCGAATTGATTACATCTTCATAATTACTAGGCAAAGGGTCAAGTGTAACTACTTTAGCCCCTAATTCTTCAGCAATGGCTTCAGCACTACGGGTACTATGCTGGGAGGATGTGAAAACCGTATTAATCCCTAAGTTTTTAGCCTTAGTTGTGATTTTAGCCATTTGTGCAGGTCCGGGTTCCTTACCTTGTTCCTCTATAGCCATCTCTACCAAATCATAATCATCTGCCAAATACCCCCAAGCAGGATGATATACTAAAAAGGTATCTGAATTAAGTCCAGCGAAAATGCTTTTAATCGTCCCATCCATAATAGCTAACATAGCTATAGCCTCTTTCAAATTCGCACTATAATAAGCTTTATTATTAATATCAACTGCCACTAAACCGTCATATATATTTTCTAGTTGGCTTTTAGCTAATCTAGGCGAAAGCCATATATGAGGATTATCATCTATTAGCTTAATACCCTTAGCACCATTTATTACTAATAAGTCTTGATTAGTAGCTAATAATCTATCCGACCAAGCCTGTTCAAAAGGTAGTTGACCTACCATGACATACATATCTGCCCTGCTTAAGTCTTTTAATTGCTGGGTAGAAGGCTCATAGCTGTCAGGGCTTGCCCCAGGAGGTATCATTACAGTTACTTGAACCTTATCTCCACCTACCATTTTTACAAAATCAGCATAAGGCAAAATGCTAACCGCCACATTTAATTTAGACTTATCTTGACTCTGCACACTAGACTCCGACACTGTAGCAGGTTTAGTAAAAATAGAGTCTGAATTACATCCTACTAAAAATCCACTTATGATTAAAATAATGATAAAAGAAAAATGTTTCCTTTGCATAGCTTTTCCTCCCCTACACTAGAATAAGTACTTAAAAACTTCCCCTTTAATGGTAATTATTATACCTTGATTATAATATATAAGTAAAATAATTATTAACATTAAAAACCATTTATATTATAAATAAGGCATAATTTTTTTAAAAATTAATATTTGATAATAGTAGAATATCCTCAAGGATTAATAACCATAATAATAAATAGTAATCCTAAGATTACAAACCTAATTATTTGGAGGCGTTAATTAAATGAAAAATGGTACCGTAAAATGGTTTAATCCTGACAAAGGTTTTGGCTTTATTGAAAGCGATACTGGTGATGATGTATTCGTTCATTTCTCCGCTATTAAAACGGAAGGCTTTAAAAGCTTACAAGAAGGACAAAAAGTTAAATTTGATATAGAGGCAGGGGAAAGAGGACCACAAGCTACTAATGTAATACCTTCTTAGACTAAGCAAAACCGTTAAGGGTGCTATGCCAATAGGCTAGTACCCTTGATAGTTTAATTTTACAATAACTTTTTTAATTCCTCTAAACTAATGGTAGGGGCTAAGCAAGTTCTATCCTTACATATATAAGCCGTAGGCTTACCTTCCATTTGTCCAACATCCTTTACAAAAGGAATAAGATTCTCTAGCATTTTATCACCAGCTTCCTTAAAAATAAGCTCTGTAAATGGAAGGTAAGCCCTCTTAGCTACTTGTAACATATCTTGGGCCTCATCCAGATTGCCAGCAATAACTATATCTTGACCTTCGCCATTAAGATATAAAAGGGCTAGTAACATATAGGTATGTGCCATAGGTCTTTCATTTAAACTAGGGGCAAATAAACTTAAAATATCATACGCCATCGATTGAAGTTCAGTCCTGCCCGTCAACCTATACAAGCGTAAAAAATTTAAAGCAGCTACGGAATTATCAGCTGGAATAGCACCGTCATAAGCTTCCTTGGGACGAATTAATAATTTTTCAGCATCAGCACCATATAAAAAAAGCCCCCCTGCTTCCTCATCCCAAAAATATTTTATTAAGTCATCCGTCAATTCCAAGGCTATTTCCAAGTATTTTGCCTCATAGCTAGCCTCATATAACTCAATTAGTCCCCAGATTAGATAAGCATAGTCAGCCGCATAAGCTAAAAAAGAAGCTTCACCATCCCGATACCTTGCTAATAATCGCCCCTCATTATTTCTTAAATTAGACAAAATAAAACCTAAAGAATTTATAGCGGTATTAAGATAGCTTTCCTCTTCTAATACCTTGGCACCATAAGCAAAAGCAGCTATCATCAAACCATTCCAAGCAGTTAAAACTTTATCATCCTTATGTGGTGGTACCCTTAACCTACGCTGTTGCAAAAGTTTATCCCTGGCGTTTTCTAGCCGCTTTCTTACCTTTTTATTAATATCACTCTTAATTAAATTAGGTATATTTTTACCCTCAAAATTCCCCTTTTCAGTAATATCATAAGTGAGACAAAATTCCTCACCTTCTTTCTCACCTAATATGGAGATTACTTCAGCTTTATCCCATACCAGAAACTTACCCTCCACCCCTTCAGAGTCAGCATCTTCTGCAGAATAAAATCCCCCTTCATCAGAAGTAAGATCCCGTAAAACATAAGTGAATATTTCCCTAGCTATCTGGGCATAAAAATCATCCTTAGTTATTTGATAAGTTTCTAAAAAGGCTATGGCTAAAAGGGCATTATCATATAACATCTTTTCAAAATGAGGTACTAGCCATTTATTATCGGTAGAATATCTAGCAAAACCATAAGCAACATGATCATAAATTCCGCCTTTATACATAGATTGCAAGGTAGCTTCTACCATATCTAATGCCTCCTGTTTACCAGTATAAGCATAGTATCTTAGTAGAAAATATAGGTTATGAGAAGTAGGGAATTTTGGTGCAGGAGCAAATCCCCCATATCTTTTATCATAACGATGGACTAAGTCAGCAAAATTATTATGCAATATCGACTCATCTAACACAATGTCATTAGCAGGAGTAAAATCTAAGTTACTTGAAATATGATTAAGCACTTGCTCTGAAATACCATACAATTCTGCCCTTTCATTCTTCCATAATTCATCAATACGATTTAATATTTCTATTAAACCCACCCTACCAGCTTGACCTTTTTTGGGTAAATAAGTAGCAGCAAAAAAAGGTTTCCCATCGGGTGTCATTACTATAGTCAAGGGCCATCCCCCATGTCCTGTCATTAACTGGCAAGCTTCCATATATATATTATCAATATCAGGTCTTTCTTCTCGGTCAACTTTAATACTGATAAAA
This sequence comes from Syntrophomonadaceae bacterium, assembly GCA_012518685.1. GTDB lineage: Bacteria > Bacillota > Syntrophomonadia > Syntrophomonadales > Syntrophomonadaceae > JAAYRQ01. The sequence goes on along the minus strand of JAAYRQ010000074.1, from coordinate 17 downwards.
TCCCGATTTAACACCTG
>JAAYRQ010000073.1 GCA_012518685.1 Syntrophomonadaceae bacterium | reverse complement strand
GATGGTCAACTCAAGATTGCATGACATTAGACGGTATTCCTTATATAGGTAATCTCACTCCTCGTAGTCCTAATATTTATGTGGCTACAGGCTTTAATAAATGGGGTATGACTAATGGAATGGCTGCAGGCTTAATTATTAGTGATCTAATCATTAAAGGGCAAAATGAATGGGCAGAGATATATAGCCCACAGAGAATTACACCCTCAGCAATAAAATCCTTTATTACAGAAAATGTCAATGTAGCTAAGAATTTTATAAAGGGAAAACTAGAAAACTTCGATGAAGAAGTTGATATAGAAGCAGGGGAAGCCGCTCTAATTGAAATAAAAGGCAATCGGATAGGGGTATATAAAGACGAAAATGGCAGACTATATATGGTTGATACGACCTGTACTCATTTAGGTTGCGAACTTAACTGGAATAGTGCGGAAAAATCATGGGATTGTCCCTGCCATGGTTCGCGTTTTAGCTATGATGGGGAAATTATAGAAGGTCCAGCTATTGAGCCTCTTAAGCCTGTAGGGGAAGGTAAAAACAGGGTCGAAGCCAGAATTATTAAATAATAATTATTATTCTTCTTGACAGGACAAGTAATAGCTTAGTAATATATTAATATACCTATGGGGGGTATATGTAATTATTATAAGGGAGTGAGGATTTTGGCTATTACTAGAAGGAGTTTTCTAAAAAGGGGTGCTATTTCGGGAGTTACAGCAGCCACAATTATGACTGGAACTTCCAAAGTAGCAGCTAGTATAGCGGCAGAAGAAGAATATGGAACAATTATAGATTTAACTAAATGTGATGGCTGTGTTAATTATGACACACCATTTTGCGTATCAGCCTGTCAGGAAAAGAATAGGCTTAATTTTCCAGAACCAGAAAAACCTATTATGGATTATTGGCCTCAGACAGTACATGAGGACTGGTCAGATAAAAGGGATTTGACAGACCGCTTAACTCCGTATAACTGGACTTATGTTCAACATATAGAAGTAGAAGATAAGGGCAAAAAAGTTACAGTTCACATACCGAGAAGGTGTATGCATTGTGATAATCCTGCCTGTGCAGGTCTATGCCCTTTTGGGGTTAATAATAAAATGCCCGAAGGCCCAGTCATAATTGATACGGATATTTGTATGGGTGGGGCAAAATGTCGTGATGTATGTCCCTGGGAAATTCCACAAAGGCAAGCGGGAGTCGGCTTATATAAAAAAATAGCCCCAAAATTTGCAGGTGGGGGAGTAATGTATAAATGCGATTTATGCTATGACTTAATTTTAAAAGGGGAAGAACCTGCCTGTGTAAGTAGTTGCCCTAAGGGTGCTATTACTTTTGGTCTAAAAAAAGACTTACAGGATTATGCCAGGAATTGGGCTAAAGATAAGAAGGGTTATATTTATGGTGATATTGAGAATGGCGGAACTTCTACTTTTTACTTATCATTAGTACCCTTTAAAGCAATAGATAAAGCCTTAAAAGAGCAAGAAGTTGATGGAAAACCAGGTCGCCCTACTATGGAAGTAGGCATAAAAAATTCTTTAGAAGAACCAGCTAATATTGCTAAGGGAATGGTTGTGGCTCCTATTGCTGGGGTAATGGCAGCGGGATTAAGTGCATATAAGATTATGCAAGGAGGTAGTGATAATGAAGATAATGAGGCATAATCTAGCTATTCGTTTTACTCATTGGGTTACGGCTATTTCCATTTTTGTTCTATTATTTACGGGGTTTGGGCAGATGCCTATTTATAGAAGATATAATGTGGATACCATACCTGGATTTAGCTGGTCTAGTGACTTTTTGATTACGGTTAATATTCATTATATAGCAGCCGTATTTTTAATATTTATAAGCATTTATTATTTAAGCTATTTAATAATGACCAAAAGATGGGATATACTACCGAAAAAAGGTGATACTAAAGAGTCCCTTATTATTATGGCTTCTATGGTAAGCTTAGCCAAAGAACCTGAAAATGATAAGTTTTTAGCTGAACAAAGATTAGCTTTTGCTGTTACGGCTTTTTCTGTATTGATGCTAATTGTAACAGGGCTAATTAAGGTATATAAGAATTTACCTGCTACTGACTTGTCCAGCACTTGGATATTTTGGTCAGCCCAGTTGCATAATTTATTTACATTCATATTATTGCTTTCTATTATTATGCACTTGCTAGCCTTTTTATATAAAGATAATCGTCCTTTAGTAGCCAGTATGTTTACAGGTAAGATTCCCAAGGATTATGTGCAAAGACGACATTCGATATGGTGGGCTAGCTTAGAAGGTGAGGATCCAGATATAGAAGAAATTTCAATAAAAGTTGCTCAAAAAAAGAATGATATTGGGGGCATTTCTGATGGTATTAATATAGAGAATAATAATGAGGTATTAGTTACAGAAGAAAATGAGTTTACTAATCTTAATGAAAACCCCGAAGATGATGAATTTATTGGGGAAGTAGAAGCAAAAAGGGGAAACAATAAAATTATTTCTAGTTAATGTTGACGAAACTAAATAAGGCTGTTATAATAATAAGCGTTGCGGAGCCGTGGTGTAGCGGTTAACATGCCGGCCTGTCACGCCGGAGATCGAGGGTTCAAATCCCTTCGGCTTCGCCATAATTAGCCTCGATAGCTCAGTCGGTAGAGCAGCGGACTGAAAATCCGCGTGTCGGTGGTTCGATTCCGCCTCGAGGCACCATGTTAAGTGCGGAAGTGGCTCAGTGGTAGAGCATCGCCTTGCCAAGGCGAGGGTCGCGAGTTCGAATCTCGTCTTCCGCTCCATTAGTTAAAAAAGCGTTACAAGTGTAACGCTTTTATTTTTCGGTGAATATAATGAAATGCTTGTAATAGGGAATGAAAGTTGATATAATTATGTTTGCCTTTGATAAAAGGTTAGGGCGAGTGGCGAAGAGGCTAACGCTGTGGTCTGCAAAATCACCATTCACCGGTTCAAATCCGGTCTCGCCCTCCATATTATAATTTGAAGTAATAGATCCTGCATTATATAAATAAAGCAGGATTTTTTTGTTTGGGGGAGAGCATAATTGATTAAAATAGTTAAACATGGTGAGGTTACTCAGATTCTAATGGCTAGGGATATCGATGGTCAGCCTGTATATACTATGGCCTGTTATTTTGTAGATGGTCTTATGATCGATACTGGTCCTTATCATGTAAATCAAGAAATATCTGAAAAAATTACTTCCTTAGATATTAAACAAATTATAAATACCCATCATCATGAAGATCACATCGGAAATAATAGTCTACTTCTTGATACTTATAATCTACCTTATGTTTTGGCCCATGAAAAAGCTGTACCTCTTATAGAAAATCCCGAGTTATGGATACATGAACTTAAACCTTACCAACTATTTGCTTGGGGTGAGCCACCAGCATCTAAAGCTAAAACAATCGAAAAGGAGATATCTACTGATAAGTACTCATTTGAAATAATACATACACCAGGACATAGTGAGGATCATATTTGTCTATTAGAGAAGAAGCAGGGCTGGTTATTTAGTGGTGATATTTTTCTTACCGAAAATCCTGCTGTAGCTAGAAGTGATGAAAATATAAATATGATAATAAACTCTATAGATGAAATCCTAAAACATGATTTCAATACAATCTTCTGTGCCTCGGGGAAAATAGTAGAAAAGGGCAAACAAGCTATGCAAAATCGATATGATAATTTTATTAAAATACGAGATCAGGTTATTAAAATGTATAAAGAAGGCCATGACCCTAAAGAAATAAGG
>JAAYRQ010000072.1 GCA_012518685.1 Syntrophomonadaceae bacterium | reverse complement strand
CCTTTGGCAAGCTAAAGGCTAAAAAACATCTTAATATAGAAAGAGGTAGGCTTAGCATAGGCACTCTGGGAGGTGGTAATCATTTTATAGAAGTTAATAAAGATAGTAAGGGGATTCTATACTTAGTAATTCATTCAGGTAGCCGTAACTTAGGTAATCAAGTAGCCGAATACTATCAAAAAATTGCCCAAAGCAAACAAGCTGATATAGCCAGAGATTTAGCATATTTAACTGGTCAAGATTTTCAAGATTATTTACACGATATGAGGATTATGCAAGAATATGCCGTAATTAACAGGAAAGCCATAGCTGATGAAATAATTAAAGCTATGGGCTTGATGGTTACCGAGCAGTTTACTACTATTCATAATTACATTGACCTTGAAAATATGCTACTACGCAAGGGGGCTATTTCCGCCCAAAAAGGTGAAAAAGTTATTATACCTATTAATATGCGGGATGGGAGTATTATAGCTATTGGTAAGGGTAATAAAGCTTGGAATTATTCTGCGCCCCATGGGGCAGGCCGCCTAATGAGCCGCAAGAAGGCAAGAAGTACTCTTAACCTCCAAGAATTTAAAGAAGAAATGCAAAATATATATACGACCTGCGTTAATAAATCTACTCTGGATGAAGCTCCTATGGCATATAAGCCTATTACTGAAATTTTAAAGGCTATTACTGATACGGTAGATATAGTAGATATAATAAAACCGATTTATAATTTTAAGGCAAACTAATAATTTATCTAATAAGATTTTTTACCTTTACAGGCTAGAATAGGACATAATATTATTATGTTTTAGAAGAGGTGGAGTTTTATGAATAATGATACTTATATTCCCTTTGATTATATGGAAAACTTTATTTTAGATGTTTTTAAAAAAGTCGGTGTGCCAGAAAATGATGCTAAGATTTGTGCTGATGTAATTATAAGTGCAGACAAAAGAGGCATTGATTCACATGGCATAAGCCGATTAAAGCAATTATATTATGACCGTATTAAAGCTAATATCCAAAAGCCCCTAACTAATTTAGAAATAAAAACCGACAACCCCACCACTACGGTTATTGATGGTAACCATGGTATGGGACAGGTCATATCCTATAAGGCTATGGAGCTAGCTATTAAGAAAGCCCAGACTTTTGGACTTGGAATGAGTGTAGTAAGGAATTCCACTCATTTTGGCATTGCTGGATACTATCTATTGCAAGCTATAGAGCAAGGAATGATAGGGATATGTGGAACTAATGCCAGACCTTCTATAGCTCCTACTTTTGGGGTAGAAAATATGCTAGGCACTAATCCTTTAAGTTTTGGCTTTCCAACCGATGAAGAATTTCCCTTTGTACTCGATTGTGCGACCTCCATATCCCAAAGGGGTATTATTGAGTCTTATGAGCGACAGAATAAGGAAATACCTGCTAGTTGGGTAATTAATAATACTGGCTTAACTGAAACTGATCCTCATCAAGTATTAATAGATTTGGCATTTGGGCAGGCCGCCTTAACCCCTTTAGGCGGTATTGGTGAAGAAAATGCAGGTTATAAGGGATATGGATATGCTACCGTTGTAGAGATTCTGTCCTCTGCTCTGCAAAACGGGGCTTATATGAAAGCCTTAACTGGATTTGATGAAGATGGTAACAGAAGACCCTATCAGTTAGGACATTTTTTTATGGCGATTAATGTAGAAGCCTTTATTAATTTAGATAAATTCAAAAAAAATACAGGTAATATCCTAAGAGATTTAAGAAATTCTAAAAAAGCACCAGGACATAAGCAAATCTATACGGCTGGGGAAAAGGAATATCTGGCTTGGATGGAACGCAAAGACAAGGGATTATTAATTAATGATGCCCTTAAAAAAGATATTCTTAACCTAAAAAATGAACTCAACTTACATCAATACAAATTTCCTTTTGGGTAGGTGGTTTATAATTGTATAAAAACCTACTTATTTAATTCTGACCCATCTGCTAACCCCTCTAGCCAGATGCTGTGACTTGGATAGGCTAGACTTACCCCTTCTTCATTGATTATGCTCATTATATCGAAATTCACCTGTTCTTTTACGGCTAGGTATTCACCCCAAATAGTAGTATTAGTAAAAAAATATAAAAACACATCTAAACTACTTTCACTAAACTTATCAAAAAAGACAAATATAGTTTCTGGATGAATGTTCGGATTATTTTTTAACACTTTCTTAATTTTATCAATCGTATTATTTAACTTATCATCTGAAGTATGACGATTAAATTGGAGATTAAAAGTTACCCGCCTTTTGCCCATTTTACTAAAATTAATAATATTTTCATTGGCCAGAGTAGAATTAGGTATGGTAATTAAAGCCTGATCAAAAGCCCTTATTTTAGTACTGCGAAAGGTAATTTCCTCTACACTTCCCTCTGCAGAAGAAGCTTTTATCCAATCCCCAATCAAGAAAGGTTTTTCTAGAATTATTACAATACCCCCAAAAATATTAGCTAAGGCATCTTTGGCCGCTAAAGCAAAAGCCAGCCCACCTAAACCTAGCCCAGCAATAAACCCATTAACATCGTAATTAAACTCTTGGGCTATCATTAAAATAGCAATCGCTATCAAAATAAATCTGATTATTTTAGAAAAAAACTGTATTAGTATGTCGTCAATGTTTAATCTATCTTGCAAGGCTTCGATAAAATTTGATTTTGAACCTATTAAATTAACTAAACCCCAAGTAAGGACAACTATAATCCCGATTCTAAATAATTTTATTATAATAATATTTTCTATAGCATTTAAGGGTAAATACATTAAGGCTAAATAAACCCCTACTATTATAAACAAGGCTGATAAGGGTCTTTCAAAAGCCTTTAAAAATTGTTCATCTAGATTAGTCTTAGTTTTTTGGGCAATCTTTATAAGGGCATTAAATATGTATTTTATAAAAATTTTACGCAGTGATATAAAAACTAGCAATATTAATAAGGCAGTTAATTCCTTAGTATAAATGCTCATATAATAGCTTAGAGAAGCTTTTATTATTTCCATTTAAAACACTTATTCTCCTTACTTGTATTAAAAAGCCTAAGCCTGTCAATACTCATTATAAGTAAATTAGGAGGTAACAGGCTTTGTCTAATCGTAAATTTTTTTTTATTTATTTAACCATATTACTAATAGTTCTGGAGTTATCTTGGATGGGTTTTTTTGTTACCGCTCTAAGCTTTTATCTAATACCAATAATTATCACAACTATAGGAATAAGCTCAGCCCTGTATGGATTACATCAAGAGGGTTTAAAATCTAAAACTATAAAGCCTCGTACACAATATTACTTTTATTATATAGATAATACTCCAGTTACCCAAACTTATAATCAATTAAATAATAGATTTTAAAGCTAAAGTTAAGGGGGCTATATAGCCCCCTTTATAGTTTTATTCTTCTTTTTCCTGCTTAGCTTTTTCGATAATCTTGTCGGCATTCTGGGCTGGAACTTCCTCATACTGGGCAAATTCCATTGTAAATTTACCCCGCCCTTGGGTAATAGATTTTAAGTCAATAGTATATTTAGCCATTTCTGCTAAGGGGACTTGGGCCTTAATCACTTGGTATTTACCTGCTGGTTCCATACCCAATACTCGACCCCTTTTACTGTTTAAATCCCCAATAATATCACCCATATATGTTTCGGGTACTTCTACTTCCACATTCATAATCGGTTCTAGTAATACGGGTTTAGCGGTTTCCATACCTTTTCTAAAAGCTAGCCTAGCCGCCATTTTAAAGGCCATTTCAGATGAGTCAACAGAATGGTAAGAACCGTCATACAAAGTCGCCTTTATATTAGCTACTGGGTAGCCAGCCAAAACGCCCTCTTCCATAGCTTCGATTAGTCCTTTTTCAACCGCAGGGAAATATTGACGGGGTACTGAACCACCAAAAACATTTTCTTCAAAAAGGAAGTTTTCTTCTGTAAATGGTTCAAATTTAACCCAAACATGTCCATATTGACCATGTCCGCCCGATTGTTTTTTATGTTTCCCTTCTACTTCTACAGTAGCACGGATAGTCTCTCGGTACGGGATTCTCATTTCCTTAGTAATAACATCTACACCGAACTTACGGGCGAATTTTTCTATTACTATATCTATATGGGTGTCACCCATAGCAGTTAATATAGTCTGTTTGGTAACCGCATCCTTTTCTACCCGAATAGTAGGATCTTCTTCCAGAAGTCTTTGTATGGCACCACTAAGTTTATCTTCATCACCTTTGCTCTTAGGCTCAATAGCCGTACTTAGAGTAGGAATAGGAAACTTAATATCTTCCAAAACTACAGGGTTAGCTTTAGTTGTTAAGGTATCACCTGTAGAAGTTACATTAAGTTTGGCTACTGCTGCAATATCACCAGGATATAATTCAGCTACATTAGCCTGTTCCTTACCTGTCATAATAATAATCTGGGCAATTTTTTCATCTTTTTCCTTAGCACTATTATACAAGGTAGTTTCTGCTTTTAATTTACCTGTATATAGACGGAACATATTAAGTCTGCCTATATAAGGATCAGCAATAGTTTTAAAAACTTGGGCAGCTAAAGGCTCATTTTCAATATCTTTACCTTTTATAAGTTGGTTTTGTTCTGGAGTAGCTGCACAGTCAACAATAAAATCCATTAAGGGGGTTACCGCTATGTTATTTATAGCAGAACCACAAAAGACAAATACTGCAGTACCATTCGTGGCAGCTTCTTTTATACCTTTTTTAATTTCCCCGTCGGTTAATTCTTCACCTTCTAAATACTTAGTTAGTAAATCATCATCGGCTTCTGCAGCCGCTTCTATTAGGGCTTCCTTATAAGTTTCTACATCATCACTCATATCTTGAGGAATATCTTCTATAGTTACCTTACCAGTTTCTTTTTCAAAGATGTAAGCTTTCATAGTTATTAAATCAACTACACCCTTAAAACTTTCCTCAACTCCGATAGGAAGTTGAACAGGCACTATGTTTTCAGAAAAATTATTTTTTAAATCGTCTAGGGATTTATAAAAATCTGCATTTTCACGATCCATTTTATTAACATAGACCATTTTGGGCATATCTGGATAATCGTGCCAGATTATTTCTGTTTGCACTTCTACGCCAGCATTAGCCGACAATACCATTACCATAGTATCTGCTACGGTTAGACTGCCAGCTACTTCAAAATAAAAATCTGAATAGCCTGGTGTATCAAGTACATTTATCTTATGTTCCTTATATTCACAAGGTACTAAAGATGTGCTAATTGTAATTTTACGGTTAATTTCCTCGGGATAAAAATCCGCTACCGTATTGCCATCGTCAACCTTTCCTAATCTTTTTGTAGTTCCTACATTGTAAATCATAGCTTCAGTCAAAGAAGTCTTTCCCGTACCTCCATGACCAACTAAAGCGATGTTACGAATTTTACTCGTAGGGTAAACCTTCATTAAACAACCTCCTCACAATTTACTGTATAATTTTATAGCTTACTAAACAAATTTATTAAATTAGGGTTTCATTTTATAAAAGACGAAATATAAAATTATAGCAACAATTACAAATATTATAAGCTGATAGAATACAATCCCTTTAAAAACATCTACAATTAGAGTAAACAATATCCCTAGGATTAAGGGAAATACTACTAACTGGGCAAATGGTTTATTTGGATAATTAGGATTAGCTTTTTTATTTTTTAAATATCCTAAATTAAAAATCAAAAAAAATAAGGCTACATTAATAATTAAGCTAAATATCGCCATTATTAATCATTTCCACTCCAAATAATCTACAAAGGCTTCCTGATATTCATTAATTAAATCATAATCGGTTAAATCTAAGTTAATGGGAGTAATGCTTATATATCCATCTTGAACTGCTTCTACATCACTACCTGCTTCTTGCTTTTCATCTCTAACACCCCCGCCTAACCAATAATAAGTATTACCTCTAGGGTCATATCTTTCCTCAAAAAGATTATCATAATTCCTTACTCCTAATTTTGTAACCCTAATCCCTTTTATTCTTTCCTTACGATTAAAAGGTATATTAATATTAATTAAGGTACTTTTATCTATTTCATGTTGCATGACAGTTTCTACCACGGTACGAGTAAACTTAGCTGCAAAATTAAATTCCATATCAGCATCATAAGAATCTAGGGATACCGCAATAGCTGGAGCTCCCATTATCACTCCTTCTGCTGCAGCCGATACTGTACCAGAATATAAGACATCTGTACCTAAATTAGGACCGTGATTAATCCCCGAAACAACTAAATCTATATCTTTTACCAATTTACTCATAGCTAATTTTACACAATCTACGGGAGTGCCCCCTACAATCCAAGCTTTGGCAACCCCCGCAAAATTAGTTTGCGTAGCTTTAATAGGTTCAAAAACAGTTATAGAATGACCTGTTGCACTTCTCTCTCGATCAGGGGCGACCATATATATTTCAGCGATTTTGCTCAGTTCGGCTACTAGAGCCTGAATACCCCTAGCATGTATGCCATCATCATTTGTCAGTAATATTCTCATTAAAAGTAACCCCCCGTTCCAGAAGATTAATATGATTAATAGGCCAATATACCATAAAAGCTTTGCCCTTAATATGATCTGTAGTCAACCAAGCATTCCATAAATGGCTATCAAAGCTATAGTTGCGATTATCACCTAATACTAATAAGGAATCCTCTGGTATGGTGACTGGTCCATATTCATAATTGAAACTTTCCATTAAATAAGGTTCATTAAGCGGTTTATCATTAATAAAAACTTGTCCATCTTTAACTTCGACCTTTTCGCCTGGTAAACCTATAACCCTTTTTATGTAATCTTGGTCTGAACCTATAGCTTCAGGTGGCTTAAACACTATAATATCGCCTCTTACAATATCTTTAAAATGATAATTAAACTTAGTAACTAATACCCGATCTTGAAGTTGTAAAGTAGGTAACATAGAACCCGAAGGAATAATGCGTCCTTCAATCACAAAAGTTCTTAAAATCATTGCTAATATAAAAGCAGTTACTACAATAACAACCATATCCTTAATAAAAACTTTTATCTCTTTACCCATAAAAACCCCACATTTTATTCAAATTCATATATATTAATAGTCATTTCACTTTTCTCTTTATCTTTCGTTATTCCAAACATAATACCTTTATCTTTTAAACTTTTATTAAGAAAGTCAACCACATAAACTAAATCTTTATGCTCAGTAAAGTTTTTAAAAGCTATTACTTCTAATTTACCCTTCTGCTCCAATTTATTTCTGCTCTCCTTTCCCCTAATATATTGTAGTTTATGAATTAATTATTTACAAGTTAGGATAAAAGAAAGCTAAGTGAGCTTCAGCCAAGGATGTATCTGTGGCAATATACGAACATCATTAATAAAACCTAGGGCATAAGACTGTAAGGAAATTGCCTCATAAATATCTATGGAATCATTAGTAATCATAACTTTAGGAGTTACAGGCTGAATAAACAAAGGGATATTAATATCAATTTTTTTAATTATTTGAAGGGCCTTAGCGAAATCTTTCATTTCATAATCAGGTGTAATAATTATTTTAATATAAATAGGTTTTTTTGCTGCAATTCGCAGAAATTCCTGGTGTTCATCCCACAACTCTTTTCCCACTACATTAGGTAGCTTCATATCCATACTTATACAATCCAGATAATCAATAATTTTTGTTAAATGGTCAGGTAGGCTACCATTAGTTTCTAGTAACACTTTGTAATTACTATCTTTACTATGTAGCAAAAGCTCTTCCATAAATTCCGCTTGTAAAAGGGGTTCACCCCCCGTAAGACTGAGCCAAGGTGCACTATAGCTGTCAATAAGATTACAAATCTTAGAAACTGAAACAGGATTGCTCATAAGCTTAGCACCGCTAGTTTTACCAACCACAGGATATATTAGACATTCCTTAACACCTGAGAAACTCTCCATAGTATCACAATATGAACATCTTAGATTACAACCAGTTAATCTAAGAAAAACTTGTTTAGTGCCTACTAGAAGCCCTTCACCCTGAATAGAACAAAATATCTCATATAGATTAGCCTTCATTAAAAAGCCCTCGAACTTTACATCTAGCCTCATATATTTGTTCAAGTTCCCTTTTATATCTAGTTAAGACATTAATAGCAAATGCCTTAATGTCAGTAATGCCCATCTCATCTAAACCAATAGCAGGCACAGGGGTACCTATTGTTTTAATATTAACCCCTACATGAATTAAGGATGAGATAATAGACCTAGAGGCGATGGAAACCGAAAGTTTTCTTTTATTAATATATAAATCATCCCCTATACGATTAGGTAGTATTCCGTATTGTTCTAATTCTTCTTTCACACATACTATAAGCAACCTTTGCTTATAAATAGCTAAATCAAGGTTAGTATCGAAGTGTTCCACTATAAAATGTAGCATTAATGGTGAATAAATATAAGCTTTTTCTTGCACATCTACTAAATCAACCATATTCTCTATAGATACCTCAGCTCCACCTATAAAAGCTACCCCCGCATCCCCTAATAATTTATAATTATTATAAATCCAATGGGGTGCTAACTGACTTCCCAAATAATCAATGTTTTTTTCAATAAATAAAATCTTCATTATACAATACGCCTGCCTTTACAAAAGCTTCTTTGTTTCTTAAACAAGAACTACATGAGTTACAAGGTTTTTCCCCGCCATAATAGCAACTCCAAATGGTACGAAAGTCTAAACCAAGCCTGTTACCTACCTGTATAATCCCTACTTTATCTAAATGGCTAATATAGGACTTAACTTGCACCTGGTTTTTAGTCGCATAATATAAGCTATTATTAATAGCTTCCACAAACTCTAATGAATTATCTGGAAAAGTGTGGGCTTCCTCTTGATTAAACCCTACTATGATTGAATTAGCTTCTAAGCTATCGGCATAACAAGCCGCTACATTGATAAATAAGCTATTTCGGTTAGGAACCCAAGGGTTATTTATAATGTTATTATGGTTGGCTGTTAATTCTATATCTAGATCCTTAAAAAAAGGTAATTCAATTACTTTATGCTTAATATTTAAGCTTTGACATATATTTTTAGAAGCCTTTATTTCGTTAGCACTAGCCCTTTGTCCATAATCAATAGTAATAGCTAGAATTATTTCTTCTTGTTCCCTAGCTAGTAACATAGAAATCACCGAATCTAACCCACCAGATAATAATACTACAGCAGGCATTATTATTCCTCCCCATAGGTAATATAAGCATTAGGAGATTCCCAAACCTTAACTAGCTTCACCTTATAGTTTTCCAGCATTATACTAGCCCTATCATAAATAATTTTCGCTATATTTTCTGCGGTAGGATTAATTGTATCAAATGGCGGTATATCATTAAGATAGGTGTGGTCGTATTCTGTAATTATATTATCTAAAATTCTCTTTACCTGTCTAAAATCTATAAGCATACCTATATCATCAAGTTTATCACCTACTACAACTAATTCCACCTTCCAAGTATGTCCGTGTACTTGGCTACAATTACCTGGATAGGCTACCAATTTATGAGCAGCGGCAAATTCTTTTATGACCGTTACTTCGTAAGCCATACAATCCTCCTATATTAAAAAACTATACTCATTAAATTTTATCATCAATTTAATTAAATACAAATATTCTAAGAAATGATTAATATTTTGCAACATAGCAAGATTAATAGCTATTTAAAAATTTAATAATGTCTTAATTGCATAAACGCAAGTTATTTCATTGCATATTTGCAATAAAATATTTCTTTAAGCTTTAGAAGCCCTTAAAATTAGGCTTAATAAATTGGCATGTTTTTTGCAATATTTTTAATTAAGTTAATTAAAAAGGGGGAGAAATAAAATGGCATTAGTGTTAGAAAAAAGTTTTTTTGCTGAGTATCAAGATAAATTGGTTTCTGCTGATGAAGCGGTTAAGATTGTAAAATCTGGGGATTGGGTTCAATATGGCGAATTCGTAATGCAACCTAAAGAATTAGATCGAGCATTAGCCAGAAGGGCTAATGAACTAGAAGATGTAAAAATACGCTGTGTCACTATTACTATGATACCTGAAGTGGTCAAGGTTGATCCCGAACGGAAACATTTTCGATTTAATGACTGGCATTTTTCAGCCTATTCAAGACATTTACAAAACGAAAATTTATGTAACTATATTCCTATAACCTATCATGAAGGTAAAAAACTAATCGAAGAATATGTCGATATTGATGTGGCTTTTATACTAGTATCGTCAATGAATGAATTAGGTTTTTTTAATTTGGGTACATCTAATTCCATTACATCTTATGTAATCGAAAAGGCCAAAAAAGTGGTAGTAGAGGTAAATGACTCTATACCTGTCTGCTTAGGCGGTAACGGGGAATCCATCCATATATCACAGGTTGATTATATCGTTAAAAGCAGTAATAATGAAGGACTATTAAACTTACCAGAACCAACCGTCTCTGCTGTCGATAAGGCTATAGCTAAAAAAGCTATGGAATTAATCGAAGACAGGGTATGCCTACAGCTAGGTATAGGTGCTATGCCTAATGCTATTGGTTCTATGATTGCTGATTCCGATTTAAAAGATTTAGGTGTGCATACTGAAATGTTAGTTGATGCTTTTGTTGATATGTATGATAAGGGTAGAATATCTGGTAAATATAAGACCGTTGATAAAGGAAAAATGGTTTACACCTTTGCGATGGGGACTGATAAACTATATAACTTTTTAGATAATAATCCTGTTTGTGCAAGTTATCCTGTCCATTATACTAATGATCCTTTTATTATTTCTCAAAATGATAAGGTTTTTGCCATAAATAATGCCCTAGAAGTTGATTTATATAATCAAGTAGCTTCAGAAGCAGCTGGTTCACGCCAAATCTCAGGAACAGGAGGACAGCTAGATTTTATATTTGCTTCATTTAGGTCTAAAGGTGGTAAGGGCTTAATCTGTTTAAGTTCAACTGCTACTTTAAAAGATGGTAGCGTAGTATCGCGAATTAAGCCGACCTTGTCCCCTGCTACTATAGTTACAGTACCTCGCTCTATAGTGTATTATGTAGTTACTGAATATGGTATTGCTATGCTTAAGGGTAAAACTACTTGGCAGAGGGCAGAAGCCTTAATTAATATAGCCCATCCTGATTTTAGGGATGAATTGATAAAAGAAGCAGAAAAAATGAAAATCTGGGTTAGGAGCAATAAGCTATAGGTAAAATAAGGGGGGGATTATCTTCTACCCCCTTATTTTAATTATCTGATTATCTATTTTAAGATATTATATTTTTTAACTTTTCGATATACTGTTGAGGAATCTATGTCTAAAATTTCACCTGCTGCTTCATAAGTAGAAACAAGTTCAAATGCCTTAGTTAATAATAAGCGTTCCACTAGTTCAACTGCCTCTTTTAAAGGAATAATCTCATCATTTTTTAATAGGTTCTCAGATACATACCCTTGTGTTGCTTTAAAAAAATCTGTTGGCAATTGAGCCATATCTATAAGCTCCGTACTACTGGTTACTACTAATCTTTCGATAAGATTCTCTAGTTGTCTTATATTTCCTGGCCATTGATAATTCATTAAACTAGCAATTAAGCTTGACGATATCTTTTTATGCAGATTGTACCTTTGATTAAAATTGTCTAAGAAATGAGCTACTAATAAGGGAATATCATCTACCCTATCCCTAAGGGCAGGAACATATATAGGCACAACATTAATTCGATAGTATAAATCTTTGCGAAAGTCACCTATATTCACTTGCTTTTCCAAATCCTTATTAGTAATTGCTATTATTCTAACATCTATTTTAATAGGATTAGTAGCACCTATTCGTATTATTTCTCTTTGTTGAATAACCCTTAATAGTTTAACTTGTAGATGCAAGGGTAAATCACCAATTTCATCAATTAATAAAGTACCTTCATTTGCTAATTCAAACATCCCCGCTTTGCCTTCTTTACTTGCCCCCGTAAAAGCACCTGCCTCATAACCAAACAATTCCGATTCTAGAAGATTTTCTGGGATAGCTGTAATATTAATTTTTATAAAAGGACCTGAGTTTCGGCTACTATTACGATGAATTATTTCGGCAATCAATTCTTTACCTACCCCAGATTCGCCAGTAATTAATACGGTGGAATCAACCTCAGCGACTTTCATAGCTTGATATATGATTTTTTCCATTTCTTTGTTTTTATAGATTAGCTTATCTGACATTTTGGCTTTTAGTTGGTTGAGTTGAAATTCATAATGATTTTTAAGCCCTTCTAATTGTTCTAGTTTTTGTTTTAGCCGATTTAATTCACTAATATCTCTTACATTTGTTACTACTCGAATAATTTTATTATTTTCATCAAAAACGGGGTTAGCACTAACTAAGAGAGTTTTACCAGTTACGGTTGTCAAAGTTGTGGTAACAGGCTTTCTTTCCTCTAGAACTATTAGACTGGCAGACCTAGAAAGAACGCCATTTTTCACTAGCTCCTCCATAGTCTTATTAAGTAGTTCTTTTTCCCCTAAGTCTGTCATTCTTTTAATAGCTGGGTTAATCCGTAAGGTCTTACCATTTCCATCAGTAATATATAGGCCATCGAATGAAGATTGTATAATGGCATCTAACTCTTTATTCAAGGCTTTTACAGTTTCTAGTTCCGAAGATATTTGTTCTATTTCAGACACATCGTATAAAACAGCAACTGCCCCTGTTATTTCACCGTTTTTTAAAATAGGAGCACGGTTTGTAATCGTAGTCTTATTACCTACTTTTAACTTAATTCCAAATTGACTAATACCTGTTTTGACTATGCTCAGTAAGTCACTTTCGGGAATAATATCATTAATATAAGATCCCATAACTTCATTATGGTTTAGGGAAGTAATTTTTTCTGCTGCCTTATTCCATATACGGATAATTCCTTTATCATCAATGGCGATTATCGGATTATAGGCTGAATTGACTACTGTTTCCATTTGTCCCGACATTTCCTCAATAATAATGTTTAAAGCTACCATTATGTCTGATTTGGTGATAAAACCCAACAAGTTCTCACCTGACATCACTGGATATCTACCTGTAAACATAATGTCAACATCCCTAATATCTTCTTCGGGTTCTAAAGTTTTTATTTCCCTAGTCATCAGTGGTGCAATTTCAGAGTTAAGGTCGGTGTCTTGACTTACCGCTCTTAATAAATGGGTTTTAGTTAATAGTCCTACAACTTTATTCTTATCCATTACAGGAGCACCATCTATTTTATGGTCTAGAAAGATATTAATTGCCTCTTTTAAGCTAGTATCAATATCTAAAGTGATTATGTTTGTAGTCATAAAATTAGCAACTTTAATTTTTCATCCCCCCTTATTACTAGGTTTAGTTTTTATTTGTGCAGGTTTTTGCAGTCTGGCATTTATTAATAAATTTTACCATATAATATATTAGATATTTCCAATTCCCGTCTAAAGCTTTATAATGAAATGATGATAAATTATTTAATAACCCTCTTTTACTTTTTATGCAAGTAAAATTCCCCCTTTTATCAATATTAGATTTTTTGATATTAAGAACGGTTATTAACTACATTGAAAGGCGGAAACAATACTAGATAATGTTTTATACTGTTGATGGAACTATACTTTTAATAGCTATTATTCTGATTGTCGGTGTCCTTACTAATAAGTTCTCGGCACGATTCGGAGTACCCTCCTTAGTTTTATATATGATGGTAGGCATGCTCTTAAGCAGATTTATTTATTTTGATAATGCCCAACTAACCCAGTGGTTTGGAATTTTAGCTTTAGTAATTATTCTTTTTCAGGGGGGATTACAAACTAAATGGTCCCATGTCAAGCCAGTCGCAAAACCAGCTATGACCCTAGCCACCCTTGGAGTAATATTAACTGCTCTAATTACTGGCATTTTAGCTAAGTATATTCTTGGGGTAACTTGGGCAGAAGGCTTTTTATTTGGTGCTATTGTTGGTTCTACTGATGCGGCGGCTGTATTTACCGTAGTGGGCAGACAGAATATTAAAACAGATATTGCCACCACCCTAGAAGCTGAGTCTGGCTCTAACGACCCCATGGCTATTCTACTTACAGTTACTATGATTCAATTTATACAAAACCCCGAATTCAGCATTTGGGCTATTGTCTTCTTCTTTACTTGGCAAATGTTGTTTGGCGCCTTTATGGGTGTAATAATGGGTAAGCTTTGCGTATGGGCTATTAACCGTGTTGACTTAGATTCATCAGGTCTATATCCCATTTTATCTGTTGGATTTGCTATTTTAGCCTATAGTACCACTTCTTTATTAAATGGAAGTGGTATGATGGCAGCATATATAATGGGCATTGTAGTGGGTAACTCGGATCTTACTTATAAACATTCCATATTTGGATTTAATGAAGGTTTTGCCTGGTTAATGCAAATATTAATGTTTATTTTAATGGGCTTATTAGTATTCCCTAAAGAATTAATAGCTATTGCTCCCCAAGGCTTAGCCTTATCATTCTTATTAATGTTTGTTTCCAGGCCTATAGGGGTCTTAATCAGCACCTTTAGGATGGGTTTTAATAAAAATGAATTGATTTTAATATGTTGGTCTGGTCTAAAAGGGGCTGTGCCCATTGTATTGGCAACTTATCCCTTAGTAGCAGGCATTGAAAACAGCCAGACTATATTTAATGTGGTCTTTTTCGTAGTCATCACTTCTTGTCTGATTCAGGGTACTTCCATATCACCTTTAGCTAGAAAATTAGATTTAATGGAAGGTGAAAAAATTATTTCCCCACATAGTTTAGAATTAATTTCAATGAGTAAAACTAATTCTGAGATTATTGAAGTCTATTTGCCCCACGATTCTGCAGTTATCGGTACTAGCCTTGCAGATTTGCAACTTCCCGAAAAAACCTTAATATCTGCCTTAATAAGAGATAATAAAGTAGTTACACCTACTGGCATTACTACTCTGCTAGCTGGAGATATTATATATGTTTTGTTGCCAAAATCAGAAAGAGAGCAGGTAAAAAAGATGTTTTTGTCTAAATCTAAAGTAAATACCAGCAATTAAAAAATTAATTATACAAAGGCTAGGTGAATTAATAATGAGTAAAGCTTTTTTTGAACGAGAATATTCTTGTCCTATTTGTTTGGCCAATTTCACTTCTTTAACTGTTAGGAGTTCTGCCATCTATGTCGAAAAAAGAGAGTCTGATTTTCATAATATATACAAGGGGGTTAGCCCTTTGCATTATTCTATAATAGTATGCCCAGAATGTGAATATGCCGCCTCTAACACTACTTTTAATAATGAACTTAACCGAACTATGGCTGACCAATTAGCTATAGCATTAGTGAAGTTAAAATCTCCCGAACACATTGATTATTCGGAAGAAAGAACCCTAGAAACCGCCCTAGAAGCTTTTAAATTAGCTATTATTACTGCCCAACTAAAAAAATCTAAGCCTGAAGAATTAAGCGGACTATTCCTGGCAGCAGCTTGGGTAGCCCGCGAAAGCCATAATTCAAAATTAGAAGAAGTGTATATAGAACAAGCCTTACATCAGTATATTGAGGCATTTAACCATACTAGCGGCAAAATCGGCAATCTTTCTGATTTGCAAGTAACTTATTTAATAGGTGAACTATATAGAAGAAGTGGCGATTATAAGACAGCTATTAACTGGTTTAATAAGGTAATATCTCATAAAAATGTTAAGCAAAATCCCAATATAGAAAAACTAACTAGAGAACAATGGGCTTTGGCAAGAGAAGAAGCTAAGAACATTACAGAGGATAGCGAAGTAAAGGAGATTATTTCCCCTATAACAGAAGCAACTTCACCCTCACTTGAGGAAGAGAATACCGCAGAAGAGGTAGTTGAAATTATTCGCAGGAGGTCAACTATGCAGTTCAGTGCTAATTTATATCCCGACCAAATTGAATGGTTGAAAACTATCTCCAATTATGGGCATAAAAATACTAATAAGCTATTTCCCAGGGAGAATGTCCTAAGGGCCCTAATAGATTTTGCTATTGCTGAACTAGGTGATAAGCTGCCTACTAAATTTACGACCGAAGAAGAATTAATAAGCGAATTACAAGAAATTATGAAAAAAGATTTATAAAATAAGTCCATCAAAGATCGGTTTGATAGTGAAGATAATAATACTCTTTTTGATTTTAACGCTAACTTCTTCTTGCCATTTTATAACTATAATTTTAATATTAATATTAATTTTCGTTCCAAAGAACCATTTAACGGAAAAACCTTAGAT
>JAAYRQ010000071.1 GCA_012518685.1 Syntrophomonadaceae bacterium | reverse complement strand
ATGTCATCCTGAACGAAGTGAAGGATCTTTCCACCTTATATCACTTTTAAGATTCTTCCACTCTTCAAGCGTCAAAATGACAATGTGGGGTCATCACTCAAAACAACCAGAAAAAAGTGAGCGATTATCGCCCACTATGGTAGTTTCTATTTAATTCATTAGTATTATCATTTTTATTGGAAAAGAGATAATTTACACTTCCCCCATTAATATTTGTAATTCCTCTTGTGCAGTAAAAGCACATTCAAAAAAGGAGGATAAATGACCTTTAAGTTCATTTAATTTTTTTTCTATTTCTAGCTTATCTAATCCCCTACTTTGAAAATACATGATAGAACTAATCACTTCTAAAACCCTTGGCTCCTTAGAAACTAAAAATTCCACTATGCTTTTTAATTGCTTGTTTTTTTCTATATCCGAAAGATTAGAAGAATCAATTACTTCAATAACATAAGTGCGGTAGCCATATTCATCTATATAATTTTCACCAAAAATTCCAAATACCTTTCCTGTATGAATTTCACTAGCTAACTCCTCAGAAAAAACTCCATAATAATTCCATCTGTATTCATAAGGATTATTAAATGGATTGCAAAGTTGTTGAATAATATAAATTATTTTTTGTAACTTTTTTCTACCGACTATGTGTCCTCCAGCAATATTTATGATATCCCTAAGAATATAAATATTATCTAGCATAACAACACCCCTTTATACTTCCTTCTTAACATACCATCTAATAGTTTCACTATCAAGATTAGTCTGACTAATCATAGTCTCCTTTACAGCTGATAACGGTATAATTTCTTGTTCTTCTTTCCTATATACAAATATTTCATCAAGAACATCTCCTGTAACATATAAATCTTTATATGCTATATTTCTCGGAGTATCCTCATAAAAATAATAATCCCTTTCTTCTTCTGTTTTATAGCTACTTACTAATTCATTAAAATTTTTTCTGAATTCTTTAGGGCTTGTGGGCGAGTATATTACCCTATAAAAAGGTTGACGACAGAAAAAATGGTGCAGTAATTCCTTAAGAAGATTATCTTTTGTCTTATAATACCATTCATTAAACCACGCTATAATAGTAAAATCGTCCAGTTTCATATACTCCTCGACACTGAATTTACCAGTGTACAATGTGAATATAGCTTTATAACCCACTAGTTCCCTGTGTTCTTCTTGCAATATTCTTTTAATAATGTTATTAATAACTGCCTCAAATCCCCTAACAACTTTATGATAATATACATGAATATACATGTAGTATCTGCCTAAAATATATTGTTCTAAAACATTTAATCCTTTATCATAATTTATACATACTACTTTTTGTCCTTCTATAGATTTAAAGGTTGCATTTTCAATACTAATATTTTTTAGTAACCAATCGACATCAAATTTGCCATAATTAGCACCAGTCATATAAGAATCCCTTAAGAGATAATCTAGGCGATCAGCATCAAATTGGCTTGATATAATAGAACCTACCGATGGATTGGGATATTCCTTTTTTAAAATTTGACAAACTTGTTCTGGGAAATCTGCACCTAATCTTTTGAGTACACTATTTATTTCCTCACATTCATTGATAATCCTAATAGACATTTCCTCATGATCAAAAGTACCACCGAGAGTCCTTATAGCATTTTCAAAAGCATGACTAAAAGGACCATGTCCTATATCGTGCAATAGGGCAGCAACTAAAATTAGTTTTTCTTCTTCTGATTCTAAATCGAAGTTAATGCTGTTCTTTTTTAATGCATTAATAATGCGTTTTGACATATAGAATACACCCAGAGAATGGGTTAGCCTACTGTGTTCTGCTGCTGGATAGACTAACCAAGCTACGCCCAGTTGCCTGATTCTGCGAAGTCGTTGAAAGGCATAAGTATCGACGAGAGCTATTAAATTATGTTCTATTTCTATAATATTATGTATGGGGTCTCGTATAATTTTAGACATCATCTTCACCTAAACAAAAATGTTATTAAGAAGATATTCTACCGAAATACTCCTTTTCCTTCTAAAAGGCTTATTTTTACACTTTAGGTATTAGAATTCATCAGATTATCAGCTATGACTACTTGATAATTATTTTTAATTAATTCAACCACGGCATGACTACCAATAAAACCAGCCCCACCAGTCACAAGAATATTTCTCATTTGCCTTAATTCCTTTCAAGACTTATTTTTTAATTATTAAATTATCAAAAGCCAATGATATTACCCTACTAATTCTATCACATAATCTGATCCTGCCCTATGTCATCCTGAACGAAGTGAAGGATCTTCCCCCCTTATATCACTTTTAAGATTCTTCGCTAACACTCAGAATGACAATAAGAAATACTACCCTAAACCCCCGCCCCATGTCATCCTGAACGAAGTGAAGGATCTTCCCCCCTAAATTCCAAAGTTCAGTAGCGGAGAATTCATTCTCCCCCCTGTTCAAAGCCCCAGGCATCCCGAACCATATCCTCAATAGTCAGTTCAGCTTTCCAGCCTAACTCCCTTTCCACCTTACTTACATCAGCAAAACAAGTCGCGACATCACCCGACCGCCGCCCTACAAACTCGTAAGGCACATCTACACCATTTACCCTAATAAAAGCATTTACCAACTCCAAAACAGAAGTACCCTTACCTGTTCCTAAATTATAAATGCTCACCCCAGTATCCAAACCCTCGATAGCCCTAACATGCCCCCTGGCCAAATCAACTACATGAATATAATCCCTTACCCCCGTACCATCTACCGTATCATAATCATGGCCAAATACACTTAGCTTAACTAGTAGCCCCTTGGCAACTTTAGTCACAAAAGGCATTAAATTGTTAGGAATACCATTAGGATCCTCACCGATTAGCCCACTTTCATGAGCACCTATGGGATTAAAATACCTTAACAAAGAGACTGCAAAATTCTCATTAGCCCTAGCCGTATCTATTAAAATCCTTTCACTTATAGCCTTAGTTTCACCATAAGGATTAGTCCTCGGCTTAAGCTCCATGTCTTCCCTAAGCGGAGAAGGCTGTTCACCATAAACCGTAGCAGAAGAACTAAAAACG
This sequence comes from Syntrophomonadaceae bacterium, assembly GCA_012518685.1. Taxonomy (GTDB): domain Bacteria; phylum Bacillota; class Syntrophomonadia; order Syntrophomonadales; family Syntrophomonadaceae; genus JAAYRQ01. The sequence continues at coordinate 1,573 of JAAYRQ010000071.1, read as the reverse complement.
AACTTATCCACCTGGTACCTAAGACACATCTTGCTAAGCACCATCGTGGATACAATGTTATTATAATAATAATCCAGGGGCTTTTCTACTGACTCGCCAACCGCCTTAAGACCAGCGAAATGGATCAGCCCTGCAAACTTATGCTTCCGAAAAATCTCCTCAACCAGAGCCTCATCTGTCACATCAATCTGATAGAAAATAGGTCTAACACCCGTTATCTGATAAAGCCTTTCTAAGACTTCCAGCTTAGAATTCGCCAGATTATCAGCTATGACTACCTCATAATTATTCTTAATTAATTCTACCACGGTATGACTACCAATAAAGCCCAAACCGCCAGTAACCAGAATGGTCATTTCACTACTCCTTGCCCTCTTATTCTCCGTACATCTCCCCATAATACTTCACATAATCACCAGAAACAACATTCTCCACCCAGCCTAAGTTAGCTAAATACCAGTCAATCGTTTCCTGCATGCCAGCCTCAAAAGTATAAATGGGCTCCCAGCCTAACTGGCTAGTAATTTTCCTATTATCAATAGCATATCTTCTATCATGCCCTGGGCGATCCTTGACATATTTTATTAAACTTTCAGATTTACCCAAAGCATTAATAATTAATTTGACAATCTCTATATTAGCCTTTTCATTATTGCCGCCGATGTTATACACTTCCCCATCAACACCCTTATGCAAAACCATATCTATAGCAGAACAGTGGTCAGCTACATGCAGCCAGTCCCGCACCTGCATACCATCACCATAGATAGGTAGCTCCTTATCATTTAAGCAATTATTAATCATTAGAGGAATTAACTTCTCTGGAAATTGATAGGGCCCATAATTATTGCTACAACGAGTAATATTCATAGGCAGACCAAAGGTTTCATTATAGGCTCTTACTATTAAGTCCGCCGCCGCTTTAGAAGCCGAATAAGGACTATTAGGCATTAAGGGCATAGTTTCAACAAAAAGTCCCCTTTCGCCTAAAGCACCATATACTTCATCAGTAGATACCTGTAAAAACTTAACCCCAGCCTTGTAATCCCTGCAGTACTTATCATCAGGATTAAGTTTCCAGTACTTTTTAGCTACATCGAGTAAAACCTGAGTGCCGATAATATTCGTAGTCAGGAAAATCTCTGGCTCTACAATACTTCTATCCACATGACTTTCCGCCGCCATATTAACTACTGCCTCAATGTTATAAGTAGCAAAAACATCATCCATCATATCCCGATTCCTAATATCTGCCTTAATAAATATGTAATTAGGATTACCGCTAAGCTCCTTTAGGTTTTCTAGATTACCAGCATAGGTAAGTAAATCCACATTAATTATCCTATATTCTGGGTAGCTATCTAGCATATATTTGACAAAATTACTGCCTATAAAACCAGCCCCACCAGTCACAAGAATATTTCTCATTTGCCTTAATTCCTTTCAAGACTTATTTTTTAATTATTAAAAGCCAATGATATTACCCTACTAATTCTATCACATAATCTGATCCTGCCCTATGTCATCCTGAACGAAGTGAAGGATCTTCCCCCCTTATATCACTTTTAAGATT
>JAAYRQ010000070.1 GCA_012518685.1 Syntrophomonadaceae bacterium | reverse complement strand
AGGAAAAGGTTTCTAAAGAGGAAGCTGAAGAAATTAAGACTAAAATCGAAGAAGCTGGCGGTAGCGTAGAAGTTAAGTAATTTACTTAAGCTTTAAAATGCGGTAGGTGATTGTTAATCACCTACCGCTTCTTTTTCTTAACAGCTCTTTTATAAGTATTCTTTTGGACTATTTTATGCTCTTTTGGCATATTTCGTCCAACTTAGACATTGAATACTTGTTTTTTCTAGTATAATCTAGTCTTAGGATAAACTGTTTTTTATTTTATTGTGGATAAGTTTAGTAAAGACAGTTTAAATTTTACTAAGAAAGGTAATGATGTGAATAATGAAAAGGTTAGCTGTGTTTTTATCTTTCGTTGTAGCATTATTGCTATTTAGTACTAGTGCGGTTTATGCTAATACTGTATGGCAAATTGGGGGGGATGAGGAGACTACTATAGAAGAAAAAGTTTTTACAGATGATGAGGCTCTGATTAATCATTTGGCTAGGGTGGGTTTTGCATATAACGATATAGATGAGTATTTTTATCGTGATACTAAGGATTGGCAGACTTATAATAGTTTAACGGAAAAGTTCCCTATTCTTGTACATAATAATAATTTTGCTATTTTCTCTATTAATACTTTATTAGTTGATAGTAATAATGAAACTAATATTTTAAGGAATTATTCTGGTCCAGTTAAGCTTGAATTTACTGCCTATGGTCTGTATTTTAAAAACTCTGGGGATAAGGTAGGGGATTATACGACTAGTTATCTCTTTTCTAATCCTAATGCTACAGGCTTTTCTAAGGATATTTTGACTAAGTTTTTAAGCTTTGATGGGCTTATTTTAGGTATAGGGATTTTTGTTTTAGGGGTTTTAATTATCACTGTGGTTTATTATAGGATGATTAGTCGGGTGGATAAGCTGATTGTAGAGGAATACTCGATAGAAAATTATTTGAATAAGCAAGCGGAAGCAGAAGTAAGGGCAAAAGAAGCTAATTCTGAGGCTGAAGTTAAAGCTGATGTTTCTGCAAATGAAATGGGCATAGATAATGCTGACAATAATATGGTGGCGGATGCCCTTGTTAATGAGAAGGATGATGGGGTAGAAGGCTAGGGAAATAAGCTTAATTAATTATTTTTACATTATTCCTTGACTCGAAATAATACTTATGCTAACATTAATAATTGCCATTCATAATATATAATGGTAAAATTTGATTTTAGATTTTTTAAATGTATGCAATGAGGCGAGGTTGTTTATTAACCTTGCTTTTCACTCGTTTAGGAATATTTTAAAGGGGTGATTAGGAGTTGGTCCACATCCAAGATTATGGCAAAGTAAAAAGGCTAAGTTACTCTCGAATCGATGAACCTATCGAACTTCCTAATTTAATTCAGGTACAACTAAGTTCTTATGAATGGTTTTTAAAACATGGGCTTAGGGAAGCTTTACATGAAGTTTTCCCCATTGAGGATTTTACGGGTAATCTTGATTTAGCTTTTTTGGATTACTCTATTGGTGATCCTAAGTATGATGTTAATGAATGTAAGGAAAGAGATGTAAGTTATCAAGCCCCTCTTAAGTTAAAGGTCAGGCTGACTGAAAAGGAGACGGGCGAGATTAAAGAATCGGAAGTCTATATGGGGGATTTACCTCTTATGACTGATAAGGGCACCTTTATTATTAATGGTGCGGAAAGGGTAGTTGTTAGTCAGCTAGTTAAGTCACCTGGAGTGTATTTCCATGATAGACCCCCTGATGTTACTGGTAACATCTTATATGGGGCTACGATTATTCCTAATCGTGGTGCCTGGTTTGAGCTGGAAATGGATGCTGCAGGGCTTATTTATACTCGGATTGATAAGACGAGGAAGATTCCTATTACAGTTTTGTTAAGGGCTCTTGGTTATGCTACTAATGAGGAAATATTAGAATTGTATGATAATCATGAGACTATTTTAAAAACTTTGGAAAAGGATACTTCTACTAATAAGAAGGAAGCTTTAATTGAGTTTTATAGGCGTTTGCGTCCAGGGGAAATGGCGACCGAGGATGCGGCTGAAACGCTTTTGAATAACCTGTTTTTTGATCCCCGCCGTTATGATATGGCTACGGTTGGTAGGTATAAGGTTAATAAGAAGCTAGGTTTGGATATTGATATTAAAACTAGACATTTAACCTTGGAGGATATTACTACTACGGTTGGCTATATGTTAAAGCTTATTGACGGTGAGGGTAAGACTGATGTCATCGATCACTTGGGCAATAGAAGGCTTAGGTCTATAGGTGAACTCTTACAAAACCAGTTTAGAACTGGCTTAGTTCGTATGGAAAGGGTCGTTAGGGAAAGGATGAGTATTCACGATGTGGAAACTCTTACCCCCCAAGTGTTAATTAATATTCGTCCTATTACGGCAGCTGTTAAGGAGTTTTTCGGTAGTTCACAGTTGTCGCAGTTTATGGATCAGACTAATCCTTTGGCTGAGCTAACTCACAAAAGAAGGCTTAGTGCTTTAGGACCTGGCGGTCTTACTAGGGAAAGGGCTGGATTCCAGGTGCGAGATGTGCACCATTCTCACTATGGTCGTATCTGTCCTATTGAAACACCTGAAGGACCTAATATTGGTTTGATTGGTTCTTTGGCTACTTACGGACGGGTTAATGATTTTGGCTTTATTGAAACTCCTTATCGCAAGGTCGATAAGGATACAGGTAAGGTATTAAATGAGATTGTTTATTTATCTGCCGATGAGGAAGATGAGTTTGTTATTGCACAGGCTAATACTCCCTTAGATGAAGAAGGTTTTTTCATCGATGAAAGAGTTGAGGCTCGCTGGTTTGAAGAAATCTTGGAAGTACCTGTTAGCAGATTGGATTTTATGGATGTGTCACCTAAACAAGTTTTTAGTGTGGCAACTTCTTTGATTCCTTTTTTAGAAAATGATGATGCTAATAGGGCTTTAATGGGTGCTAATATGCAAAGGCAAGCGGTTCCTTTGATTAGGACCCAGTCTCCTGTTATAGGGACTGGCTTGGAGTACAAGTCTGCTAAGGATTCTGGGGCGGTAGTTGTTTCTAAGAGGGCTGGTGTGGTTAAAACTGTTACTGCCAACCGAATTGTGATAGAGAATGTGGCAGGTTCTTTGGATAGTTATGATATTTTGAAGTTTGTCCGCTCTAATCAAGGGACTTGTTATAATCAAAGACCTATTGTTAAAGAGGGTGATAGGGTTGAAGCTGATGAGATTATCGCTGATGGTCCTAGCACCGATAATGGCGAATTAGCCTTAGGTAAGAATGTCTTAGTCGCTTTTATGCCTTGGGAAGGTTATAACTACGAGGATGCGATTTTGATATCGGAAAAATTAGTTAAGGAAGATGTTTTTACTTCTATTCATATTGAGGAATATGAATGTGAAGCTCGTGATACTAAGTTAGGTCCTGAAGAAATTACTCGTGATATTCCTAATGTTTCGGAAGATATGCTGAAGAACTTGGATGAATTTGGAGTAATTAGGGTAGGTGCTGAGGTTAGACCTGATGATATTTTGGTAGGCAAGGTTACCCCGAAAGGGGAAACTGAATTGACTCCTGAAGAAAGACTTTTAAGGGCGATTTTTGGTGAGAAGGCTAGGGAAGTGCGGGATTCTTCTTTAAGAGTGCCCCATGGTGAAGCTGGAAAAATTGTCGCTGTAAAGAGATTTTCGAGAGAGAATGGTGATGAGCTACCCCCTGGTGTTAACCAACTGGTTAGGGTATATATTGCCCAAAAAAGGAAGATATCTGAAGGGGATAAGATGGCTGGTCGCCATGGTAATAAGGGTGTTATTTCACGCATATTACCTGAGGAGGATATGCCGTTTTTAGAAGATGGCACACCTATCGAAATTGTATTAAACCCTCTTGGGGTACCTTCGCGTATGAATATTGGACAGATTCTGGAATGTCACTTAGGGTGGGCGGCTAGCAAGCTGGGCGTTAATATCGCGACTCCCGTTTTTGATGGTGCTAATGAGGAGGATATTTTTGCGAAGTTAAGAGAGGCTGGATTACCTGAAAATGGTAAGGCTATATTGTATGATGGGCGTACTGGGGAGCCTTTTGATAGTGAGATTACAGTCGGCTATGTATATATGTTAAAACTAGCCCATTTAGTTGATGATAAGATTCATGCTAGATCCATTGGACCTTATTCTTTGGTTACCCAGCAGCCTTTAGGTGGTAAAGCCCAATTCGGTGGTCAAAGGTTTGGAGAAATGGAAGTGTGGGCCTTAGAGGCTTATGGAGCATCTTATACCCTGCAAGAAATACTAACGGTTAAGTCTGATGATGTGGTAGGTAGGCTGAAAACTTATGAGGCGATTGTTAAGGGTGAAAATATCCCTGAGCCTGGGGTGCCAGAGGGCTTTAAGGTTTTGATTAAGGAATTACAAAGCTTGGCTCTTGATGTTAGGGTTTTATCTGGTAATGATGAAGAAATCTTAATTCAGGATCCTGATATAGAGGTTAATGAAAAGGAAAAAGCTAAAGAATTAGGGGTAGAATTACCCGAGATTCTTAATGATATGGAACCTAATGAGCCTGATGATGAGATAGAAGACGATGATGAAGAGGTTGATATCGACGAAATGGAAATGATGGACGAAATAGACGAGATAGATGATGAATTTGACGATGAGGATGATATCTTAGATTAATACCATTTACCTTAAGTCGTTTTTTATGAGGTGCGACTTTATTATTCTTCTGGAAGGGAGAGAATGTCTTGCTAGATGTCAATAATTTTGAACGAATTAAGATATCTTTAGCTTCCCCAGAACAAATTAGGTCTTGGAGTAGTGGAGAAGTTAAAAAGCCTGAAACTATTAATTACAGAACCCTAAGACCTGAGAAGGAGGGTCTATTTTGTGAAAAGATTTTTGGACCTGTAAAAGACTGGGAATGTCATTGTGGTAAATATAAAAGAGTTAGACATCGCGGTATTGTATGTGACCGTTGTGGAGTAGAGGTTACTACTTCTAAGGTTAGGCGGGAAAGAATGGGACATATTGAGCTAGCAGCTCCTGTTTGTCATATTTGGTATCTTAAGGGGATACCAAGTAGAATGGGGCTTTTGCTAGATATGTCACCTAAGGTTTTAGAAAAAGTCATATATTTTGTTAATTATATTGTGATTGATCCTGGTGATACTCCCTTGCTTAAGAAGCAACTTTTAAATGAAAGGGAATACAGAGAAAATCGGGATAAGTATGGGGATGCTTTTGTAGCCTCGATTGGGGCTGAAGCTGTTAAGATATTGCTTAATGAAGTTAAGCTGGAAAAAGAGGCTATTGATTTAAAGGAAGAGATTGCTACTACTACTGGACAGCGTAAAAGTAGAGCTATTAAAAGGCTTGAAGTAATGGAGTCTTTTCGTTTATCCACTAATAATCCTGAATGGATGATAATGGATGTCTTACCAGTTATTCCACCAGAATTACGACCTATGGTCCAGTTAGATGGCGGTAGATTTGCTACTTCTGATTTGAATGACTTGTATCGTAGGGTTATTAACCGTAATAATCGCCTTAAGAGATTGCTCGATTTAGGTGCACCTGACATTATTGTTCGTAATGAAAAACGGATGCTACAAGAAGCGGTGGATGCTTTGGTTGATAATGGTAGGAGGGGGCGACCTGTTACTGGACCTGGTAATCGAGCTTTAAAATCCTTAAGTGACATGCTTAAGGGTAAGCAAGGTCGTTTTAGACAAAACTTGTTGGGTAAGCGGGTGGATTACTCTGGCAGGTCGGTAATAGTAGTAGGACCATCACTTAAAATTCATCAATGTGGTCTGCCTAAGGAAATGGCTTTGGAGCTTTTCAAGCCTTTCGTTATGAAGAAGCTAGTGGATAAGGGCATTTCTACTAATATTAAGAGTGCCAAGAAGATGGTGGAAAGAGGTCGTGAAGAGGTATGGGATATATTAGAAGATGTTATTAGGGAACATCCTGTACTACTAAATAGGGCTCCTACTTTGCACCGCTTGGGGATTCAAGCTTTTGAGCCTGTATTGGTTGAAGGTAGGGCTCTACAATTACATCCTTTGGTATGCACAGCCTATAATGCTGACTTTGATGGTGACCAAATGGCAGTGCATGTACCACTTTCAGCGGAAGCCCAAACGGAAGCTAGGCTACTTATGTTAGCTAGTAATAATATTCTAAATCCTAAGGATGGTAAGCCAGTAGTTACTCCTACTCAAGATATGGTTATGGGTTTATATTATTTAACCTATATGGGGCAAAATGATTGGGAGCAGGATAGACCGAAGGCTTATAGTTCGCCAGAGGAAGCCCAGATGGCTTTTGACTTGGGCCATATTAAGCTCCACGAGAAAATTAGGGTTAAGATCGCTATGCCTATCCTTAATGGTGACGGTATATTAGAGTTAGAAGAGCAAATTATCGAAACTTCAGTAGGAAGGATTATTATTAATGAAATTATTCCTGATAGTTTAGGCTATTTTAATGAAGTTATTGATAAGAAAAAACTAGGTCATATTGTATATGAATGTTATAGATTAGAAGGTAATGCTACTACGGCTATTATGCTTGATGGGCTGAAAAGCTTAGGTTTTAAGTATGCTACTCAAGCAGGAGCGAGTGTAGGTGTTACTGATTTTAAAACTCCTGAAGCCAAGTGGGAGATTATAGGTGAAGCCGATGTTATTGTAGATGAGATTGAGCAAAATTATATGATGGGCTTAATTACAGAGGAAGAACGACATAGGCAAGTAGTAGAAATATGGAACCAAGCTACTGATGATATTACTGAGGTTCTGAAAAATAATCTTAATGAAGATAATCCTGTATATATGATGGCTATTTCAGGTGCTCGGGGTAATTTCCAACAGATTAGGCAATTAGCTGGTATGCGGGGACTTATGGCTGACCCCTCGGGTAAGATTATTGACTTACCTATTAAGGCTAATTTTAGAGAAGGTTTAACTGTTTTGGAGTATTTTATCTCCACTCATGGAGCACGAAAGGGCTTAGCTGATACGGCTTTAAGAACAGCTGACTCCGGCTACTTGACTAGAAGGTTGGTCGATGTATCACAAGATGTTATCGTTCGCGAAGATGATTGTGAGTCTGCCGAAGGTATATGGGTAGAAAAGATTATGGAAGGCTCTCAGCTTATTGAGCCTTTGCAACAGCGTATTATTGGTAGAGTATCAGTTGATACTATTCTTCATCCCCAAACTGCGGAGGTATTAATTAATGAAAATGAAATGATAGGCGATGAAGAGGGTAAGGCTATCGAAGAAGCTGGTATTGAACGAGTAAAGATTAGAACTGTGCTTACTTGTAAAACTAAGCATGGGGTTTGTAAAAAATGCTATGGTCGCAACTTAGCTACAGGTTATGATGTAGAAATCGGCGAGGCAGTAGGTACCGTAGCTGCTCAATCGATTGGAGAGCCTGGAACCCAGCTAACTATGCGTACTTTCCATACTGGGGGGGTCGCTGGTGAAGATATTACTAGGGGTCTGCCTAGGGTAGAGGAACTTTTTGAAGTTAGAAAGCCCAAAGGTCAAGCTGTAGTTACGGAAATTAACGGTAAGGTTAAGTTCGGGGAAAATAAGGGTAGAAGACAAATCGAAGTTTTGGATGAAAATGGCGAGGAATTAGATGCTTATCTAGTTCACTATGGTTCTAGACTTAAGGTTGCGGAAGGCGATTATATTGAAACTGGAGATGCCTTAACTGAAGGTCCTTTAAATCCTCACGACATTTTGAAAACGAAAGGTTTGCAAGAGGTACAAAGGTATTTATTACAGGAAGTTCAGAAGGTCTATCGTTCTCAGGGTGTTGATATAAGTGATAAGCATATTGAAATAATCATTAGGCAAATGCTTAAAAAAGTTAAAATAGAAGATGCTGGGGAAACCACCCTATTGCCAGGAGCTTTCGTGGATATTGTAACTTTTGAGGAGGAGAACCTGAATGCTATAGAGCAAGGCTTACTACCTGCAGTGTGTTCTCCTATGTTGCTAGGAATTACTAAGGCTTCCCTTAATACGGAGTCTTTCTTATCGGCGGCATCTTTCCAGGAGACTACTAAAGTTTTAACCGAAGCTGCTATTAAGGGCAAGGTAGATAACTTGATAGGGCTTAAGGAAAATGTCATTATTGGGAAGTTAATTCCTGCGGGTACGGGTTATTCTATTTATCGTAAAACTCAAATAGAAAACCATTCGGAGGTCGAAGTAGTAGAAGTTAATGACTAATTAGGGCTGAGCTTTTTAAGCATTAAATAAAACATTTGACTGCATCTTTGCTAGGTGTTACAATGTTCTAGTGTGTGGCAAAGATGCAGCTATTTATCTGTGTTTAAGTATAGATATCTAGGAGGTTAACTTTGGCACTGCAAGATATTTCAGAAATGCCTAAGGTAATAGGTGCTAAACAAGTAAGGAAGGCTATTACAAGTAAAAAGGCTAAAAAAGTTTATATTGCTCAGGATGCTGAGCCCCACATTATTGAACCTATTAAACTTGCTTGTGAAGAACACGAGGTGGAATATGAAATAGTGTTGAGCAAGGAATTGCTAGGGAAAAACTGTGGCATTGATGTAGGCTCGGCAACAGTAGCTATACTTAATGAATAAACGGGGAAGGAGGTGCAATTGTGCCGACAATTAATCAATTAGTCCGTAAGGGACGCAAAAAAGAAGTAACTAAATCAGCAGCACCAGCCCTTAAAAGCTGTCCGCAAAAAAGAGGGGTATGTACCCGTGTTTACACGACTACACCAAAAAAACCTAACTCAGCTTTGCGTAAAATTGCTAGGGTAAGGTTGACTAATGGTATAGAAGTTACCGCATATATTCCTGGTATAGGTCATAACCTACAGGAGCACTCGGTCGTATTGATTAGAGGTGGTAGGGTTAAAGACTTGCCTGGTGTTAGATATCACATTGTTAGAGGTGCATTAGACGCAGCTGGAGTTCAAAATCGTAATCAGAGTAGGTCGAAATATGGTACTAAAAGACCTAAGAAGAAGTAGAAGGGAGGCACTATATGCCTAGGAAGGGGCCTGTTCCCAAAAGAGATGTATTACCTGACCCCATATATAATAGTAAGGTAATCACTAAGCTGATTAACCAAATTATGTGGGATGGTAAAAAAAGCGTTGCTGAAGGTATATGTTATGACGCTTTTGACATAATAGAAAAGAAAACTAATAAAGATCCTATGGAAGTTTTTGAAGAAGCTATGAAAAACATTACTCCCATAGTAGAGGTTAAGGCTAGAAGAGTAGGTGGAGCTAACTATCAAGTTCCCGTAGAAGTTCGCCCCGAAAGAAGACAGACCTTAGCTATAAGATGGCTAATAAGCTATGCCCGTAAACGGGGAGAGAAAACTATGTCCGAAAGATTAGCTGGTGAACTTATGGATGCTGCTAACTCAACTGGTGGCTCTGTTAAGAAAAGAGAAGATACTCATAAAATGGCGGAAGCTAATAAGGCCTTCGCACACTACCGTTGGTAGGATTATACTAGGAGTGGTTATTAATGACCCAAAGTACTTTGTTGACTAATATTAGAAATATTGGCATTATGGCTCATATTGATGCAGGCAAGACGACAACTACTGAAAGAATGTTATATTATTCGGGTAGGCTTCATAGAATGGGAGATGTCGATAAAGGAACTGCTACTATGGATTGGATGAGCCAAGAACAGGAGCGGGGGATTACTATTACATCTGCCGCAACTACTTGTGAGTGGAAAGATTTTGTAATAAACATTATCGACACACCCGGCCATGTGGACTTTACGGTTGAAGTAGAAAGGTCATTACGGATACTTGATGGAGCGGTAGGTATATTTTGTGCGGTTGCAGGGGTTCAGCCTCAATCTGAAACTGTATGGCGACAAGCTGATAAGTACCGAATTCCTCGTATAATTTATATTAATAAGATGGATAGAATCGGGGCTGATTTTTACAGTGCCGTACAAATGATAGCAGATGTGTTAGGTGGGGAACCCATCCCTATAGGGCTTCCTATAGGAGTCGAAGATGACTTTGTAGGGATTATAGATGTAATCAACCTTAAAGCTTATATATATGAAGATGAATTAGGTGAACATTTTACAACTAGGGATTTGGATGCAGAGGAACTTAAAAAGGCTACACATTACTATAATTTGCTACTTGAAAAACTATCCGAAAATGATGATAATATTCTAGAAAAATACCTTGAAGGTGAAACCATCTCTAGCGAAGAGATTAAAAGTTCTTTGAGAAATGAAACTATTAATAATAATATTGTACCTGTTTTATGTGGTTCATCTTTTAAGAATAAAGGGGTACAAATGCTACTAGATGCAGTATTAGATTATCTTCCATCACCTATAGATGTGCCAGATGTTGAAGGGTTTGACCCTAATACTAAGGTGCCCATAACCCGTCATACTAGTTATGATGAGGATACTTGTGCCCTGGCTTTTAAAATGCTATCTGACCCTTATGTAGGCAAACTAACTTACTTTAGAATATATTCTGGCAGCCTAAAAGCTGGACAGTATATATATAACAGCACTAAGGATAAGAAGGAACGCATAACTAAAATATTAAAAATGCATGCTAATCATAGGGAAGAGATTGAAAGTGCTGGTGCAGGTGATATAGTAGCAGGTGTTGGGTTAAGATATACTGTAACAGGTGATACCTTGTGTGATGAGAAAGAGCCTATCATTCTTGAAAATATTAGTTTTCCTGAACCAGTAATAGATATTGCTATTGAGCCGAAAACTAAGGCTGACCAGGATAGGATAGGTGAAAGTTTACAAAGGCTAGCTGAGGAAGATCCTACTTTTAGAACTAAAATTAACGAAGAAACGGGACAAACTATTATTTCAGGTATGGGTGAACTACATTTAGAAATAATTATCGATCGTTTATTAAGGGAGTTTAAGGTAAATGCTAATGTAGGTAAACCACAAGTGGCTTATAAGGAAACTGTTACTAGTAGTGCTAAAGCTGAGGCTGTATTTGAAAGACAAACTGGTGGAAGAGGGCTATTTGCCCAAGTAATCCTTAAGATAGAACCCTTACCTATTGGGGAAGGGAAGCAGTTTGTAAACCAATCATCAGCAGAGCAGATTCCTCACGAATTTGTTCCCGCTATTAAAACTGGAGTTTTTGAAGCTTTGCAAGCTGGAATTCTAGCAGGTTATATAGTGGATGATTTGGAAGTTACTTTGTTGGGAGGCTCATTCCATGAAGTTGACTCGACAGAGCAGGCATTTAAGGTGGCGAGTAGTATGGCAGTCAAGGAAGGATTGAGCAAGGCAAAACCATCTTTGCTAGAACCGATTATGGATTTGGAAATAATTTCACCTGAAGAATATGTCGGGGATATTATTGCTGATCTTAATTCTCGTAGAGGTAGAGTTCTAGCTATGGAGGAACACCGAGAAAGCAAAGTTATTAAAGGTACTGTGCCTTTAGCAGAGACTTTTGGTTACGCGACTAGCTTAAGATCAGCTAGCCAAGGAAGAGCTACTTTTTCTATGCAACTAAAAGATTATGCGAAGGTACCAGAATCTCGTAGTAAGGAAATAATAGCTATAAGATATGGGTTGCCAGTCTAATTATCTTTTTAGGAAAACTTAATTATTGCTAAGTTGCTTAACCTAGCTAAATTTTTAGTTTTTCATATACTGTTTTAAAAGAATTTTTTAAGATAGTGCAAAAAGAAAAAAATAGAAAGGAAAGGTGAAAGACTAATGGCAAAGGCAAAATTTGAAAGAACTAAACCCCACTTAAACATTGGAACTATAGGACATGTTGACCACGGTAAAACAACTTTAACTGCAGCAATTACTTTAACTTTATCTTCGACTGGGGGAGCTGTGGCTTCTTCTTATGAAGCTATTGATAAGGCTCCAGAAGAAAGAGAAAGAGGTATTACTATTAATACTTCTCATGTTGAATACGAAACTGAAACTAGACACTATGCCCATGTTGACTGCCCAGGTCATGCTGACTACATAAAGAACATGATTACTGGTGCAGCACAAATGGATGGTTCCATATTAGTAGTATCGTCTGCTGATGGACCTATGCCTCAAACTAGAGAGCATATTCTACTTTCCAGACAAGTTGGAGTTCCTTATATTGTTGTATTTATGAATAAAACTGATATGGTTGATGATGAAGAATTATTAGAATTAGTAGAAATGGAAGTTAGAGAACTATTAAGTGAATATGAATTCCCAGGAGATGATATTCCTGTAGTACAAGGTTCTGCACTTAAAGCCTTAGAGTGTGGCTGTGGTTCTAGAGATTGTGAATGGTGTGGCCGTATTTGGGAACTGATGGATGCTGTAGATAGCTATATCCCTCTACCTGAAAGAGCTACAGAAAGACCATTCCTAATGCCTATTGAAGATGTCTTTACTATCACTGGTAGAGGTACTGTAACTACTGGTAGGGTAGAAAGAGGTCAAGTTAAAGTAGGCGATGAAGTTGAAATCGTTGGCATGAGAGAAGAAACTCGTAAAACAGTATGTACTGGGGTAGAAATGTTTAGAAAACTCTTAGATTATGCTGAAGCTGGAGATAATATCGGAGCATTGTTAAGAGGTGTGGATAGAACTGAAGTTGAGAGAGGCATGGTTTTAGCTAAACCTGGTAGTATTAAGCCTTTAACTAGTTTTTCGGCGGAAGTTTATGTCTTATCTAAAGAAGAAGGTGGCAGACACACTCCATTTTTCGGGGGTTATAGACCACAGTTTTATTTCCGTACAACTGATGTAACTGGTGTTATTGAATTACCTGACGGTGTGGAAATGGTAATGCCTGGGGATAATATTCAAATGAAAATTGAATTAATTACTCCGATTGCCGTTGAAGAAGGCTTGAGATTTGCTATTCGAGAAGGTGGCAGAACTGTAGGAGCTGGCGTGGTAACTTCCGTATAAGATGTATCTTATAAATATTGTTAGTTATTAGCGAGGGACGACTTGGTCCTTCGCTACCATACACCCGGCAGCGTGTACTATATACCATATGACTAAGGAGGTTAAGTCAAAGGTGAGTAGTCAACAAAAAGTAAGGATAAGACTAAAGGCGTTTGACCACAAGTTGCTAGATCAATCTTCGCAAAAAATAGTAGATACTGCTAAGAAGAATGGTTCTAATGTATCTGGACCTATTCCTCTTCCAACTGAAAGAAATATTTTTACTATTTTAAGGTCACCGCATGTCGATAAAGATGCGAGGGAACAGTTTGAAATGAGAACTCATAAACGGCTAATTGACATATTAGATCCTAATCCTAAAACTATCGATGCACTTATGCATCTAGATCTACCTTCTGGGGTAGATATTGAAATTAAGTTATAGTTAGGGGTTCGGTGCTTAAAGACTAGTAGGTTTTTTAAAAGTCTTATAGGCGAATAATTTCCGAAAATTAGAAGTGAAGTTGGAATTCCTACTTCCAACCAATCGCAAAGAAATGCTCAAGCTAGGAGGAATTAAGTAAGATGGCTAATAATCTAAAAAAAGCTATCCTGGGTATCAAAGTTGGTATGACCCAGATATATACTGAGGAAGGTAAGGCTATTCCTGTAACAGTAGTTGAAGCTGGACCATGTACGGTTTTGCAAAAGAAGAAAGTAGAAACTGATGGTTATGAGGCGATTCAGGTAGGCTTTTACAACCTAAAAGAAAACTTAGCTAATAAACCTATTAAAGGTCATTATAAAAAAGCTAATGTCAAACCTTTGCGTTATATTAGAGAGTTTCGGGTTAACAATGTTGATGACTATGAAATAGGACAAGAATTTAATGTTGGAATTTTTGAAGAAGGCGATATTATTGATGTTACTGGAACTTCTAAAGGTAAAGGGTTTGCTGGCTCAGTAAAAAGGCATAATTTTTCCCGTGGTCTTATGGGGCATGGCTCCAGATACCATAGGGGTACTGGTTCGTTAGGTGCTAAAGGACCAGCTCGGGTTTTTAAAGGTAAAAAGTTGCCCGGCAGAATGGGCAGAGAAAGAGTTACTGTTCAATGCTTGAAGGTAGTAAAAGTCTATTCGGACAGAAACCTTATCTTGGTAAAGGGTGCTATCCCTGGGCCCAATAAAGGTCTTGTTATCATAAGGAATTCAGTTAAAGCTTAAGTAAGTTTAAGCACTACTGAAAATGAGGAGGTTATGAATAAATGCCTAAGGTTAATTTATATGATATGAGCGGGGCCCAAATTGGTGAGCTAGACTTAAATGATAGTATTTTTGGAATTGAACCAAATGAAGCTGTGATGGCGGATTTTGTTAAAATGCAATTAGCTAATAAAAGACTTGGGACCAGCTCTACGAAAACTAGAGCAGAAGTAAGAGGTGGGGGCAGAAAGCCCTGGAGACAAAAAGGAACTGGCCGTGCTCGGGTGGGAAGCACTAGAAATCCAGTCTGGGTTGGTGGTGGAGTAGCTTTTGGACCTAGACCAAAAGATTATTCATATCGTTTGCCCAAAAAGGTGAGAAGGTTGGCTTTAAAATCTGCTTATTCTACCAAGGTTAAGGAAAACAGTATCATAGTTGTAGATAAGTTAGAATTTAATGAACCTAAGACGAAAGAAATGGTTAAAACTTTAAGTAATCTAAATATTAATAATAAAACTTTAGTAGTTACCCTAGATGCTAATGAAAATGTAACAAAATCAGCACGAAATATTCCTGGTGTTAAGCCTTTAAGGGTTGACTTTGTTAATGTGTATGATCTTTTAAAATACGATACTCTGCTCATTACTAAGGATGCGGTAGCTAGAGTAGAGGAGGTGTTTGCCTAATGAGAGATTTTCGAGACATTATTATTAAGCCTGTTATCACAGAAAAGTCGATGGATTTGTTAGCTGATAATAAATATACTTTTATTGTTGATAAAAAGGCTAATAAAACTGAAATTAAAAATGCTATTGAAAACATATTTAAAGTAAATGTGCTTAAAGTTTCTACTATGAATATGCCAGGCAAAACTAAGAGAATGGGAAGATTTGAAGGCAAAACGCCTAGTCGCAAAAAAGCTATTGTGACTTTGAAACCAGGTCATAAAATACGGATATTTGAAGGTATGTAGTCAAATAGCTTTAAGGAGGGAATTAATTAATGTCTATTAAAAAATATAGACCGACAACACCTAGTAGAAGACATATGACAGTTATTTCTTTTGACGAGCTAACTAAAAAGGAACCTGAAAAATCTTTGACTGCTCCTTTGAAAAGTTCGGGAGGAAGAAATGTATATGGGCGTACTACGGTTAGAAATCGTGGGGGCGGACATAAAAGACTATATAGAATAATTGATTTTAAGCGTACTAAGGAAGGGGTTCCTGCCAAGGTAGCAGCTATTGAATATGACCCTAACCGTTCAGCTAATATTGCTCTTTTGCATTATGCTGATGGTTATAAAGCTTACATTATTGCCCCTAATAATCTTAAGGTAGGCGATATTGTAGAAGCTGGTGCTAATGCGGATATTAAAGCAGGTAATTCATTACAACTTAAGGATATCCCCGTTGGTTCACTTATTCATAATATTGAACTTCGTCCTGGTAAAGGTGGACAATTAGTACGCTCAGCTGGTGCGGTAGCCCAGCTGATGGCTAAAGAAGGGGCTTATGCACATGTAAGGCTTCCTTCTGGTGAAGTTCGTTTGGTTCACTTAACTTGTCGGGCTACGATCGGGCAGGTAGGTAATCTAGATTATGAAAATATTACTATAGGTAAAGCAGGTAGATCCCGCTGGATGGGTAAAAGACCCCATGTTAGAGGGTCGGCTATGAACCCTGTTGATCACCCTCATGGTGGAGGGGAAGGGCGGGCTCCTATTGGGAGGAAATATCCTGTTTCTCCTTGGGGTAAAATTGCTATTGGCGGCAAAACTCGTCGGAAAAAACCATCTGATAATATGATTGTAAGGAAACGCAAGTAAAGGAGGTCTTTAAATGGGCAGGTCACTAAAAAAAGGACCTTACTGTGAAGAAAAGTTGTTAAATAGAATTAATAGCATGAATGAAAGTAACCAAAAAAAGGTTATTAAAACTTGGTCGAGGCGTTCTACTATTATGCCACAAATGATTGGGCATACTATTGCCGTTCACGATGGGCGTAAACATATTCCGGTATATGTTACTGAAGATATGGTAGGTATGAAGTTAGGGGAGTTTGCTTCGACTAGAACTTATCGAGGTCATGCTGGTAAAAACGAAAAAACAAGTAGAGCGAAGTAGGAAGGGGGCAATTTGATTATGGAAGCTAGAGCCGTGGCTCGCTATTTGCGGATATCTCCTATGAAAGCTCGTCAGGTAGCAGATTTGGTTAGAGGCAAAGATGTTAGGGAAGCTGCTGGAATCTTAAGATATACGAATAAAAGACCAGCTCCTCTAATTAACAAGGTATTACAATCTGCAGTAGCTAACGCTGAACATAATTATGATATGGATGCAGATGAATTGTTTATATCTGAGATTATGGTTGACGAAGGACCAATAATTAAAAGAATGCGTCCTAGAGCATATGGGAGAGCAGATGTTAGACGACACAGAACTAGTCATATAACCGTAGTACTCAGAGAAAGGGAGGTTAAATAGTGGGTCAAAAGGTACATCCAAAAGGATTTAGAATTGGAGTTATTAAGGACTGGGATTCCAATTGGTATGCCGACCGTGATTATGCTGATCTTTTACATGAAGACTATAAAATAAGACAGTTAATTAAAGACCGTTTTTATATAGCTGGGATTGCTAAGATAGAAATTCAAAGGACTGGTAACAGGGTAAGGATTACTATCCATACGGCAAAGCCTGGTATTGTAATAGGTCGTGGTGGTAATGAAGTAGAAGCATTGAAAAATGATCTTATTAAAATGACGGGTAAGAATATTAATATTAATATTCAAGAGATTAAGAAACCTGAAATAGATGCTCAAATAGTAGCGGAAAATGTAGCCCAACAATTAGAAAAAAGGGTTTCTTTTAGAAGGGCTATGAAGCAAACTGTCAGTAGAACCCTAAGGGCTGGTGGCGAAGGTATTAAAATTGCCATTTCTGGCCGTTTAGGTGGAGCTGAAATTGCTAGAACTGAATGGTATGCAGAAGGTAAAGTACCGCTTCACACTTTAAGAGCTGACATTGATTATGGCTTCGCTGAAGCTAACACTACTTATGGTAAATTAGGGGTCAAGGTCTGGATTAATAAGGGTGAAATTCTACCTGAAGCTAAGAAAAGACCTAATGAGAAAGAAGTGGAGGAGGCAGGTAAATAATGCTTACCCCAAAAAGAGTTAAGCGTAGAAAACAACATCGTCCTAGCTTGGCAGGAAAAGCTAACAAGGGTAACACTATAACTTATGGTGAATATGGCTTACAGGCACTTGAACCTGCTTGGATTACTAATAGACAAATAGAAGCTGCCCGTATTGCGATTAATAGATATATTAAAAGAGGCGGTAAGTTGTGGATTAAGATATTTCCCGATAGACCTATTACTGAAAAACCTGCAGAAACTCGTATGGGTAAAGGGAAAGGCTCTCCAGAACATTGGGTAGCTGTAGTGAAGCCAGGCCGTATTATGTTTGAGTTATCTGGTGTTGAAGAAGAGGTTGCTAGGGAAGCGATGAGACTTGCGGCACATAAACTTCCCGTTAAGTGTAAGTTTGTAAAAAGAGAAGAAATGGGTGGTGAGGTTAGTGAAAGCTAGTAGAATAAGGGAGCTAACCGACGAAGAATTAAACAAAAAAGTTTCAGATTATAAAGAGGAATTGTTTAATTTAAGATTTCAACTTGCTACCGGTCAATTAGATAACCCTATGAGAATTAGGGAAGTTAGGAAAAATATTGCAAGATGTAAAACAGTTATTAGACAAAGGGAATTAGCCCAAAGTAATAGCTAATAAGGAGGTCAAACGGTGGCTGAGAACCAAGGAAACAGAAAGGTTAGGCTAGGAACAGTAACTAGCGATAAAATGGAAAAAACGATTACCGTTAGTGTAGAAACTGTTAAACGCCATCCTTTGTATAAAAAGACTATCAAAACTAGTAAAAAATACAAAGTTCACGATGAGAACAATGAAGCTAAAACCGGCGATATCGTTAGAATTATGGAAACTCGCCCTATTAGCAAAGATAAAAGATTTAGGCTTATAGAAATAGTTAAAAAAGCTAAGACTTTGCAGTAAGGGAGGCTACAAAGTGATTCAACAAGAAACGATGCTCCAAGTAGGAGATAACACTGGAGCTAAGAAGGTTTTATGTATAAAAGTCTTAGGTGGTTCTAAGAAAAGATATGCTACTGTAGGCGATGTCATCATAGCTTCGGTTAAGGAAGCTGCTCCTGGTGGAGTAGTCAAAAAAGGTGAAATCGTTAAGGCGGTCGTAGTTAGAACTAAGAAAGAAGTCAGAAGAAATGACGGCTCTTATATTTCTTTTTCGGAAAATGCTGCCGTTATTATTGATGATAACCAAAACCCTAAGGGAACCCGTATTTTTGGACCCGTAGCCAGGGAACTAAGGGAAAAAAATTTTATGAAAATTATATCTTTGGCTCCAGAAGTCCTTTAGTCGATGGAGGTGTAGTAATTGCGGATTAAAAAGGGTGACAATGTCCTTGTTATAGCTGGCAAGGATAATGGTAAAAAAGGTAAGGTATTAAGGGTACTACCTAGAGAAGGCAGAGTTGTAGTAGAAGGTGTTAACCGAGTCAAGAAGCATCAGAAGCCAACTCGGGCTTTACCACAAGGTGGTATTAACAGAATAGAGTCACCGCTTAATATGTCTAATGTTATGTTAGTCTGCGACAGATGTAACAAACCGACTCGAGTAGGTGTAAAAATTTTAAGTAATAATGAGAAAGTAAGATACTGCAAGAAATGCGGAGAAGTAATTGACTAATAATCTCCATGAAGGGAGGATAAATGCTAAATGGCGAGGTTATACGAACAATATAAAAATGAAGTTACTCCAAAATTAATGGAGAAGTTTCAATATAAAAATATTATGCAAGTACCTAAAATAGATAAAGTAGTTTTAAATATAGGGGTAGGGGAAGCGGTGCAAAACCCTAAGGCACTCGATGGTGCAGTAAATGACCTAACAATTATCTCTGGTCAAAAACCTGTTATTACTAAAGCTAAAAAATCTATTGCTACTTATAAGCTAAGGGAAGGTATGTCTATTGGTTGTAAGGTTACCTTACGCGGGGAAAGAATGTATGAGTTTTTAGATAGACTTATTAATTTTTCGCTACCTAGGGTGCGTGACTTTAGAGGGGTATCTGCTAACGCTTTTGATGGTAGAGGTAATTATTCCTTAGGTATTAAGGAACAGACGATTTTTCCTGAAATTGATTATGATAAGATTGATAAAATCAGAGGCTTAGAGGTTATTATAGTTACTACTGCGAAAACTGATGAAGAAGCTAGAGAGCTACTTAAAGAAATGGGAATGCCTTTTAGATAGGGGGTAATTAAATGACGAAAAAAGCAATGATTGCTAAACAACAAAAACCGCAAAAATATGAAGTGCGTAGTTATAACAGATGTAGGATATGTGGAAGACCTAGAGCTTATATGCGTAAATTCGGAGTATGCAGGATTTGCTTTAGAGAGCTTGCCCATAAGGGAGAACTCCCTGGAGTAACCAAATCAAGTTGGTAGGTTGTTATGTAAAGGAGGTATAAGTATGGTCATGACTGATCCAGTAGCCGATTTTCTGACTCGTATCAGGAACGGGAATATGGTCATGCATGAAACCGTTGAAGTGCCTAGTTCAAAAATTAAGTTAGGTTTAGCTGAAATTTTGAAAGATGAAGGGTACATCAAGGATTTTGAATATATAGCTGATGGGAAGCAAGGAGTTATTAGGTTATACCTCAAGTATGGCCAAAATAATGAAAAGGTTATTACTGGACTTAAAAGAATCAGTAAGCCTGGCTTGAGAGTATATGTTAAAAAGGATGAAGTTCCTAAAGTTCTAGGAGGCTTAGGAATTGCCATTATTTCAACATCCCAAGGGTTGATGACTGATAAGAATGCCCGCAAAGCTGGTCTTGGCGGAGAAGTTATATGTTATATATGGTAGCTGAAGGAGGAGTGAACTGTGTCACCAATTGGTAAAAAGCCTATCAGCCTACCCAAAGGCGTAGAAGTGAAAAAGGACGGTAGTCTTGTTACTGTAAAAGGTCCTAAGGGGGCTTTGACTAAGGATTTACCTGCAGAAATAAATATTGAGCAGGTGGAAAATGAGCTAATATTAACTAGACCTAGTGATGAAAAAGATCATAGGGCTTTACATGGTCTAACTCGCTCGTTATTAAGCAATATGGTGGAAGGTGTAACTAATGGCTATGAAAAGAAGCTTGAATTAGTTGGAGTAGGGTATAGAGCCCAACTGCAAGGTAGTAAATTAGTTATTAATATTGGATTTTCACATCCAGTTGAACTTGATCCACCCGAAGGGATAGAGTTTGAAGTGCCAGCCGTTACAAGGATTACGGTAAAGGGTATAGATAAACAACTTGTGGGTAATACTGCGGCTCATATTCGTGCTATAAGAAAACCTGAACCTTATAAGGGTAAGGGTATAAAGTATGAAAATGAGATTATTAGGCGTAAAGCTGGTAAAGCAGGGGCTAAATAGCTGATAGGAAGGAGTGAGCAAGTTGTTTAAAAAACCTATTCGTAATGATATTAGAAAAAGTAAACAAAAAAGGGTTCGTAAGAAGATTTCGGGTACGGCTGAAAGCCCTAGATTATGCGTATATAAAAGTTTGAATCATATTTATGTACAAATTATCGATGACCAAAAAGGGGTTACTCTAGCATCGGCTTCTACTTTAGATAAGGAGTTAAGTGATTTAACTAATAAAACTAATATTGAAGCTGCTAAAAGAGTAGGGGCTCACATAGCTAAAATAGCCCAAGATAATGGTATTACTTCGGTAGTATTTGACCGTAGTGGTTATAAATATCACGGTAAAGTAGCTGCTTTAGCTGATGCGGCTAGAGAAGGCGGATTACAATTTTAAAATATTTAAAGGAGGGAAATGATGATTAACAAGGAACAAACAACTCCTGAATTTATAGAAAAAGTAGTTAATATAAGAAGAGTAGCCAAAGTTGTTAAAGGTGGACGCCGCTTTAACTTTAGTGCCCTAGTAGTTGTAGGTGATGGCGAAGGACGAGTTGGAGTTGGCAAAGGTAAGGCTGTAGAAGTTCCAGAAGCAATTAGGAAAGCTGTGGAAGATGCGAAAAAGAATCTTATTACTATACCTCTTATTGATGAGCGAACAATTCCCCATCCTTTAGTAGGGAAGTTTGGTGCAGGCCAAGTTTTATTAAAACCTGCTGCTCCTGGTACAGGTGTTATTGCTGGCGGTCCAGTAAGAGCTGTTCTAGAAGCTGCTGGAGTTAAAGATATTCTAACTAAATCATTAGGTTCTGCTAACCCTATTAGTATGGTTAATGCGACTATGGAAGGCTTGAAAAACCTTAAGCGGGTTGAAGATGTCGCTCGGCAAAGGGGTAAAACTATAAATGAGATACTAGGCTAAGGAGGGAGACACTTGGCTAATCAAATTAAAATTACATTGACCAAAAGTACAATAGGCTGCCCCAAAACTCAAAAGGCGACGGTTAAAAGCTTAGGCTTAAGGAAATTAAACCATAGTGTAGTTAAAGACGATCGTCCTGAAATCAGGGGTCAAGTCAATAAAGTTAAACATCTGCTAAAAGTAGAAGAGTTAGATTAATAGTAGGGAGGTTTCAAGGTGAAACTGCATGAATTAAAATCTTCACCTGGTGCTAATAAAAAAGCGAAAAGAGTAGGTAGAGGTATTGGTTCTGGACACGGCAAAACATCTACTCGGGGACATAAAGGTCAAAAATCCCGCTCTGGCGGTGGGGTTAGACCTGGGTTTGAAGGTGGGCAAATGCCTCTTTACAGAAGGCTTCCCAAGCGCGGATTTACTAATATATTCAAAAAGGAATATGCTATCGTAAATCTTAGGGAACTTAATGTTTTTCCTGATGGTACCGAAATAACACCTGAACTATTACAAGAAAATGGTATAATTAAGTCTGTAAAAGATGGTGTTAAAATACTAGGTGAAGGTGAATTAGAAAAGTCTTTAAATATTAAGACACACAAAATTAGCAAACAAGCAGAAGAGAAAGTTACTGCTAAAGGCGGTAAAGTAGAGGTGATTTAATGCTAGGATCATTCGGGCAGGCCTTTAAAGTCGGAGATTTAAGAAGAAAATTGCTATTTACCTTGATGATGATTCTAGTTTTCAGAATAGGAGCACATATTCCCGTCCCTGGTATTAATCCAGAGGCGATTGCACAATTATTAAGTGGACAGTTATTCGGCTTTTTTGACATAATATCTGGTGGTGCTTTTAAACGGTTTAGTATTTTTGCTATGAGTATAACTCCGTATATTAATGCCTCTATTATTATGCAACTATTACAAGTTATAGTTCCGCGTTTAGAGGAATTATCCAAGGAAGGCGAAGAAGGTCGTAAGGTAATAGCACAATATATCCGTTATGGTACTGTAGTATTAGCTTTTATCCAAGCCTTAGGTATGTCTTTTGCTTTAGGGAAAAATGGTGCTATAAATAGTCCTGGAATTGGTTCTTATTTAATTATAGCTATCTCCTTAACTGCAGGAACGGCATTTTTGATGTGGATTGGTGAAATGATAACGGAACATGGTATTGGTAATGGAATATCCTTGATTATTTTTGCTGGTATTGTATCTAGACTACCTAGCCAAATTGCTGGGGTAGGTCAAGAATTATCAGGGGGAATAATTGGTTTTTTCAATATTATTCTTTTTATCATAATAGCTTTAGCGATAATTGTAGCTATTATTGCAGTCAATGAGGGTCAACGAAGGATACCTGTACAATATGCTAAACGCGTAGTAGGTAGGAGAGTCTATGGTGGGCAAAGTACATTTTTACCTATTAAGGTTAATGCGGCTGGAGTTATACCTATTATCTTTGCGATGGCATTGATGATGTTCCCAGCTACAATTGCTTCGTGGTCTGATCCTAATTCTACAATTAACCAATTTTTGAATACTTATTTTCATTTTGGTAGCGTTGCTTATAATCTATTTTATTTTCTGTTAATTGTATTCTTTACTTATTTCTATGTGGCTATAATATTTAACCCTATGGATGTAGCAGAGAATATTAAAAAATATGGTGGCTTTGTGCCAGGTATAAGACCTGGTCGCCCTACTGCCGAATATATCGATAAAATTTTATCGAGATTGACTTTGTCAGGAGGGGTTTTCTTAGGATTGATTGCGATATTGCCTAACTTCGTCATCGGGCTGACTGGTATTACTAGTTTATGGTTCGGTGGAACTGCATTACTTATTGTAGTAGGTGTTGCATTAGATACTATGAAACAGATTGAGTCACATTTACTATTAAGAAGTTATGAAGGTTTTGTTAAATAATAGGAGATGATTTCGTGAATATTATCCTTATGGGCCCACCTGGTGCAGGTAAGGGTACACAAGCAGAATTGATTAAGGTAAATTTCCCTATTCCCCATATTTCTACGGGGGACATTTTAAGGGAAGCGGTCAGTAGTGGTACGAAACTAGGGTTAGAAGCTAAGTCTTTTATGGATGAGGGCAAGTTAGTTCCTGATGAAGTGATTATAGGAATGGTTAAGGAAAGATTAGCCGAAGATGACTGTAAGGCGGGATTTTTATTAGATGGATTTCCTCGCACTAACGAACAAGCTAAGGCTTTAGATGAGGTCTTGTCTGGCTTGGATGCTAAAGTGGAAGTGGCCATTAATATTGCTGTACCTGATGAGATAGTTATTCAGCGTATTGCTAATCGTATTAGTTGTCCTAGTTGTAAAGCGGTTTATAACCTGAAGTTTACCCCTCCGCAAAAAGAAGGGGTTTGCGATAAGTGTGGTAGTGAGCTAGTTCAGCGTAGTGATGATAGTGAAGCAACTATTAAAAATAGACTTACAGTTTATCATGAGCAAACTAATCCTTTGTTAGATTATTATAAGGCCCAAGATGTGCTGTATGAGTTTGATGGATATCGGAATCCCAAAGAAGTATTTGCCGATATTAAAAAGTTGCTGGAGAGTATATAATGATTATTCTAAAAAATCGGGATGAAATTGAGAAAATGCGGGTAGCAGGTAAGGTAGTAGCACAGGTGCTTGATATCCTAAGACAAAAAGTTAAGCCAGGTATTACTACTGCTAATCTTAATGCTATTGCTGAACATGAATGTAAAAGAAGAAATGCGATTCCCGTTTTTAAGAATTATCCTAACCCTAAGGGTGGTAGGCCATTTCCAGGTGCTATATGTGCCTCTATTAATGAGGAAGTTATCCACGGTATTCCGATTAATAGGGAACTTAAGGAAGGCGATATCATTAGTATCGATTTTGGAGTTTTAGTTAATGGTTTTGCAGGTGATTCTGCTACTACTATTCCAGTAGGGGAAATTAGTGATGAAGCTGCTAAGCTTTTAAGGGTTACTGAGGAATCTTTAATGTGTGGTATTAATGCCGCTATCATAGGTAATAGGTTGGGTGCTATTTCTAATGCAGTCCAATCCCAGGTAGAAAAGCATGGTTTTTCAGTAGTGCGTGATTTTGTAGGTCATGGCATTGGCAGGGATATGCATGAAGACCCTCCTGTTCCAAATTATGGTAGAATTAATAGTGGGCCAAAGCTTCAAAACGGCATGACTATAGCTATTGAGCCTATGGTTAATATCGGTTCATATAAAGTACTTACTAAAGAAGATGAATGGACTATAGTAACTCGTGATGGTAGTCTTTCAGCTCATTTTGAGCATACTATAGCGATAACTGAGGAGGGGCCTGATATATTAACTCTCTTGTAAGTGGGAGGTGGCCTAGTTAGTGGACGATAGAATAGGTAAAATTGCATATTCAAAAGCAGGGCGAGATGCAGGCAGGCCTTTTGTAGTAATTGAGGTTGTTAATGAAAAGAATGTATTATTAGCTGATGGGGATTTGAGAAGAATTGAAAACCCCAAGCTTAAAAATATTAAACATATTAAAATTACTAACTCAGTGGCAAATGAAGTTTTAGCTTATCTCGTTAAGGGAGAAATGCCCGAAAATCATATAATTCGTAAAAACCTTAAACAGATTATTAAAGGTTAAAAACCAAGGGGAAGGAGGTCTGGTAAATGGCTAAGGATGATGTAATAGAGGTTGAGGGTATAGTTCTTGAACCCCTACCAAACGCTATGTTTACGGTAGAACTAGAAAATGGCCATCAAGTCCTCGCCCATATATCTGGAAAGATGCGGATGAATTTCATTAGAATCTTACCTGGTGATAAAGTAATGGTGGAATTATCGCCTTATGATTTAAATCGCGGCAGAATAACTTATCGTTTTAAGTAAGCCTTTTACTCGAGTTAAGGAGGTATTAATTTGAAGGTTAAACCATCAGTAAAACCAATGTGTGAAAAATGTAAAGTAATTAAGCGAAGGGGTAAAGTCATGGTTATATGTGAAAACCCCAAGCATAAACAAGTTCAAGGTTAAAAGGAGCAGGAGGTGAATTAGTTTTGGCAAGAATTGCAGGTGTTGACCTACCCCGTGATAAAAGGGTAGAAATTTCACTAACTTATATTTTTGGTATCGGCAGACCTTCAGCTAGGAAAATATTAGCTGAAGCAGGTATAAACCCTGATACAAGAGTGAAAGATTTAACTGAAGAAGAAGTCTCCAGATTAAGGGATATTATAGATAAAGGTTATTTAGTCGAAGGTGATAGACGCAGACAAGTAAACATGGATATTAAACGCTTAATGGATTTAGGTTGTTATAGAGGTATTCGCCATCGTCGTAGTTTACCAGTCAGGGGTCAAAATACTAAAAACAATGCTCGAACTCGCAAAGGGCCCAAACGGGTTGCTAATGTGAAAAGAAAGTAAAAGCCTGATTTAAGAAAGGGGAAAATTAAGTGGCAAGAAAAACAACGACTAGGGTTAAAAGGCGTGAGAAGAAGAATATCGAACAGGGTATTGCTCACATTAAATCAACTTTTAACAATACTATTATTTCTATAACTGACAAACATGGTAATGCTATTTCTTGGGCTAGTGCTGGTAGTTCTGGTTTTAAAGGTTCTAGAAAAAGTACCCCATTTGCTGCTCAACAGGCTGCTGAAAATGCCGCTAAGGCTGCGATGGAGCATGGACTTAAAGAAGTAGAATGTTATGTTAAGGGTCCAGGTGCAGGGCGTGAGGCTGCGATTAGATCACTTCAGGCTGCAGGACTAGAAGTCAGTGCAATTAAAGATGTTACCCCTATTCCTCATAATGGTTGCAGACCACCAAAAAGAAGAAGGGTTTAAGGAGGGAATGTTTTAAGTGGGAAGATATACGGATGCTGTTTGCCGCCAATGCCGCAGGGAAGGCGAAAAACTGTTTTTAAAAGGTGATAGATGTTATTCGGAAAAATGCTCTGTAGAAAGACGACCTTATGCTCCTGGTGTACATGGTCAAGGCCGTAGGCAAAAGGTTAGTGAATATGGTATTCAGCTAAGGGAAAAGCAAAAAATGAGAAGAACTTATGGTATTTTGGAAAAGCAATTCCGTAGGTATTTTGAAAAAGCTGAACGCCAAAAAGGGGTTACTGGTGAGAATTTATTTATTCTTATTGAAAGACGATTAGATAATATTGTATATAGATTAGGATTTGCTGCTTCTAGAAAGGAAGCTCGCCAACTAGTAACACATGGGCATTTTACGATTAATGGTAAGAAGGCTAATATTCCTTCTATGTTACTTAAGGTAGGGGATGAAATTCAAGTAAAAGAAAAAAGTGTATCCTCAGCTAAGTTTCAGGAGTTAAAGGAACAAGCTGCCTATAAGACTCCGCCCGAATGGCTAAGTGTTAATGTAGAGAATTTAAACGGTTCTGTTCTAGCTTACCCAACTAGAGATCAGATTGATACTCCAGTTAATGAACAGTTAATAGTTGAACTCTACTCTAGATAAAAGAAACCTCTATTAATGAAGGAGGGGATAAATAGATGCTAGAGATGGAAAAACCTAGAATCGATTGTGTGGAAAAAGTTCCTGAGTCTAATTATGCGAAATTTGTGATTGAACCATTAGAGAGAGGTTATGGTACTACATTAGGAAATTCTTTGCGTAGGGTTCTCTTATCTTCTTTACCTGGTGCAGCTGTTACTTCTATTAAAATTGACGGTGTTTTGCATGAATTTTCTACTATTCCTAATATTGTAGAAGATACTACGGAAATGATTTTAAATATTAAGAAAATGATTTTGGATTATGATGGTCCTGAGCGTAAAATTATTAGATTTGAAGAGGAAGGTCCTAAGAAGCTTATGGCTAAGGATATCCAACCTGATGCAGAAATTGAAGTATTAAACCCTAATTTGCATATTGCTACTTTAGCGGATGGTGCTAAGCTAGTAATGGAGCTAACTGTTGAAAGAGGTAGGGGCTATGTAGTAGCTGATCAACAGCCGATTAAGAATGAAGAAATAGTAGGCTTGATTCCTATTGACTCTATCTATACTCCTGTAACTCGTGTTAATTACACGGTTGATAATGCTAGGGTTGGTAAAAGAACTGACTTTGATAGTCTTACTTTGGAAGTTTGGACTAATGGTAGTATTAATCCTGAAGAGGCAGTTAGCCTATCAGCTCAGATTTTAATTGAGTATTTAAAATTATTTACGGAAATTGATGATACTTATTCTGAAGTCGAAATTTTGGTAGAAAAAGAAGAAGAAAAGAAAGACAAAGTCCTAGAAATGTCTATAGAAGAATTAGAATTATCGGTTAGAGCCTCTAATGGTCTTAAACGAGCTAACATTAATAATGTAGGTGATCTTATTGAAAAGACTAGGGAGGAAATGAGTAAAATTAGGAATCTAGGTCAAAAATCGCTAGAGGAAATAGAACGCAAGTTAAAAGAATTAGATTTGACTTTGAAGAAACCTGAAGATTAGAAAGGAGGGGCCCTTTTTGAGCTATCGTAAACTAAGCCTAGCAAGTAGTCAAAGAAAGGCAGTACTTAAGAATTCTGTGGCTTCTTTAATTGAAGCTGAGAAAATTACTACAACTGAAACCAGAGCAAAGGAAATCAAAAAAATTACTGATAAAATGATTACTTTGGGGAAAAAGGGTGATTTACATTCCAGAAGGCAAGCCTTAGCTTTTATCACTTCTGAAGCGGCTGTAGATAAACTTTTTTCGGATATAGCTGGGCGTTATACTGACCGTCAAGGGGGATATACTCGTATTATTAAAACAGGAAACCGTAAAGGTGACGGTGCTCCTATGGTAATTTTGGAACTAGTTGACTAACAAAGTATGATTAGTTTACAAAATGTAACCTACCAGTATCCGAAAAGTAACCGTAATATTTTAAATAATATTAGCGGGGATTTTTTAGAGGGTGAGTTTATTGCAGTTGTAGGTAAGAATGGTTCAGGTAAATCGACTTTGGCTCGTTTGCTTAATGGGTTACTTGTGCCTGTAAATGGGCAAGTAATAGTAGATAGTTTATCTACTAAGGATAGAGAAAATCAGATTAAGATTAGGCAAAAGGTAGGATTATTATTATCTTCTCCAGACAACCAAATTATTTTTAATTTAGTTGAAGAAGATGTAGCATTTGGTCCTGAAAATTTAGGTTTACCTACTAAGGAAATAAAATATAGAGTTGATGCAGCTCTTAAAATGGTAAAAATGGAGGAGTTTAAAAAACATCCTCCTTATCTTTTGTCTGGAGGTCAGAAGCAAAAGGTGGCTTTGGCAGGATTATTAGCCCTAAATCCTAAGTATTTAGTCTTGGATGAGCCTACTACAATGCTAGATAGCCAAAGTAAGCAAGATGTTATTAAGACCATCCTCGATATTAAAAATGCTACTAATCTTACGGTGATTATGATTACTCATGATTTAGAAGAGGTAGTCAAAGCCGATAGAATTTTAATCTTAGATGAGGGTCTGATTAAAGCGGACATTAAACCAGAGGAGATGTATGATAATAAAGCGGTATTATCTGCCGCTGGGGTAGAATTGCCAGAAGTTACCCAACTAATAGATGAGCTTAATAATAAGGGGCTAGAGTCCTTGCCCCATAATTTATTAACGGTAGATGAGTTGGTGAATGAATTATGCCGATTAAAGTAAATAATGTTAGCTATGCTTATCAAGTAGGTACTCCTTATGAGAAGCTGGCTTTAAGGGATGTTGTCCTTACAATAAATGATAATAGTGTAGTGGGCTTATTTGGTATTACTAGTTCAGGCAAGACGACCTTGCTGCAAGTAATGGCAGGCTTAATAGTACCACAAAAAGGTCAAGTATTAGTAGATGATGTCAAGCTGATTGCAAAAGGTAAAAGGCGAAAGTTTACTAATATTGGCTTAGTCTTTCAATTTCCAGAAACTCAGTTCGTCTTGGACAGGGTTTATGATGAAATTGCTTATGGCTTAACTTATCAGAATTTAGATAAATTTATTATTAAGGAACGGGTTGAAAAAAGCCTAGGTTTAGTGGGATTGTCATTTTCTACTTATAAGGATAGAAACATAAGAACCCTTAGTAGTGGTGAAAAAAGAAGGGTAGCTATTGCTACTATTTTGGCTTTGGACACTAAGTATATTCTCTTAGATGAACCTACTGCAGGGTTAGATTACTTAGGCAGATTAGACTTAGAGAGACTTATAGCCGACTTAAAGGCAAATGATAAGACAGTCGTTTTAGTATCACATAATCTTAATTATTTATTAAATATTTGTGATGAAATATATATCATAGCTGATGGCACTATAGATTCCATTATTACTAATAAGTCTAGTTTAATGGACTTAGAAGCCTTATATATGGCTAATTATATCTTACCTGCTTACTTAGAGACGGTTTTTAAGCTAAGGGCTAGGGGCTATGATATTAGTCTTAATAATAAAGAAGCTGTCTTAGAAGGAATAGCTAAGGTTTTTAGGGGAGATAATTATGCATAGAGGAATTAGGGTGGGGCAGTATATTCCATCTGATTCAATCCTGCATAACTTGGAAGCTAGGACTAAGATTATTGCTAGTATTTTTATGCTGGTTTTTATTATTGTAGCAAGCTTTCCTTATAAACTTTTAGCTTTATCCTTGCCTGTAATATTTTTATTGAAAATTAGTCAGGTGAGGTTTTTTATCTATTTAGAAGCTTTACGCCCCTTTGCCCTTATTATTTTGTTAACAGTTATATTACAAGTATTATTAGTTAAAGGCACCCCTTGCTATTCGCTAGGTATTATTACTATCACTTGGGAAGGGCTAATATTAGCTGCAGCTATCAGTATTAGGTTAGTGCTTTTGTTAGTAGTGATTCGGATTTTAACTGCTACCACCACTCCTCAGCAGTTAATGGCTGCCCTTGAAAAGCTATTAAAACCTTTTACTTATATAGGCTTGCCTGTTCAGGAACTAGTCATGATTATGACGATTAGTATAAGATTCATCCCTTTGTTTATCGAGGAAGCTAGTAGGCTTAGCCTGGCTCAACAGGCTAGGGGGATAGATTATGGAAGTGGCTCTATTAAACAAAGGATAAGGGCTATAAGTAGCCTCTTAATTCCGCTCTTAAGGGTGGCTTTTAATCGGGCTTCCGATATTGCTATAGCC
Source organism: Syntrophomonadaceae bacterium (assembly GCA_012518685.1). Taxonomy (GTDB): domain Bacteria; phylum Bacillota; class Syntrophomonadia; order Syntrophomonadales; family Syntrophomonadaceae; genus JAAYRQ01. The sequence continues at coordinate 1,915 of JAAYRQ010000070.1, read as the reverse complement.
ATGGAAACAAGGTGTTATAATGGGGGGCTAGGGCGGACTTATTTACATAATCTTGCTATGACTAAGACCGATTATGTTTTTTTAGCTGTTTTGTTATTTATAGGGGTTTTTGTTTTGGCTTAGTTACTAAGGATTTGTTTAGTAGGTGGAGAAGATGCAGAGGATTAAGCTTTTAGTAGAATATGATGGCAGTAATTATCATGGTTTTCAATGGCAGAAGAATGCGAAAAGTATTCAAGGTGAGATAGAGACTGCGATTTTTAAATTAATTGGGCTGGAAACTAGGATTATTAGTGCAGGGAGAACTGATACAGGGGTGCATGCCTTAGGGCAGGTGGTAGTTTTTAATACTCTTAGTAGTATTCCGCCTGATAGGTGGTCTTGGGCTTTAAATAGTGTATTGCCAGAGGATATTAGGATTTTGGTCAGCTCCTTGGTGGAGGCTAGTTTTCATCCTAGGTTTGATGCGGTTTCTAAATTGTATAATTATAGGATTTATCGTCCTGTAATAGGACAGACTATGGTGAGAAATTATGCTTGGTGTCTTAGTGAATTTTTAGATATTGACCTTATGAATGAGGCTGCTGCCTATATTATAGGTGAACATGATTTTGCTTCTTTTTGTGCTAGTGGGTCTTCGGTCAAGGATTATGTGCGAAGGGTTAGCCAATGCTATCTAGTGGAAAAGGATGCTTATATAGATTTTTTTATTGAAGCTAATGGCTTTTTGTATAATATGATTAGGATTATTATGGGTTTATTAGTTGAGGTAGGGCGGAGGAATATTCCCCCTGCTAGGGTTAAGGAAATTATTTTGGCTAAAGACCGTAGATTGGCTAGTATAACTGCTCCACCTAATGGGCTGTATTTGTTAGAGGTGAAGTATTAAGAATATATTTGCCTTCTTGCTTGACAAGGGTGGCTGATTTTCGGTAATATTATATGGTAGTCTAAAAATTGACCTTGGTTCAGCCCCGTTCCCAGGAAAAGTTTTAGGCTTTAAGTTGATTCACAGGAGGGACTAAAGTGAAAACATACATGGCTAAGCCATTAGAAGTGGGAAGAAAATGGTATGTTATTGATGCTGATGGTCAGACTTTAGGTCGCTTAGCATCTGAAGTTGCCGTTATTTTAAGAGGAAAACATAAAGCTATTTATACTCCCCATGTTGATACTGGGGATTTCGTCATTATTATTAATGCCGAAAAAGTAGTTTTAACTGGTAATAAATTAGACCAAAAGAAATATCGCCGTCATAGTGGTTATCCTGGTGGCTTAAAGGAAGTTAGCTATAGGGATTTAATGGATAGAAGACCAGAAAGGGCGGTAGAGGTAGCCATCAAAGGAATGTTACCTCATAATCGTCTAGGCAGACAAATGTTTAAAAAGTTAAAAGTATATAGAGGAAGCGAACATCCACATGCAGCACAAAAGCCTGAAGTTCGTGAAATCAAAGGTTAGGAGGATAGACTATGGCGAAAGTTCAATACTGGGGAACTGGAAGAAGAAAAAAAGCTGTTGCACGGGTAAGGTTAGTACCTGGTGATGGCACAATTATCATTAATGATAGATCTTTTGAAAATTTCTTTCCTAATAAGACTAGTAGGCTAATTGTTCAGCAACCTTTAGAGCTTACTGATACTATAGGTAGATATAATGTAATATGTAGAGTACATGGTGGTGGAGTTACAGGCCAAGCTGGTTCAGTACAATTAGGCATTGCTAGAGCCTTAATAAAAGCCAACCCTGACTTAAGACCAGAATTAAAGCGGGCAGGATTCCTAACTCGTGATCCACGGATGAAGGAAAGGAAAAAATACGGCTTACATAAAGCTAGAAAAGCCCCACAATATTCAAAAAGATAAGTATTGCAATACAAGACCCTATGGCAGAAATGCTATAGGGTTTTTTTGTT
>JAAYRQ010000069.1 GCA_012518685.1 Syntrophomonadaceae bacterium | reverse complement strand
TTTTTGAACTAGGTTTAGAAGTTAGACATAATTCTTGTGAACTGTATGAACGCTTAGCTAAACTTTACCCTACTGGACCTATGGAAAAAGCTTTTATTAATATTGCCAATCTAATTAAAACTGGAAATGAAAACTTAGAAAACATTCATTAAAAGCACATTCTTTAAGGTCGGTTAAAGGAGGTTTTTAAAAATGACAGAAAGAGAAAAAGAATTTAGTAAAGCTATTGATGACATAATAAAAGGGGTTGAAGAATCTTTAAGAAATCCCGTTAATTTAAATGTAGTTAAAAAAATTAATCGTAAATATTAATAATTTGGTATTACTTGTTTAATTTAAAAGACATATTTCGAGCATTTAGACAGGGGTATAAAATAGTTTTATGGCTAATCGACATTATTTTAATATTCAGAGTATTGCAAAAAGTTTAACTGTGTGTAATAATGTTAATAACTTCACCCCCCAAAGTATAAACATAAATTCCATCACATTCCCTCATACATGAGCCTTCCCCAGGGCTCATGTATCTTTTTTAGGGGTTTTTTTCAGCAAAATTCATCTATCTTCCTAAAATAGCAGTTTAATCAATTGCTTTTTTGTTTTACAATTAGTATTAGGATATTTTTAATATTTTCCCATTTTGATTATGATAGTTAAGGGAGGGCCTTATTTTTATGGAAAACCTAGGTCAAGTTATAGTTATTACTTCTGGTAAAGGCGGAGTCGGCAAAACAACTACGGCTGCTAATGTTAGCACTGCCTTGGCTAACTTAGGGCATAAGGTTGTAGTTATGGACTTGGATATCGGCTTAAAAAAGTTGGATTTAATTTTGGGCTTAGAAAATCGGGTTATTTATGATATTGTACAGGTAATCGAAGGTGAATGTACCCTTAAGCAAGCTTTGGTAAAGGATAAGCGTTTCCCACACTTGTACATGTTACCTGCCGCCCAAACTCGTAACAAAGACGATATTACTCCAGAACAAGTCAAGGAATTATGTGACCAACTTAAAACGGAATTTGATTTTATTTTTATTGACTCTCCCGCTGGCATTGAACAAGGTTTTAAAAATGCGATTTATGCTGCCGATAGGGCTTTAGTAATTACTAACCCAGAAGTATCTGCCGTCAGGGATGCTGATAGAATAATTGGCATGTTAGAATCTGCTAATTTTACAGATATCAAGTTAGTTGTTAATCGGATTAGACCCGATATGGTTAAGGCTGGTAATATGCTAAGCATTGATGATTTAGTTGAACATCTATGTATTGATTTAATTGGTGTAGTACCTGAGGACCGTAATGTAGTGATTTCTACGAATAAGGGAGAGCCTATTATTTTAAATACTGCTTCTATTGCTGGACAAGCCTTTCACAATATTGCCCAGCGTATTACTGGCGAAGAAGTCGCCATTATAGATTTTGATAAAGATCCTTCCCTTTGGGAAAAAATCCGCACTATCTTTAGTAGGTAATTTATAAGGAGGAGACTAATGCTTGAATTATTAAAAAGATTATATACTAAAGAACCCTCATCTAGTCGAGAACAAGCCAATAATAGATTACGGTTAGTATTAACCCATGATCGGGCTGGAACTTCGCAGGAATTGATGGAAACCTTAAAAGAAG
>JAAYRQ010000068.1 GCA_012518685.1 Syntrophomonadaceae bacterium | reverse complement strand
GTTGAGGTGCTGAAAAATGTTTGAAGTAATTACTGCCCTAGATATTAATAGTTTTTATAATCTTTTTGGTAGTAATGCCTGGATTGCTGAACGAGTATTGTTAGCTACTTGGGAATCTATATACATGGTGGCTATAGCTACTTTTTTAAGCTATTTCTTTGGGCTTCCTATTGGAGTAATTTTAGTAATTACTGATGAAGGACATATTTTAGAAAATATCCCTTTTAACAGAACCTTAGGTGTTATAGTCAACACAGTTCGTTCTGTTCCTTTCATTATATTCCTTATCCTTATTATCCCTTTAACCAGATTAATTGTAGGTAGTTTCATAGGTACAGCAGCTTCTATTGTACCTTTAACTCTGGCTGCGATTCCTTTTGTAGCTAGATTAGTAGAAACATCCATAAAAGAAATAGAATGGGGTTTAATAGAAGCAGCATTATCGATGGGGGCCAGTGTCTGGCAAATTATTTCAAAAGTATTAATACCAGAAGCACTACCTTCTATCATTTTAGGGGTGGCCATTACTACTATCAATTTAGTAGGCTATTCGGCTATGGCTGGTATTGTTGGGGGAGGTGGTTTAGGAACTTTGGCATATTATTATGGCTTCCAACGCTATGAATACACTATACTTTGGGCAACAGTTATTATCCTAATAATAATGGTGCAATTAATTCAAGTCTTTGGTGATAAAGCAACGGCAAGTATCGTTAATAAGAGGAGGTAAATTAAAATGAAGAAAAAACTAATAATACTATTGTCTTTAATCTTATCTTTAGGTCTTTTAGCAGGATGTGGGAACAGCTCTAGTAGTGACACATTGGTGGTAGGTGCTACTGCTAAGCCCCATGCGGAAATCTTAGAAGTAGTTAAACCCATGTTAGCTGAAGAAGGAGTTAACTTGAAAATTGAAGAATTTACTGATTATGTTTTAATTAATCCAGCTTTAAACGATGGACAAATCGATGCCAACTTCTTCCAGCATACACAATACTTAGATGAATATAACGAAAAAAATGGCACAGACCTAACCGTCTTAGTGAAAGTCCATAGTGAACCTATGGGAGTATATTCTAAGTCAATTAAGAATTTAAATGATATAAGCGAAGGCACTACTATAGGTATCCCCAACGATGCTACTAATGGCGGTAGAGCCTTACTATTATTAGAAAAAGAAGGCTTAATCACTCTTAAAGAAGATGCGGGCTTAATAGCTACAGATGCTGACATAGTAAGCAATCCTAAAAAAATAGTCATACAAATGATGGATGCTCCTATGCTAGTTAGAGCCTTAGAGGATTTGCCTGTATGCGTAATTAATAGTAATTATGCTATAGAAGGTAATTTAGACCCCGTAAATGATGCTATAGCTAAAGAAGCTGCCGACTCCCCTTATGCTAATGTCTTAGTAGTAAGAGCAGGGGATGAAAACAATGAAGATATGCTAAAGTTAGCTAAGGCCCTACAATCTGAAGAGGTAAAAACCTTCCTAGAGGAAAAATACCAAGGTGCTTGTGTACCAGCTTTTTAAAGGCAAGCTAGCCCATTAAGCAAAACAAAAGCGGCAGATAATGTTATCTGCCGCTTTACAATTTCGTACTATAATTTTATATTACAAATAAAATTACATAGAATAGTGCCATAGTTATTACGCCAATGGGAAGACCTATCTTAGCCCATTCTGTACTAGTGATTTTAAGTTTTGAAGCTGCAATAATATTAGGAATATTACCAGGGATTAACATACCACCAGCAATAATTAAGCCCATTAGGATAGCTTCTATTTGCATAATACTCATTTTGTTACTTATTTCCGCTGCAGCCAAGGTGGCATTATCTAGGACCGCTGAAATACTATTAACCCAATACAGCAATCTGTAATCAAGGGTTAAAATATATTTGTCAATTAAGGGGGTAAAACCTTGTCCTAAAAAGGTAAGGGCCATTACGAATAAGAATACTTTTAAGGCTCTAATAGTAATACCAGCCCAAGTTTCCTTTTCAACCTCAGGATCATCAGCTATAGAATCATCTAATGTAGCCTGTCCCTGTCCCTTTGCTACCCTAGCAGTATATAAGCCTGCTAAAAGGCCGAAACCAACAACTCCAGGGATAATGAATTTACCTAACAACCTTAATAAATAGAAAAAGTCTTCATTAAGCTTAGCTATAGTAATAGTAGATAATG
>JAAYRQ010000001.1 GCA_012518685.1 Syntrophomonadaceae bacterium | reverse complement strand
TTTTTTTATTTCTTTTCTTGTCGGGCACTTTTTTTATACATATATTTTACAGGCTAGTTATGACTGTTTGCATTTAAAAAGGTGTCAGTTTCTTAAAAAACATATCTAAGAAACTGACACTTTTTTGTTTTAAATTATGTAATTTGCCTATCTCATTAACTGATCAGATTTATAAATATCGGCTTATTTTGAAAAACATATATGTATTTACTGAATATGAGTATAAAATAGCTAAAATTTTCAGAAAAACATTTTTACTTAATAACTGGCATATTATTTGCATATTTATTCTGCTGAAGTTTAATTATATTTTTTACTGCACAATATTTGGTTGATAGATGTTCATCTAATTTAATTATAAGGGAGATGTGAAATATGCCAAGAGAACGCGATAAAGATTGGCGGGATAATCTTTATGGTGAAATTGACAAGTATAATTTGGTAGAAAACCTAGAAAATTGCTTACAGTGTGGTAAATGTACGGGTAACTGTCCAGTAGCAGCAATAACACCGTCTTATAATCCCAGGTTTGTAATCAGTGAGATTCTGACTGGAAATACTGCAAGATTATTAGAAAGTGAAGAAATATGGAGATGTTTTTGGTGTGCTAACTGTTATAGGGTATGTCCAGTTGATATCCATTTTCCACTGTTAATGATGCAACTAAGATTTATGGCATTAGAGAATAATTATGGACTAAAATATGTAAAACCCATTAATAAATATGGTTTTAGGGCTTTTGATAAAGGTTTGACTTTTGTTCCAGGTGAAAGAGGAGTACAAAAAATCAATAGGTTGCGTACATCCATTGGAGTTGAAGAATGGCCAGAAGTTTCGGAAAAGGCCATTGCAGAATATCGAGCAATATTTGAACAAACTGGTGCTATTGAATGGATGGAAAAGTTAGAAGAAATGGTTGAAAAGGATGTTAATTTTAGTCTGGAAAGGGGGGGTGTTACTAATGAATAAACCACTTGTAATATCACCTAAGGAAAGAATTGGTGAAATACCTGAAAAAATATTTCTTTTTCGGAGTTGTACGGGGAGTATGGAATACCCTGGAACAGAAAGTGCTGTTAAAGAAGTATTAAAAAAATTAGGGGTAGAAGTAATTATGGATGCCGATCAGACTTGCTGTTCGGGGTATATCCTAACTTGTTCTGGCTTTCCCCCTGAACCAGCTTTAGCTGTAACTGCGAGAAACTTAGCTTTAGTAGAACAAAGATATGGCTTAGACACCTATATGTTCTGCAATGGCTGTTTTGGTTACAATACTGAACTAGCTCATATTCTTAACCACAACCCAGAGTATAAAAAAATGTCTAACCAACTAATTAGCCAATGGGGTTATGAATATAAAAATGAAACCAGAATCATTCATGTCCAAGAGTTGTACTATCTCCTAATAGATAAAATTAAGGAATTAGTAATACATCCTTTAAATGGTTTGAGAGTTGCTTCTCACTATGGATGTCACTATCTATCACAGTTGTATGGGGTTCTAGATGATGGGGATTTGCCTACTTTTCATGAGGAAATATATGAAGCCTTAGGCGGAGTTCCTGTATTTTTTAAGGAAAGAAGAATGTGTTGTGGAGCGTCAGTGGGTAGAGGTTTTACCCACAGGGAATCTGTAGTACAACCACATCTAGCCCGCAAATTAGATAGTGCTAAAGAAGAAGGGGTAGAATTAATGACTACCGTATGTCCAGGTTGTAATGTTGCCCTAGATAGGGAACAAAAAAATCTTATGGATAGGGGCTTTGGGCCTTATAATATTCCAGTTATAGATTTAGCACAACTAATAGGCTTATGTATTGGTGTGCCAGTTGAAAAATTAGGCTTTAACGCTAATACTATTCCAGTTGACGATATTTTAAATAGACTTGGATTTGGGAAAGGAGAATAGTTCAATGAGTGAAACGAAAACTGCCCTTGTAATTGGAGGCGGCATTGCTGGTATAGAAGCTGCATTAAAAATTGGTCAGTCGGGTTATAAAGTTTTATTAGTAGAAGTAGCAGAATCTTTAGGCGGAGTTTTAGAAAAACTATACAACAGCTATCCTCGTTATGAAAACCCGGCTGATCTTATTAAATATAAGGTAGAACAATTGAATGAATGTCCTAATATTACGGTTATGACCCAAACTAAAGTGATTAGTGCCGATCAAAAGCCTAATAGCTATCTAGTCAAATTACAAAACAAAAGTGAAGCTAAAGAAGTTGAAGTAGATGCTGTAGTTATAGCAACTGGTTCGCAAATGCTAGATGTAACTTCACACGGCGAATATGGCTATGGACATTATGATAATGTAGTTAATTCTTTAGAATTTGAAGAAATATTAAAGGAATGGGCTACTAATAAAGACAAAGTTACTCCCCCTAAGACAGTAGCTTTCTTTAAATGTGTTGGCTCTAGGGATCGTTCTAAGGGCTATCCATATTGCTCAAAAATCTGCTGTATGTACACAGCTAAGCAAGCTGGCGTAGTAAAAGAAATGTTTCCTGATACTAAGTGTTATGTCTTTTATATGGACTATAGAGCTGCAGGCAGAGAGTATGAAGAATTTGTACGCTCGGTTATCGAAGATAAAAAAGTTAAGTATGTAAGAGGTCGTCCTGCTAAAGTATTACCTGAAGATGGTCGTTTATTAATAAGAGCGGAAGATACTTTAAGGGGTATGCCTATTGAAGTAACCGCAGACATGGTTGTCTTAGCTGCGGCACTTGAACCTAGTGCAGGAACGAAGGAAATGTCCAATATATTTCCCGTAAAAACGGATAAATATGGCTTTATAGATTATGAAACTAATGAAGTTATGAAAACAGGGGAGCGCATTTATTATGCTGGTGCTTGTAGTTTTGCTGTGGAAAGCTTAGGAGCTATGCATCAAGGTGGAGCAGCAGCAGCCCAAGTATTAGCCCTGTTTAATCAAGAGAATTAGGAGGGAATAATATGCCTAGTTCAACTACTCCTATGACGGCAGATTTTTTCAAGGCTATTAAGCTTGATGAAATAGATAATTCTTTCCAACAAGAGCTTTTAGATAATTGTGGTATTGATTTAAACACTTGTTTGGAATGTGGTAAGTGTTCTGGTGGTTGTTCTAATACCCATATATTTGATATTACTGCTAGACAGGTAGTGAAATTAATTAAGATGGGTGAAGTTGACTCGCTTTTAAAAATGGACTCTTTATGGACTTGTGTATCCTGCCAATTATGTGTTGACCGTTGTCCAGCTAGCATTGATATTCCCAGAATAATGGATTATTTAAGGGAAGTTGCTTATAAGAACCAAATTCCTGCTACCCGAGAACAAGTTTTAGTTTTCCATGAACTTATGTTAGGACATATTGAAAAGGGTGGCAGAGTAGAAGAAGGCTTCTTAGCTATGGAATTTAATCTAAAAACGGGTGATTATTTTAAAGATGTTTTTGATCCTGGTATGAAAATGTTCTTTAAGGGAAAGGTTAATCCTTTTACACCTAAGATGAAAAAAAGAGATGAAACTCGTCGTATTTTCAAAATGACTTCACTAAGAAAGGGGTAAACCGATGAATGTAGCGTATTTTCCTGGATGTTCACTTCACGGTTTGTCGAGGGCATATAATTCCTCAACTCATCTGGTTTGTGATAAATTAAACATCAATTTACAAGAAATAGAGGACTGGAACTGTTGTGGAGCTACAGCTGCCCACAGTTTAAATCACAAACTAAGTGTAAGTCTAGGTGCCAGAAATCTTAATATAGCGAAAAACATGAATTTGGACATGATAACTGTACCTTGTGCAGGTTGTTTTGGCAGGTTGAAGACGGCTTCTTATGAATTAAGAAATAATCCAGAATTAGCTAAAGAAGTGGCCGAAATTATTAATGCACCTGCCCCTGTAGAACCAGAGGTTACAAACTTGGTGCAATTTTTTACAGAACAAGTAGGGCTCGAAAAGATAGCTTCTAAAGTTGTAAAACCTTTAACTGGGCTTAAAGTAGCCGCTTATTATGGGTGTTTGTTAACACGCCCCTCCAAAGTAGTAGCTTTTGACTCACCTGAACAACCTACATCTATGGATGATATTTTACAGGTGATTGGTATCGAAACGGTAAACTGGTCACATAAGGCGGAGTGTTGCGGTGGGGGCTATGCTGCTTCGGAAACGGATATTGTGGTAGATTTGAGTGGACAAGTTGTAGAATCTGCTAAAAATGCAGGTGCCGATGCTATTGTAGTGGCTTGTCCTATGTGTCATACCAATTTAGACACTAGGTTAGGTGCTATTGAAAAAAGTCGGGGCGTAAAGTACGACATGCCAATTATATTCTTTACTCAGTTAATGGGACTAGCTTATGGATATTCCTATAGACAATTAGGTTTTAGACAGTTATTAAATAGTGCTTCACCTTTGCTAAAGAAGCAAGGAATCATATAATCGTAGAATTTTAAGTAATTAACCGCTAGGTGGAGGTGGTAATGACTTTTCAGTAAAAGCGGATAATGGGTAACTTGAAGTATTAAAAACTGCAATTGTAAAGACTAATAAGGACAAAATTTAAAGGAGGTAATATAGTGGGTAATAAACTTATATCTATGCAAGAAGCTGTCTCTAAATATACTTGGGATGGCATGACTTTTGCTCACGGAGGAGGATTACCGGTGGGTTCTGATTGTACAGAATTTTTCCGGGAAATGGTGCGTCAAGGGGTTAAAGACATAAACAGTATTTCTCATTGTAGCTGTCAAGGCATTAACTTACTTGCTGCTGTTGGTGGAATATCTCGTATTGAAGTAGGTTTTTCGGGACTAGAAGTCTATGGTTTTGCTAATGGATTAAGAAGGGCTGTAGAAAGTGGACAAACTATATTAGAAGACTATTCCAATGGTAGTATGCCACTTCGTATTTTAGCTGGTGCATTAGGAATTCCTTTTATGCCTTCTTACATTAGTGTTGGCTCTGACCAAGAATGGTGTTCGGCTGATGAACCTGATGTATATCCAAATACTAAAAAAATACCTGTAATCCAAGATCCTTTTACAGGTAAAAATGTAGGTGCATTAAGTGCGGTAGTACCTGATTTAGCAGTAATTCATGTCACAATGGCAGATGTAAATGGTAATGCAATTATTTTAGGAACCGAATGGAGTCGTTTTGAGTTATCTAGAGCGGCTAAAAAAGTAGTATTACAAGCTGATTATATTGTAGACACAGATTGTATGCGTCAATATCCTAACTTAGTTAGAATTCCTGATTTCTTAGTTGATGCTGTGGTATATGCTCCTATGGGTGTATGGCCTGCCTGTTCTACTGGTTGTTATGATAGTGATGAAGAGCATTTCTATTATATGAATAAAATGCTTAAAACAGAAGAAGGCACCCAAGAATATTTAGAAAAATATGTTAACAGTTATAAAACTTCGGAAGAATTAGTAGATGTGATAGGCAAAGAAAAGGTTGACTTAATTAGCAAAAGTGATACTGCTTTCCTTATGGACCCATACAGAAAGTGGATTAAAACTGATGCAGAAATAAAAGAACTTATGGGAGGGAGGTAAGAATATGGATTACACAAAAAATGAAATGATGGCTATTGCAACTGGTAGAGAATTTAAAGACGGCGAATTGGCTATTTTAGGTGTAGGTTTAAGTATGTTAGCAGGTTATTTTGCCAAGAAAAACCACGCTCCTAACATGAACCCTTTTACCGAAGGTGGTGTCTATGGTTCTACTCCAGTAGGTGGACTCCCTTGGGGAATAGAGGATAACCGTATTTCCACTAATGCCACTAGTTTTACTAATGGCATAGATGCTCTATGTATGCTAGTAGCTTCAGCGAAGGTTGATAATGCTGTGATTGGCTGTGCTCAAGTTGACAAGTATGGCAATGTCAATACTACAGGCATATGGGAAGATGGGCAACAACCTTGGAAAGTAGGCAAATATACTCTACCAAAAACCAGACTAAATGGTAGTGGTGGTGCTAATGATATTGCTATTGGTGCTAAAAAGTATATGATTATGGCTCAACACGAAAAGAGAAGGTTCTTAGAAAGAGTTGACTATATTTCATCTCCAGGTTATCTAGATGGTGGTAATGCTAGAGAAAAATATTGTTTCCCTGGCGGAGGACCTGCTGCTATAATTACTAACTTAGGTATTTTAAGGCCAGACCCTGTAACAAAAGAGTTTATCTTAGATGCTTATTTTAGTTTTAGTTCTGTAGAAGAAATTATTGAAAACACTGGTTGGGACTTAAAAGTATCTCCAGATGTAAAAATGGTTCCTGAACCAACTGCAGAAGAATTAGCAAACTTAAGGGCTGTAGATGAAACTGGTTCTTTAAGAAAATAATATCAATTAGTTAAAAGTGAGCAGATATCGTAATTTAAAAACTAGCCTTACTAAGCGGTATCTGCCCCTTTTTTGCAAAAAATTAAGAAGATTTATTTCTTAAAAAGTGACTAATAGCTCTTATTAATTGGTGTCAAAAAAGTGACGGTGACTGTCAGCTTTTAGACATAAATAATATTCAAGCTAAAAGGTTAATAATAAAAAACATATTTATATTTCTTTAAAACATTGATATATCCGCTTTAGCATGGCATTTTTAATATTATTTTTATAAGTTGGCACGAAAAATGCTAGTTATTATGTATAAGGAAATAAGCCGTGGAAATAACTGCAATTATATTAGGCTCTATGACAAAATGTATATCTATTGCGGCAAAAGGGGGTGCACTATAGTCGTATATTAATATAAATTACTAGTTTCACAATCTTATTAAAATGTTTGCTAGATAAGCAACATTAAGGAAAACTCGTATTATATGGCAACAAATTTTGTTAAAAACCGAGAGGAGGAAACAACTTGCAATTTACTACAACATCACTAACTTTAATAGGTATAGTAATATGGGCATTTGGGTATTTTGTAATAGGTGCATTTATTCAGAAAAGATATTTAATATACAAGCCAGGAAGACCTGTACCCGCAGTAGAATTCAGAGATGATGTTGACTTTTATCCTGCTAACCCTCTAACCCTTTTTGGTGACCACTGGGCATCAATTGCTGGTGGAGCACCGTTAGCGGGCGGAGCTACTGGTGCTATGTGGGGATTTCTACCAGCATTCTTATATATTACATTCGGTAATATATTCTTAGGTTCCCCACACGACTATGCAACTATGCATATTTCTATGCGTAAACAAGGAAAAACTATAGGAACACTAATTACTGAACTAATCAGTGAAAGATCAGGGAAAATGGGAATTTTCTTAGGTTGGTTTAGTATTGCAGCGTTCTGTGCAGTTTTTCTAACTGCATTAGCTAACCTATTCGCAGCTACCCCTGAATTAACTCTACCAACGGTAGCTTTTACTGTATGTGGGGTTATTATGGGTTTCCTTATATACAAGTTTGGTTGGCCAGTTCTTAGAGCAACCTTAATTGGAGTAGTAGTTGTAGCTATTTTTGTAGTTTTAGGTATCAAATATCCTATAAGCCTACCATTTGGTGCTTGGTTTGCAATTTTCTGTATTTATCCAGTTATATCAGCATCTATACCAGCTTGGATATTAGTTGAACCTAGAAACTTTTTAAACTTTATTTTCATGTGTGTTGGTGCAACTGTATTATTAATCGGATGTATAGTTGGTAATATACCTTTACAACTACCTGCAGTTATCACTTATGCTTCTGAAGGACCACTATGGCCTATGCTATTCTTAACTATCTCTTGTGGTGCCTTAACAGGTATGCACTCCTTCTGGACAACAGGTTATACTTCTAGAAGAGTTCCAGATGAAAAATATGTTCGTTTAATTGGTTATGGTGGAGAAGTATTAGAAGGCTTAACAGCATTTGTTGCTCTAGCTTCTGCTGCAGTTCTACCATTAGCTGTTTACACTGAGTATATCGGAAAAGGTTGGATATTCATTCTGCAAAGTGGATATGCTGAAATAGCTGGTAGCGTATTTACCTTTATTCCAAATAGTGCTTGGTTAGTATGGGGTGGACTATTAGGTAGTATATTTATGATTACCACTCTAGAGTCAGGTACTAGAAATATGAGAATATTCTCCTTAGAACTAATTGCTTTAATGACTAAAAAACCTACCCCACCAACTGATGCTCCTAAATGGGCAGCAGCTTCAGTTTCTATTGCAGCTTGTGCGGCCTTAGCCTTGTCTGGTGCGTGGTTCTATATTTGGATTCTATTCCCAGCTTTATCTAGTTTGTTAGCATTAATGTCATTTATGACCATTATTATCTGGTTACAACTTGTAGGCAGACCTACTGGTTACTGGTGGTTTGCATTATTGTTTACTACCTTTGTAATAGCCTTACCAGGAGCAGGATATCTAAGTTACACTTATGTAGTACAGGGTATTTATCATCTAGCTTGGATTCCAGCATTGGCTATTATTCTAACTGGATTCTTCTATGTTGACTTCTTCAAGCGTCGGAAGAATATGACTGCTGAAGAAATTGCGGCAGCTACTGCTGAAGAAAATGCAGCATAGGAAAGTTATAATAATTAATAAAGTCACCAATAAGAGTAAATAAAACTAAAAAGATGGGAATACTGGAGGGGATAATCTCCCCCCAGTAAAATCCCCTCTTGCATAAAAGGAAAAAAATTAGGTATTATAATCATATAGTAGATGGATAATTATAAATGGAGGTGTAGCAAATGGCTAAAGAATTAACTTTAGTACAAAAACTGTATCTAGAAGCACTAAAAGATGGTCCCAAAAATGCTAGTGCACTTACTACTATAATAAGGGATAGGCTAACCGAAATTAAAGGTGGCAATAACCCAGTAGGTGCTACAGGAAGGTCACAAGCAGTTTTAGATGAATTAGAAAGGGATGGCTATGTTAATGTAATAAGCAAAAAGCTTTTTGGCGGTAAAACTTATGAAATAACCGAAAAAGGTCAAAATGCAAAAATCGACATTAATTAAGCTAGATAAACAACTAACTAAAATTGAAAAGGATTTAGTTAGGCTATCAAACTTCCAAGAAAAAGGATATGCAGTAAAAAGTACACTAAATGAAATATATCATAAATTAAGAAATATCGGTGATTACTTAAATAATTTTAAAGATGAAAATAATCAAGTTATTCCAGAATTATCTGAAATAAACTATCGCTATAAAAAACTTGTAGTTGAATTTGAAAATATTGCCGATGAAACTAACATACCTCAACCAGGAATGGTAATGTCTAGTAATAAAAGATTACCTGAATTTATAAAACGACTTACCAAGCGAAATCCAAAATGGTGGAAGTTTTATGAAGGAATAGCAGCCACAACGGGAATACTAATGATAGCATTTAGTTTGATAGGTTTGACTTATTTTTTAATAGTTGGGCATGTACCTTCTATAAATATAGCTGAAGGAATAGCTCCAAGTATAAAGGGTATAGCAGTTTTAATAGGTATTATTATTGGATTAGTTGTACATGAACTAGCTCATGCAATAGTTTTAGCAAACAATGACATAGGAATTAATGAAATAGGACTAATTGCTGGTTCTATCGTAGGTGGATTTGTAGAAGCTGATGAAGAAACATTTTTTGCAGCAGATGATCTAGTAAGATTAAGATTTAATGCCGCAAGTATTGGTACTAATGCTTTACTTGCAGTTATTCTAATAGTAATAGGATATATACTATCATCCCAACTATTAATATATATTGCTATTGGCAATTTCATTTTTGGTTTTATTAATTCATTTCCCATTAGCCCCTTAGATGGTGGCTGGGTATATGAGGATTTAGTTAAAATGTATATCGATAATGATTTAATAAAGAAACTAGCATTATCAGGAAGATTTGTTTTGTTAATAATCTGGACCTTATTATTTGTTCGTTTAGCTTTATTATAGTTAAGCAAATAGTATAAAAGGGGTTGATTAGTTTTGAAGGTTATCATAGTAACACTTATTGTTTGTGGCATACTTACTTTTATGTTGCTAAATAATAAAAGAATGAAAACATATAACCAATTTATGAAAAGGATGAAATTACTACAAAATTCCATGGATGACATTGATGCTACCAAAGAATATGCTAATCAAAATATGGCTATAGCTATTAATCAAGGTGGAGAAATGTTAACCGTATGTACTATGAAAAAGGGGAGCCCTGTTCCATTAACATATACATTTAACGATATTATTAGTTCAGAAATAATTGAATATGAGGTAACTGATGATTCTGTAGCAATTAATAATAATAAACAAAATATAGCTACGGTATTAAGTGAAAATGTTGGTAAAGTTACTGGAAATGAAGCTGCCTTAGAATTAGTTAATAGAATTGATTTAAAGGTGTCGTTTAAAGACGAAGAAAATCCTCAAGTATTACTTAATTTTTTATTTTGGGAAGTTGCTAAAGATAGTGAAGAATATAAAAGAGCCTCTGAAGATGCTAAAGAATGGCATAACATTCTTCAAAATATAATCAGACAAAAGAACTAACAAAGTTATATTCTCCCCAAATATAACCCTCCCCCAAAATTGGGCGGCAAAAGTCGCCCTTATTTTTTTGTTAAAATTACCTAAATTTTCTAACAGATTCTTGTATGTTAGTAATAATTATAGTATCTTAAATATATGCTTTTAACGGGGGGAAGGAAGGTATGATATTTTGGGGTTTATTAACAATATATATGATTTTAATGATTTTAAGGTACATGAGCTTAAGGGTTATATTCAGAATACACACATTATAGATTATAATGAAGAATTGTTTTTAATAGATAGTGGCTGTATAAATGATGTAAAAAGGATTGAGAAATACTGCAATGAAATATTAGATAGGCCTGTTTCTGATATTAAAATAATGGTCTTAACTCATATGCACCCAGACCATGCAGGTGGGGCTAATAAATTAAGAGCTCAATATAATATTCCCATTGCCGCCTTTAAAGAGATAGACGAATGGTATAAAGGCCTAGGGGGCATAATTCAACACAAAATTGATTGTTATCTGGCTACTAGTGTAGCTCATAAAAGTAACCGTAAACTGGAACATATATTATATAGTAGAAAAGTTAAGCCAGATTACTTATTAGTTGATAATGACAAATTGCCCTTTTTCCCTGAATGGCAAGTCCTACATGTGCCTGGGCACACTATGCATGATTTAGCCATATATAACCAAAAAGAAAAGGTGGTTTTTATTGCTGACTTAATATGTGAAGTTAAAGGCAGACATTGTTTACCAGTTCCTGTGTTATTTCCTGATAAAATGGCAGACTCTTTTAATAGGTTGACTAATATTGATGCCAAAACGATTTTTCGTTCCCATGGGGGTATATTAGAAGCTGTAAATCCCAAGCATATTTTTAATCACATGGAAAACCTTATCTATCAACCCTTAAATCCGATGATAGAAAAAGCCTATCGTATTTCTAAGTTTCCACCTGCAGTCAGACATAATGCTAAATAAATATATTTTTTAAGAGCCTTGTTAATTAAACAGGGCTTTTTTTTATGCACAAGGACTATTTTAAACCCATGTTTTAAATAATTTGTTAATATATAATAGTCAAAGTTAGTTTATGTTAGTTTATGGTCATCCTAGATGGGCCACATTGCTTTTGCCTAGGACTAAAATGGCAATACGGGATAAAATTCTTGTCTGGTTAGGGGGTGGGATAGTGTGTTTAACTTAGAAAATATTTATTTGAGCTATGGTGATTTGACAGTTTTAAAGGACTTTAATCTATCTTGTAGTAAGAATGAATTTATATGTCTTTTTGGTCCTTCTGGTGTAGGAAAAAGTAGTATTCTTAATATTTTAGCGGGTATTATTAAACCGCAATATGGAAATATGACTTCTAATTGTAAAAGGCTAGCTTATGTTTTTCAGGAACCTCGGTTACTGCCTTGGTTGAATGCCAGACAAAATATGGAGCTAGGCTTACATTCTTTAGGTTTAAGTGTCAAAGAACAAAATGAGCGGATTAATAATTTGTTACCTTTGTTGGGTTTATCTAATTTTGCTGCTTATTACCCTAGCCAATTAAGTGGCGGTATGAAACAACGAGTATCATTAGGACGGGCTTTTGCTATTCTTCCTGATTTACTCTTGCTTGATGAGCCATTTTCAGCCTTAGATGGAAATTTAAAAAAAGATATGCGGGAATTGCTTAATTCTTTGCAGAAATGGCATCCTTGTACAAAGGTTTTAGTAACCCACGATGCCGATGAAGCTATCAGGTTAAGTGACAGGATTATTGTATTGCAAGGACAGCCTTCTTATATTCTTTTTAATATTTATCCTGACAAAGAGAAAAAACTTAATCAATCTTACATTGATAAGCTGGAAGCTACTCTATTAGAGGCAGCTGTTTCAGCTTGAAATTTCTAAGGAGGGTTTAATTAATGAAGCGAAATTTATTAGCCATTATGTTAATATTTGTTTTACTGCTAAGCATGATAGGTTGTGAGGAAAGTAATAAGAGTAATCCAAATTCAGATGGCGAAGTTAATGGGGTGGAAGAACTTAATCTTACTATAGGTGTAGCTCCAGGTCCTGTTACTTATCCTCTGGCATTTATGGCTGAACATAGTTCAGGCATTGATCTTAGGCTCTGGCAAGGTGGAGAACAATTAACTTCTATGATTACTACTAAAGAAGTGCAATTATGTAGTACTCCTATTAATAATGCCATCCTCACATATAATAAAGGCTTAGATATCGAACTTCTTATGGTTACAGTATGGGGGATGCTTTATATCATGAGTGCAGATGATGGATTAAAGACTTTAGATGATTTAAAAGGGAAAGAGATAGCCATTTCGGGGCAAGGTGGTATCCATGATCACATATTTCGCCATTTATTGATGGAAAATGGTATTAATCCCGATACTGATCTAATTATTACTTATATGGATATGCCTGAAGCCTCTTCTCGTCTAGTTACTGGAGATTTAAAATATGCGGTTTTAAATGAACCCCATTCTAGTATTGTTACCTTAAATGCCCAAAAAGCTGGGGTTACACTCTATAGGGGTTTGGACTTAACTAAGGAATGGGCTAAGCTACCAGGACAAGAAAATATCCGTTTTCCTATGGCGGGGATTGTCGTAGTGAAGGATGAGCTTACAACTAATAAGGAATATATGAGCTTTGTAGAAGAATATTTTAATGCATCTAAATGGGTTAATAATAATCCTGATGAAATAGGACCTATAGTGGAAAAACATGTACCTTGGATGAAGGCAGTTGCCGTTACCGAATCTATTAAATATGCTAGGTTAGAACCTCAGATGGCTACAGAATGTCAGACAGAAATAGAAGCATTTTTTAAGGAATTAAGCAAAAATATTGATGCAAAAGCTTTCGGAGGGAAATTACCTGATGCAGGTTTCTACTATCAAGGAAAATAAGGAACGCCTATACTATATAGCAGGTATTATTTTAATTGTTCTGGGCTGGCAAATATTATCTACAATTTACAATAGCATTATCATCCCTTCGCCTCTTAATACCCTAGAAGCACTTAAGGCTATGGCTATTAGTGGAGAGTTAAAAGACAACATCTTTATTTCTTTTAGGCGTCAGTTAGGGGGCTTGAGTCTTGGTGTTTGCTTTGGTTTAATAACAGGACTATTAGCGGGGTATTTTAAAAGATTTGAATGGCTAATATTACCCTTAATTAATCTGCTTATGTCAGTGCCAGCTATTGTATTTGTAGTTATGGCTATGGTCTGGTTGGGCTTGGGTACCCAGCTAGCTATATTTATTGTAGGTCTGCTAGTCTTTCCTGTAATGCATATTAATACTGTGGAAGGTCTAAAATCTATTGATCAAGATTTAATAGAGATGTCGAGGATTTATAAATTACCTCTTTATCATGTTATTACTAAAATATATTTTCCTGGTATGTTACATGGCTTGATTGCAGGCTTTTCCTTAGCACTTGCTTCCTCGGTTCGTCTAACCATTATGTCTGAATTGCTAGGGGCCAGGGAAGGTATTGGACAAAGAATAGCTATTGCTCGAGCCTATTTGGAAACTGAACAACTTTTTGCATGGGTTTTAGTATTGCTTGCTATTCTGATTGCTATGGAGTATTTATTAATTAGACCCTTGAAGAATTTAGCTAGTCGACAGAGGTAAATTCTTGATAATAAAGGGGTAGAAGGGAGATTAGGATGGGGAATAAGGCTAGGGAATTTGATAGGTTGGTACGGGAGGTTTTTGCTCCTATTTACCCTATAATTGCTGCCCAGGTTATGGAAGAAGTGGGATTTAATGAAGGGCTCTGTCTAGATATAGGTACAGGAAGTGGCTACTTGGGATTAAATATTGCGAAGATTAGTGATTTTAAGGTTGTGGCAATGGATAATAATTCGGATTCGATAGAAGTATTAAAGGAAAACATTTCACAATGGGGACTAGATAGTCAAGTAAAATCGTTATTAGGAGATGTTCACGATATTCCTTTGGCGACTAATACGGTTCAGCTTGCAGTAAGTAGGGGGTCGATGTTTTTTTGGGATGAGGCTATAGTAGCCTTTAATGAAATATACAGAGTATTAAGCCCTAAGGGAGTAGGCTTTATTGGGGGAGGTTTTGGCAACTTAGAAACCAAAGCAGCAGTTGATCAGGAAATGCTAAAAAGGAATCCTAAATGGTTAGAGAAACTGAATAATAGAATAGGCTCTAAAGAACCAGAAAAATGGCGGGATATAGTTTCTAAAACTAATATTATGAATTTTAATATTATCCACAACCCTGTGGAAATGTGGATAGTTTTTAGGAAATAGGGGAGTAGGAGTGTATAATGGATAAAATTCTATTTAATTGTCCGCTTAATATCAGCCGCTCTTTGCTTAATATGGTGAAAGATTTTACGGAACAAGAAATCGGTAATAACAGATTTGCCTTTGTTAATGAACAGCACCGACTTGAACATAAAAGCAGCCTGTTAAATGGCTTAGAAGAAAAGCAACTACCGATACTATACATAGGGATGGCTTTTGATTTTGCTAATATGAGTGATGAGAGTATAGTTAATAGTTTTGACTTAATGCCCATTTTAGAACTACGCTCAGAATTAAGGGAAAAAGCTTTTGCCAATTATAATTATTGGCAAGTGTTTGCAGTAGTGCCCTTTGCTATTATATATAATAAAAACTTAGTTACTGTCATTCCTACAAGCTGGGCTGAATTTGCTAGTAAAGATTACTATGGAAAAGTTAGATTGCCTATGCCACAACTGCCTGTTAGTAGAGTTACTAAAGCGATAGTAGAAGATATGTTCCCAGATAGCCTAGATGATTTTGTAGATAATTGTATATTCTCGGGTAGTCCTATTGATGTTGTTAATGCAGTAGATAATGGTGAATGCGAATTTGGCATAGTTAATTTATCTTTTTCGCGAGTATCCCGCCATAAAAATACTAAGATTTTATGGTTAGAAGATGGGCTTGGCTGTATGCCTTTAATTGTTGCTGTAAGGAAGGGTGAACTAGCTAAGGTAAGGAAGATAATAGATTATATTTTTTCGGAAGAAGTCCAAGAATTTTTGGCCTTACAAAGTTTTATCCCTGTTTTATCTAAAATCAAAATGCCTGATATAGTAAGAGAAAACCAGGCTAATATTATATGGCCAGGTTGGAAGACTTTTTTAAGCATTTATAATAGTGAAGCCATAACTAAAATATCAGGAGAAAAAATATTATGAAAGTAGTAATAATAACAGGCACTTCCGCCTCAGGTAAAACTTCTTTGATGTATAAGGTTATAAAGTTACTACTATCAGAAGCAGTTAAAGTAGCTGTATGTAAAATCGATTGTTTAAATACTACTGATGATGAAAAATATGCAGAATTAGGTATCCCTGTCGCAGTAGGTTTAAGCGATTATATATGTCCTGACCATTACTATGTATCTAATTTGGAGGAGATTTTTGACTGGGCTAAGGGGTTTAGCTCGCAGGTTTTAGTTATAGAAACCGCAGGTTTATGTAATAGATGTGCACCAGCCATTGATGGCTGTCTAAATATTTGCGTATTGGATAATTTAAGTGGGGTTGATACACCTAGTAAGGTAGGACCTTTATTAACTACTGCTGATGTAGCAGTTATTACAAAGGGTGATATAGTGTCACAGGCCGAAAGGGAGGTCTTTAGACATAGGTTGTCCATAGTAAATACTAAAGCTATAATTCTTAATGCTAACGGCCTCACAGGGCAAGGTGCTATTAAATTAAAAAACATTATTCTGAATTGGCCCGATATAGATGGGTTAGAGCATAGAACCTTAAAATCTTCTATGCCTGCCGCAGTTTGTTCTTATTGTACTGGAGAAAAACTAATCGGCAGTAAATATCAGATGGGCAATATTAGAAAAGAAATATTCTGGGGAAGACAACATGATTGAAAAGATTAGCGTATTAAGTGGGCAAGATAAAGAAGGGAAGGCAGAGGGATATCAACAAATTGACATATATGCAGGTGAAATTGTAGCGGTAGTAGGGGCTACAGGTTCGGGAAAGACTAGGCTAATATCAGATATTGAACAATATGCCTTTGGGGAAACCCCTACTAAAAGAAAAATATTAATTAATAATCTTAGTGCATCTGAGTATTATGAATTAAATAATCAGCGACAATTTGTTGGTCAAGTTACCCAAAATATGAATTTTGTTATGGATGTAAAAGTAGGGGATTTTCTGACAATGCATGCTGAATCTCGTGGTATGTATAATGCTAGATCAATTATTAAGAAAGTTTTAGAAGCAGCTAACAATTTGGCTGGGGAACCATTTGATGAAGAAGATGACTTAACTAGCTTAAGTGGTGGACAATCTCGAGCTTTAATGATTGCTGATGTAGCTTTGATAAGTGATGTAGGCATTGTATTGATGGACGAAATAGAAAATGCAGGTATTGATAGGATAAAAGCTTTTAATCTTTTAACTAGCAAGGGTAAAATATCTATTACCTCTACCCATGATCCTCTAATGGCACTTATGGCCAACCGTAGAATAGTTATGAGTGGTGGAGGAATTAAAAGTGTTTTGTGGACTAATGAGACAGAAAGAAGCTGGCTTAGCCAAATGCTACTTTATGATAAAAAACTACAAAAGCTAAGAGATATTATTAGAAAAGGTGGGCAAATACCCTAAAGTTTTTAGGGTATTTTTTATTTTATAATTATTTATGAGTTAATTAGTCAAGTTCTTGTATTATGTTACATATCCTTATGTCTTACGCCAAAATAGGACTATAGTACAATTTTTCATTCTCAAAAATATAAATTATTTTACGAGAGGCTCGATATATCGAGGTTATAATGAATTATTTTTTAAAACTATAAATGGAATAAAGGTCGTTACTTATTTCACAAAGAAGGATATTGATTTTAAATAATAGAATAGTGTGGTATGAAGTGGTGTAAAGTGGAGCACTTTCCCTAAAATTTTTTAAGGAGCCCTAAATATGTTTTTAGGAGAGTATCAACATTCATTAGATGCTAAGGGGCGAATTACTATACCATCTAAGTTTCGAGAGGAATTAGGTGATAAGTTTGTTGCCACTAAGGGTTTAGATGATTGTATTTTCATCTATCCTTTATCAGAATGGCAAGAAATAGAATTAAAGTTAAACAAGCTTCCACTTGCTAGGGCCGATGTAAGGTCTTTTGTCCGCTTTTTTTTCTCGGGGGCAGCCGAATTAGAAAACGATAAACAAGGTAGAATTATAATTCCTGCTAATTTAAGAGAATATGCTGATATCTTTAAAGATGTAGTTATTATTGGGGTAGGATCAAGATTAGAAGTTTGGGCAACTGGGAAATGGGAAGAATATAATGAAATGGCTAGTTCTTCTTTTGCAGAAATAGCTGAAAACCTAGTAGATTTAGGTATATAGGGGTTGAATTTATTGCATTTACCAGTTTTGTTAAATGAAACTATAGATTACTTAATTACTGATCCTAATGGTATTTATGTTGACTGTACTTTAGGTGGAGGTGGGCATTTACAAGAGTTATTAAATAGATTAGAGCTTAATGCTCGGGTAATAGCCATAGATAAGGATATAGATATTCTTAATAAAACTAAACAAACTATTAATAATGATAGGGTTATCTTTATTCACGATGATTTTAGAAACTTATCTAAGATATTATTAAAGCTTAGGCTACCCCAAGTTGATGGTATTATCGTAGATTTAGGGGTTTCATCTTTTCAGTTAGATGATGCTACAAGAGGTTTTAGCTTCCACGAAGATGCTGTCTTAGATATGAGGATGAATAGGGAAGAAGCCTTTTCAGCGAAGGAATTAGTTAATTTTTACGAAAAAGAGGAAATTGCCGACATATTGTGGAAATATGGGGAAGAAAAGTATGCTCGTAGAATTGCTGCTGCAATAGTGAAATGCCGCAAAGAAAAAACGATTAATACTACCCTAGAATTAGTAGATATTATAAAAAATGCAGTTCCCGCAAGTTATAGAAGAGATAAACATCCAGCTAGAAAAACTTTTCAAGCTATTAGAATTGCAGTGAATGGGGAACTGGCAGCCTTAGAGGAAGTATTGCCTGCTGCAGTAGCTAGCTTGCAGACAGGGGGCAGGCTATGTATTATCACTTTTCATTCTTTGGAAGATAGAATAGTTAAACATTTTTTTGTTAATGAAGCTAAGGATTGTATATGTCCACCTGGCTTACCTGTATGTATATGTAATTATCAACCTCAGCTTAAACTTGAGTTCAGAAAACCTATTATACCGAGTGATGAAGAATGTCAAAATAATTTACGGGCTAGAAGTGCAAAACTCAGGGTAGCAACAAAATTATAGTTCTAATAATTAGGAGGATAGAATATAATGGCACAGGTACAATTTGATTACTCTACATTGTGGGATGAACCAGTTGCATCGCCAACCGTTAAAGAAGTCAAAAAGACTTACAAAAATACTCATCGTAGAGGTAAATTTGTAGTTAAACTATGTATATGCTTTTTTATTTATGCCTTAATTCTAGTCTTCTTATGTATAAAAGGTGCTACTTTAGGTTATCAAATTGTAGCTTTAGAAAATGATATAAAATATTATGAAGCCCAAAACAACAGGATGAAATATAATATTCAAGGTGTATCAGCACTAGATAAAGTCGAATTAATAGCAATTAATGAATTAGGCATGTATAAGCCTGAAAAGCATTTGACTATCGCCTATACAGCACCTGCAGTTAATCAAGTCTTAGATAATGAAAACACAGATGGTACAGTGGGTGGAGAATCACTACAGGAAAATACAGAAATAGCTAATAAACCTTTGTATAAAATTTATGCGAATTTGTTATTATTAGCTGAGAAAAATTAATAATTTATGTGAGGTGGCATACCTTTGCAAACTACAAAACAAACGGTAAAAAAGCGTATCGCTACGCTTTTT
Source organism: Syntrophomonadaceae bacterium (assembly GCA_012518685.1). Taxonomy (GTDB): domain Bacteria; phylum Bacillota; class Syntrophomonadia; order Syntrophomonadales; family Syntrophomonadaceae; genus JAAYRQ01. Next base: position 23,363 of record JAAYRQ010000001.1, on the reverse strand, counting down.
TTCTTATTTTGCTTATTGTTTTTCTGTTTAGGGGGCAGAATTTTTTGGGTGCAATTTGTTAGAGGGGCGGAATTGTCAGAAAAGGCTTTGCAAAACAGAATGCGAGATATCCCAGTAGAATCTAAGAGAGGGATTATTTATGATCGTAATGGCAATGAGCTAGCTATTTCGGTTAGTGCCGATTCTATCTATGCTATACCTGCTGAAGTTTTAGTAGCCAAAAAGATTACTTCTAATGAAATTGCCCATAAATTAGCTGAAGTATTGGAAATGGATGAACAAAAATTACACGATAGAATTACGCGGCGTAGTTCTTTTGAATGGATTAAACGCCAAGTTGAACCAGAAAAAACGAAAATACTTCGGGAATTAGACTTGCCAGGGATAGGCTTTACGGAAGAAAGTAGAAGATATTATCCTAAGGGAACTCTAGCCAGTCATGTTTTAGGTATATCGGGAATTGATAATACTGGGCTAGAAGGAATTGACTTCTATTACAATGATTTAATTGGGGGTACTAAGGGAAGGATAATTATAGAACATGATGGTGGAGGCAGACCTATACCAGAGGCTACTCATAAGTTTATTGCTCCTGTAGATGGTGCCAATTTAATTTTAACTATTGATGAAACTATTCAGTATATAGTAGAACGAGAAATCGATAAAGTTTTTCAAGAACGCCAAGCGAAATCTGCGTCTGCTATCGTAATGGATACTAAAACAGGTGAAATATTAGCTATAACTTCTAGGCCAACATTTGATCCTAATAGCTATAGTGATTACCCAGTTAAGAATAGGCGAAATTTCGCCATTAATGATGCCTATGAACCTGGCTCGACTATGAAAATAGTAACTGCTGCTATGGCTTTAGAAGAAAAGGTGGTTACCCCAAATAGAAAATATTTTTGTCCAGGGTATATTAAAGTAGGTAAGGAAGATATCGGTTGTACCGATAGAAAAGCCCATGGTAGTCAGACTTTCATAGAAATCGTAGAGAATTCTTGTAATGTCGGTTTTGTTGAAACTGGACTTGATGTGGGGATAACCACTTTTTTTAAATATATAAATGATTTTGGTTTTGGCAAGCTTACGGGGATTGATTTGCCTGGTGAAGCTGAGGGAATACTAGTAAATCAAAAAAATGCCAAACAAATTGATTTAGCCACTATGTCTATGGGGCAGGCCAATGCTGTAACGGCTATACAGTTATTGACCGCAGTTGCAGCCGTGGCTAATGATGGTGTTTTAATGCAGCCTCATTTAGTTAAAAAGGTTATTGATAATGAAGGAAAAATTATTAAAACTATGGAGCCTAAAGCTATTAAGAAAGTAATATCGCCAGAAGTATCTAGCCAATTAAGACTGATTTTAGAGGGGGTAGTATCAAATGGTACGGGGAAAAATGCCTATGTAGAGGGTTATCGAATAGCGGGTAAAACTGGTACTGCTCAAAAAGTTTCGCCTACAGGTGGCTATATGAGCAACGAATATGTAGCATCATTTATAGGTTTTGCACCAGCCGATAATCCGCAAATAGCATGTATAGTCGTAGTTGATGCTCCCCAAGGTTATCCTTATTATGGTGGCTGGGTTGCGGCTCCAGTATTTAAGGAAATTGTAAAGGATTCTTTAAGATATTTAGAAATTCCTTTATATGAGGATAATAATAGTGAAGAAAAAGTAGCTGTCGATAATAGGGTGGTAGTGCCTGATGTAGTTAATTTACCACTTACTGAGGCTAGCTCTATTATTAATAATCGGGGTTTACAAGCCAGGGTTAGTGGAACAGGTGATATTGTATGGCAACAGACACCTAAGCCACATACCAAGGTAGCCCGTAGCTCGGAGGTAATTATTAATCTATCACCTTTAAATCCTAGTCAAAATGATACTGAAGTTACCATCCCCGATTTGGAAGGTAAGTCTATGAAGGAAGTTGCGAAAATATTAGCTGATTTAGGTTTACATCTTATGCCAGAAGGACATGGTCTAGCTTATGAACAATCACCAGAAGCAGGGAAAATTGTATCAGTAGGTTCCAGTATTAAAGTTAAATTTCAGCCTATTGGAGAATAATTATAAAAAAATAAGGAGGTCTAATATGGAATTAAAAGAGCTTTTATATAATGTTGACTATAAGCTTATCAAGGGTAAGCTTAATGAAGATATAAGTAATATTCATTATGATTCCAGAAGCATTAGACCTGGCGGTTTATTTGTATGTGTCAAAGGTTTTAATGCTAATGGACATAATTATATTAACGATGCTATTAAAAATGGTGCTATAGCTATTTTAATTCAAGATGCTGTGGCTAATTTACCAGATACTAATATAATTGAAGTTAGTGATTCCAGACAAGCCTTAGCTAAAATCGCTTTTAATTTTCATAATAATCCCCAAAATAAACTTAATCTTGTTGGGGTAACAGGTACTAATGGCAAGACCACTACAAGTCACCTAATTAAAGCAATTTTAGAGAAGGCAGGAAAAAAGGTAGGTCTTATCGGTACTTTGTATGCTGAAATGGGGGATTATAAAAAAGAAACCAACTTTACTACTCCTGAAGCACCAGAAATTGCGGAACTCCTTAGTATTGCCTTAAACAATAGTCTTGATTATGTGGTAATGGAAGTATCTTCCCATGCCTTAGATATGTATCGGGTAGAGGGCTTGGAGTTTTCTAGTGTAATTTTTACTAATTTAACTTCGGAGCACTTAGATTATCATCAAGATATGGAATCATACCGGGATGCAAAATTAAAACTATTTGATTTGCTTAATAGGGAGGATAGTTTTAGTATAGTAAATGTTGATGATAGTAATGCGAGCTATTTCTTGGAAGCCTCTTGCGGGAGGGCCTTTACCTATGGTATCAATGAAAATGCTGATATAAAAGCGGTTGAGGTTAAAACGGCTGCTAGTGGTACTAGTTTTCTAGTAGAATATAAGGATGAAATAATACCAATTAATCTGAAAATGTTGGGCTTATTTAATGTATATAATGCTTTGGCAGCAATAACTTATGCTTTAAAATTAGGTATTAAAGTAGAGCTAATAAAAAAAGCTTTAACTGAATTAGCTGGGGTTCCAGGACGGTTTGAATTGGTTGATCAAGGACAAGATTTTTTAGTTATTATAGATTATGCTCATACACCTGATAGCTTAGAAAATGTATTATTAACCGCCAGAACTCTTACCAATAAAAGGCTTATAACCGTTTTCGGTTGTGGTGGGGATAGGGATAAGACTAAACGCCCTATTATGGGGGAGATAGCAGCTAAATACAGTGATTTTAGTATTGTTACATCTGACAATCCCCGTAGTGAAGAACCCCAAGCTATTATAGATGATATTGTTATTGGATTAAATAAAATAGAAAATTCCCGCTATGCTGTTATTATAGAGCGTAAGGAGGCTATAAAGCATGCCCTTTATTTAGCTAAAAAAGATGATGTAGTTATAATAGCTGGAAAAGGACATGAGACCTATCAAATAATTGGCGATAAAACCCTAGATTTTGATGATCGTCTAGTAGCTAAGGAATTTATTAGGGAGCTAAAATAATGCAAGAAGTTGCTTTTGATTTTATTGTTAATAGTTTAAATGGCAAAATTATAGGGCAGTCTAGCCCTATAATTAGGCAAGTTGTTACTGATTCCCGGCAAAATATAGAAAACAATTCTTTATTTGTAGCCTTGCAGGGTGAAAATTTTGATGGACATCTTTTTGTAGAAGAAGCTTTCGCTAAGGGGGCTAGTGCTGCACTAGTATCTGATATTAGGATTATAGATATTAATGGGCTCAATGATAAAGTATTAATAGTAGTTGAGGATACTTTATTAGCCCTACAAAGTTTAGCAAAAAGTTACAGACAACTTTTTAATATTCCTATGGTTGCGATTACAGGTAGTGTAGGTAAAACTACAACAAAAGAATTATTGTATAGTTGTTTAAGTAGCACATATAATACACTTTATTCGGAAGGCAATTATAATAACGACATTGGGGTTCCTTTAACCTTGTTTAACTTAGATAAGAGTAAGGAAATAGGTATAATCGAAGTAGCCATGAGGGGCAGGGGTGAAATATCTAGATTAGTAGATATGATTAGACCAGTATGTGCTATTATTACTAATGTAGAATTAGTACATTTAGAAAGTTTAGCTAGTATAGAAAACATCGCTAAGGCTAAATGTGAGGTCTTAGAATATTTGCGAGCAGAGGATTTTGCTCTTATTAACGGGGATCAAGCCTTATTAGTTGATACAGCGAGCGCCTATCCCACCTGTCTTTATACCTTTGGTTTTAAGGATAATTGTGATTGCCAGGTTATTAATGTAATAAGCCATAATACGGGAATGAGGTTGTATCTAAAAGTATTTAAAGAAGATTTTGTAATAGACTTTCCTATACCAGTTCCTAAACTGGCTTTAAATATATTAGCTGCCATAAGTATGGCACATTTATTAGGAGTACCAATGCCAAAGATTATTAAGCAAATCGAAAGTTATGAACCCACTTCCAATCGTTTGCATATAAATAACTTGCCTACAGGTGGCATAGTAATTAATGATACCTATAATGCTAATCCCGTTTCTATGGCTGCTGCCTTAGAAGCTACGAGGTTTCTTAAAGGTAATAAGCAATCTGTAGCAGTACTAGGGGATATGTTAGAATTAGGAAGTTATGAGGAAAAGGGTCATCTTGCGGTAGGACACAGTGTAGTTGCTAATGATATAGATATTCTTTTGACTATAGGAAATCGGGCTAAAGATATAGCTGTCGCAGCTAGTGAGGCTGGGATGGATAAGACGAACATTCACCACTTTAACGACAAAACAGAATGTTTGAATTTTTTGCGTCATAGGCTTAGTAAAACGGAAATCGTCTTATTTAAAGCTTCTAGGGGTCTTAGGCTAGAAACTTTAATAGATGATTGGCTAGATTAGCAATTTTCATTTTAATAGGGATAGGAGTTTATATTTATGCCACAGGTAATTATTAATTCTTTTTGGGCGGGATTGATAGCTTTGGTTATGGTAATTATATTAGGTCCTATTTTAATTCCTTTTTTAACTCGCTTAAAAGTAGGGCAAAATATTAGACAAGATGGCCCTGAAAGCCATTTTGCTAAGGCTGGTACCCCGACTATGGGTGGAATTATGATAATTACAGCGGTTATGGTAGCCTCTTTTCTTATGGCAGGAAATAATGTGGAGGTATTAGCCGTAGTTTTTGTCATGTTAGCTTTTGGTGCGATTGGATTTTATGATGACTACATTAAGGTAGTATTAAAAAGGTCTCTAGGCTTAAGGGCTCGTGAAAAATTAGGTTTTCAGCTATTAATCGGCATAATTTTTGGTTTGTTATTAATATTTTATTTTAACAGGGGCTCAGTAGTCACAGTTCCTTTTACTGGCAATCAACTGGATTTAGCTTATTTGTATATTCCATTTTTAATTTTAGTTTTAATGGGCACTTCTAATGCCGTTAATCTAACGGATGGCTTAGATGGTCTGGCTAGTGGGGTTACTTTTTTTGTGGCGATTGCTTTTGCGATAATCTCCATTATGACAAAAAATTACCAGTTGGTGATATTTTGTATGGCTTTAGCAGGAGCCTGTATAGGCTTCTTATTTTTTAATCATTTTCCTGCCAAAGTGTTTATGGGTGATACTGGTTCTATGGCTTTAGGTGGAGCTATTGCAGCTGTCGCAGCTCTTACAAAGATGGAATTAGTTTTAGTTATTGTGGGCGGAGTTTATGTTATGGAAGCATTAAGTGTCATAATACAAGTGGCATTTTTTCAACTTACAGGTAAAAGAATATTTCTTATGAGCCCTATCCACCATCACTTTGAACTAAAGGGGTGGCCTGAAACTAAGGTAGTGAGATTTTTTTGGCTATTGTCTTTAGTTTTTGTTTTATTAGGCTTATTAAGCTTAAAAGGGATAGGTTAATAATATAGGGGAAGTGTAGCATTGGATAATTTTAAAAATAAAAAAGTATTAGTAATAGGTATGGGCAAAAGTGGTATTGCTGCGGCTCAGGTTTTAAAAAAAAGGCAAGCTATAGTTACGGCCTGTGATATTAAAAATCCCGATTTGATGCCAGAGGCGATAGAAGAATTACATAAGGATAATATCAATGTATTAGTTGGTTCTTATCCAGACCTTGTTGAAGAAAATTATGATATTATTGTGGTTAGTCCAGGTGTTCCACTGACCATTCCTCCTATTCAAGCTGCCCTTAATGGTAATATACCCGTTATTGGTGAAGTAGAATTAGCCTATCTTATTAAAAAACCTAACTTACAAATGTTTGCTATTACGGGCACTAATGGTAAGACCACTACGACTGCCCTACTACAAGCCATATTGGAAAAGGGTGGTTTTAATGCGGTTGTAGGTGGTAATATAGGTAATCCTTTGACATTACTGGTTGATGAGATGGATGATGGCATAATAGCAGTGGAAGTTTCTAGTTTTCAGTTAGAGACTACAAATGCTTTTAAGCCTTATATTAGCTCCATTTTAAATATTACTCCAGATCATTTGGATCGTCACCATACTATGGAACACTATGTCAATGCTAAAGTGAAAATTTTCAAAAACCAATCTAAACAAAACTTTACAATTCTAAATTATGATGATGAACTAGTTAAAAAACTAGCCCCAGAAACTAGGGGTAAGGTAGTATATTTTTCGACTAAATATCATTTGCCAGCTGGAGTTTTTATAAAAGACGGCGTTATTACAGCTCACATTGATAATAATGTTATAAGTCTGTGCAATACCAAGGATGTTTGTCTTAAGGGTAAACATAATCTAGAAAATATTTTATGTGCCACTACTATTGCTTTACTTGCGGGAGTTGATAAAGTGGACATTATAAGTAGTTTAAAATCTTTTAAGGGAGTTAGACATCGCTTAGAGGAAGTACTGACATTAAACAATGTTTTGTATATTAATGATTCTAAGGCTACTAATCCTGAATCAGCTATTAAGGCTATAGAAGCTTTTGCTCAGCCAATTATTCTTATAGCTGGTGGAAAAAATAAAGGTGCAAGTTTTAATAATTTTGCTAGAGTTATTAAGGAAAAAGTGAAAACTTTAATTTTATTAGGCGAAGCTAAGGAAGAAATTAAATCTGCAGTAATGGCTTTGGATTATATGAATATATATGAAGTAAAAGATATGGCAGAAGGAGTAGAATTAGCTAATAAGTTAGCTTCTACGAACGATGTGGTCTTATTGTCACCTGCTTGTGCTAGTTGGGATATGTTTGACAACTATGAGCAAAGAGGAGATTTATTTTGTAATTTAGTGCACTCTTTAGGTGTGGATAAATAAGTTACAGTTGGGAGGACTGTAGGTGAGATTGAAAAAAGGACCCCCAGATTTTGCCTTGTTTATTATTACTTTAATATTAATCAGCTTAGGGCTAGTAATGGTTTTTAGCTCTAGTGCAGTTACTGCGAATGTAAAATATGGTGATGCCTATTATTTTTTCAAAAAACAATTATTATGGGCATTAATAGGCATTATTGCTATGATAGTAGTTATGAAGCTTAACTATAATAAGCTTAAGGCTTTAGCCATACCTTTAATGATTTTTACCATAATATGCTTGATATTAGTATTAACACCTTTAGGTAGTTCTGCTAAAGGTGCTACAAGATGGTTGGGATTAGGACCCATAGCCTTTACCCCATCAGAACTGGCCAAATTAGCTATAGTATTATTTTTGGCTAAGGTTATGGAAATAAATATTGATAAGATGAAATATTTTACAGCAGGGGTATTGCCGTATTTACTCTTGTTAGCTGTTATTTGTGGTTTAATTATTCCCCAACCTGATTTAGGTACTGCTTTCCTTATTTCTGCGACGGTGTTTTTTATGCTTATAGCAGCAGGTGCTAGAATTTCGCATCTATCTATTTTGGGCTTAGCGGGTTTAAGTGCCCTTGTGGGGTTAATTATAGCAGCACCCTATCGATTAATTAGGTTAGTAGCCTTTGCTAATCCTTGGAAATATCCTTCTGATGAAGGTTTCCAAACCATACAATCTCTTTATGCCTTAGGTTCTGGAGGCTTGTTTGGTATGGGATTAGGCCGCAGCAGGCAAAAGTTTTTTTATCTTCCTGAACAGCATACGGATTTTATTTTTGCAATTATAGGGGAAGAATTAGGATTTATAGGGGCCTTTTTCGTTATTTCTTTATTCTTATTTTTTGCTTGGCGAGGTTTTCAGATTGCCATTAAGGCTCCTGATACTTTTGGTAGCCTATTAGCTACAGGTATTACTATAATGATCGTATTTCAAGCAGCTATTAACATAGGGGTAGTTTCAGGTTCCCTGCCTGTGACAGGGATTACACTGCCTTTTATAAGTTATGGAGGTTCATCACTATTATTTACTATGATTGGGGTAGGTATGTTGCTCAACATATCTAGGTATAGCTCTAATCATTAAAGGGAGGCTATATTTTGCGACTAATACTTAGTGGTGGGGGTACAGGTGGGCATATTTATCCTGCTTTAGCTATTGCCGAAGGTGTAAAAAGAGTTCTTCCTACTACGGAAATTTTATACATTGGCACAGAAAAAGGCCTAGAAAGTAATATTGTACCCAAAGCGGGCTATAATTTTGCTACTATTAATATTGCAGGACTTGATAGGACCTCCATGTTAAAAGCATCCCAAGCTTTAATGAAAGTGCCTAAAGGTTTTTTAGAAGCTAGGGAAATAATTAAAAATTTTAAACCTGATGTAGTGGTAGGTACGGGTGGATATGTATCCTTTCCAGTACTTTATTCAGCTACTTTTTTTGCTTGCAAAACAATTATTCATGAACAAAATGCTATAGCTGGTCTAGCTAACCGGCATTTAGCTAAAAAAGTAGATTACACCTTACTTACTTTTCCAGAAGCAAAAGCAACTATGAAGGCAAAAAGGCCTATACTTACTGGTCTGCCCGTTAGACCTGAAATACTTAATATTAAACGCCACACAGCTAAAAGCAAATTAGGTCTGGATGATAACTTTACTTTACTGGCCTTTGGAGGCAGTAGGGGTGCAGCTAGCATTAATAGGTCAATGATATACTTAATAGATAGATACCGAAATGATAATAAATTACAGATTATATGGATAACAGGGGAAAATAATTATGAGGGAATACATGAAAGTTTAGAAGCCAAAATAGGGCACGATAATATTAAATGCAAATTATTGCTATATCCTTATATGTATAACATTGAGGAAGCATTAGCTGCAGCTGATTTGGCCATCTGTAGAGCAGGGGCTAGTACGGTTGCAGAACTTACTATATTAGGCTTACCAGCTATTTTAATTCCTTATCCTTATGCAGCTGAAAATCATCAAGAAAAGAACGCGAGGGCATTAATGGATAAAAATGCCGCTGAAATGGTTATTGATGAGTTTTTAGATGGGGATACTTTATACAGAAAAGTAAACTACCTTCTTTCTAACGAAGCAGTATTAAAAAATATGAAAAATAATCTTTTAAAAGAAGCCAGGCCTGATGCCTTAGAAAGGATAGTAGAAATAATAACTAATTAAAATTAAAAAGTAATAATGGTTGTTGGTAATATATTTATTATGAGGCAGTTTTTTTTAACAGCTTAAGTTGTACAAGCTATTATAAGTGTCACCAATTTTAATAATTATGCATACTATACAGTGTAATATATACACACTATAAATGAAGGGGATGAAAAAATGACTGTAGCGGGACAATGGGTACACATGGTAGGAATAGCTGGAGCTGGAATGAGCGGCATAGCCCACATTCTTAAGGAACAGGGCTTTAAAGTTACAGGCTCAGACATACAAAGTAATAGTATTATTAATCATCTTAATTCTCTAGGAATTGAGATATTTTCTAGTCATGCTTCATCCCATGTTGAGGAAGGGGTTGATATTTTAGTTATTTCCTCGGCGATTCCAAATGATAATATAGAAGTAATAACAGCTAGACAAAAAAACATTCCAGTCGTTAAAAGAGGAGAAATGTTAGCTACACTAGTTAATAAGCAAAAGGGTATAGCTATAGCAGGTGCCCATGGGAAAACCACTACGACTTCTATGTTGGCTTTGATTCTATCTGAAGCGGGTGTAGAGCCTACCTTCATTGTAGGTGGAGAATTTCAGAATACCAATATTAATGCGAAGCTAGGTAGGAGTGATTATTTTGTGGTAGAGGCAGACGAAAGTGATGCATCTTTTCTGGCTATTAGTCCATATATAGGAGTTATTACTAATATTGAGGATGATCACTTAGACTACTATAAATCATTTAATAATATAAAAAACGCCTTTAGCCAGTTCTTATCAGGGATTCATACAGATGGCTTAGCGGTTCTTTATGGAGACGATGAATGCATAAGGGAAATTTCAGCACATTTAAATAAGCGAGTTTTATATTATGGACAAGATAAAAAATGTCATTATTATATTGATAATTGGCAGCCTAGGGGTATAGGCTCAAGTTTTAATATTTTTAATCAAGGACAAAAAATAGGGGAAATTGAATTATCTGTGCCAGGTAAACATAATGCATTAAACGCCTTGGCCGCTATTATAATAGCCCTAGAGTTAGGGGTTAATTTTATAGAAATAAAAAAAGCTATAAAAAAATTCCAAGGTACTAAAAGGAGAATGGAGATTATAGGAGAAAGGGCAGGCATAATAATTATAGATGACTATGCTCATCACCCTACGGAAATTTTGGCGACCTTAAAGGCAGTGCGCAGTTTTCATAATGGTAGAATAATATCCGTATTTCAACCCCATCGTTATTCCCGCACCAAAACCCTAGGCAAAGAATTGGGAGAAGCTTTTGTTAATGCAGATATAGCCTTGTTTACTGGAGTATATTCTGCTGGTGAAGAGCCTATTCCAGGCATAAATGGCGAGACAGTATATAAGGCTGCGAAGGAAATAGGCTGTGAAGCTATATATATGGAGGATCTATTATCCCTTAGCCACTATTTGGCAGACAATATCCGAAGTAATGATTTAGTTATAACTATGGGGGCTGGGGATATATGGAAGGTAGGCATAGAATTGCTAAATATAGTTCCAGAAAATAAAAATAAGGCACATTCCTAAGGGAGGTGTTTGCTTGGAGCATTTCATTATAAATGGTAAAAAACCTTTAGCAGGTAAAGTCCTTATAAGTGGTTCTAAAAATGCTACTTTACCTATTATGGCAGCTAGCCTTATTAGTAATGGCGAAGTAGTGTTAAAAGGGGTTCCAGACTTAGAAGATATTACAGTAATGTCAGAAGCCCTAAAACTTTTTGGAGCTAAAGTAGATCGGGAAAATGATACTTTAATTATAAATAGTCGGAACTTAAATTCCTGTGAATTACCAGAAGATATTTCGCGTAAAATGCGGGCTTCTAATCTAGTCATGGGGGCTCTGTTAGCTAGGTTCAATGAAGCTAAGGTAGCTTATCCTGGCGGGTGTGCTATAGGTACTAGACCGATGGATTTACACCTAAAAGGCTTTGAAAGCTTAGGACATAGAATTTCCGATGGCCATAGTTATATGACTGGTAAGGGTGGCAATTTAGAAGGAACCGAGATATTATTAGATTTCCCTAGTGTAGGGGCAACAGAGAATATAATGATGGCAGCCTCGGTTATTCCTGGGATTACTACTATTAGGAATGCTGCTAGGGAGCCAGAAATTATTGATTTACAAAACTTTCTTAACTGTCTAGGTGCAAAAATTACTGGGGCAGGGTCAGATACTATAAGGATTAAGGGTGTTAATGAATTAGGGAGCGGAGAACACCAAATAATACCTGATAGAATAGAGGCAGGTACTTTTATGGTAGCTGCTGCCATTACTAGAGGTGAAGTAGAGCTGCAAAATGTTATTTTAGAACATATCCAGCCTGTGGTAGCTAAACTTAAAGAGATAGGGGTAGAAGTAATTCCTTATAAGGCTGGTTTAATTGTAAAAGCTAATAAGAGATTAAGAAACACAGATATTAAAACTATGCCCTATCCTGGTTTTCCAACTGATATGCAAGCCCAGATGATGGCCTTACTAGCTACGGTAAATGGCACAAGTATAATAGTAGAAACTATTTTTGAAAATCGCTTCATGCATGTACAGGAATTAAGGCGTATGGCAGCGGAAATTAAGATAGAAGGTAGAGTTGCCATTATAAAAGGTAAGTCAAAACTTGAAGGGGCTATTGTAGAGGCTACAGATTTAAGGGCGGGTGCGGCTTTAGTTTTAGCAGGTTTGGCCGCCGAAGGTGAAACAATCATTAATAAAATTGCTCATATTGATAGAGGCTATGATAAATTTCATATAAAATTAAGTGACTTAGGTGCCGAAATTATTAGAAAATTGGAGTAATCGTCCAAAAGGCCTAAGGATTTCTTTTTTTATTTAATAAAACAAGTTATAAGAGTGATATAATCAATAACGAAAGACTAGGACTTATAGCCTAGTCTTTCGTTTGGCTAAAAATTGTCATGATTATGTAATGATTTTATCTTTAGATTCTGCTATAATTCTAACAGTTAATGGGAGCAGGGGAGTTATTTTATTGGCGAAAAAAGCATTCCAAAAATTGTTTAAATTAATTTTATTAATTTTAGTATTTTTAGTATGTATTTATTTTTTCTTACATAGTTCTTTTTTTAATATTGAAAAACTATATACTACTGGTACACAGCAAATTACTGAAGCTGAGGTCCTATCTATCGCAAGTATAAAAGAAGGGCAGAACATATTTAAAGTTGATAGTAAACTAAGCACCCAAACTATTCAAGTACACCCCTTAGTTAAAAATGTGCAAATCATTAGGCATTTACCTAGAACTTTAGAAATTAAAATAGTAGAACGGCAAATATGGGCTATTATTCCTTTTGATGATTATTTTTTATGCATTGATGATGAAGGTATTATCTTAGATAAGAGGAACAAGGTTGATTTTTCTACTAATATATTTATTAACTTTGCCAAACTACCAGCCCAGTTTAACTTAGGACAGGCTGTTGAACCTGATGGTGTAGCCCTAATAAAACAAATATGGACTAGTATAGATAAATCGGATCAGCAATTAATATCTGATTTCTATTATAATGAAAAGGATGAAGTAGTTATTTATACTATTAATAGTACGGAAATTAGATATGGCAATAAGGACAGGGTAGAAGAAAAACAGGCATTTATGGCAGAAGTATTAAAATTGGAACAGAATTATGTTAAATCTGGTGAAGATGTTTTAGAATATATTGATTTGAGATTTAAAGGTCAACCTATAGTCAAGATGAAAGAATAAAGGATGTTTTTTATGAAAAGTAACAATGGGGCTTTAATTTCTATTGCAGCAGTATGTCTGATATTAGGTATTATGATGGCTATTCAATTTAAAAGTACTCAAGAAGTAAATCCAGATATGTTCCCAGGCAGGGTGACAGAATTGACCGAAAAACTAGATAAAGCCATCGAAGAAAGAGATGTACTAGCAGATGAGGTTTTGGAATTAAGGGAAAAGTTAAAAAATGTTAGAGAATTCGATATTGCTATGGCAGATTTGCAAGATGAATTACAAAAAGCAAGCTTAGCAGCTGGTATGCTTGAAATAGAAGGGCCAGGAATAGTTATTAAGTTAGATGATAGCCCTCGTGCTCTAAAAGCAGGGGATAATCCTAATGAGGCTATAGTACATGATTGGGATTTGTTATTAGTCGTTAATGATTTAAAAGCATCAGGTGCAGAGGCTATTTCTGTTAATGGGGAACGAATAATTTCTATGTCTGAAATTAGGTGTGCGGGGACTTTAATATTAATCAACTGGGTTAAAGTTGCCCCACCTTTTGAAATAAAAGCCATTGGTGATCCCGATATGCTAGAAAGTGGTATGACTATGACAGGTGGACATTTAATGGCATTAAAGAACTTGGATTACATAGTAGCTGTGCAAAAAAATGAGAATATAAATATTCCTGCTTATAGTGGGCGAATGAAGTTTACATACGGTTCGCCTATTCCATATAAAGAAAGGGCTGCTGAATAGTATGTGGTTATTAGTATTATTTTGTTTATTAATCGGCTTAATTATTGGTTTTCAAATGCCAATACTATTGCCTGCCATGATTGCGAAATATATGTCCATTGCAGTATTGGCTGCTCTGGATTCTGTTTTTGGTGGGATTAGGGCCTATATGGAAGATGGTTTTGATAATGTTATATTTACCACTGGTTTTGTGGCTAATACTTTGCTTGCTGCAGGACTAGCTTATTTGGGAGATAAATTAGGAGTGGAGTTATATTTAGCTGCGGTAGTAGTATTTGGAGCGAGGATTTTCCAAAATTTAGGGATTATCCGTCGATATCTATTGAAAAAATACTAAATATTTTAATAACAAAATAAAGGAATATAAGCTGCTTTGTGGTATTTTTTATTATAAGTTTATTAAAGGAGTAGGTTGGTATTAAAAAAAGAAATATCACAGTAGGTATTGATATAGGTACTAATTTTATAAAGGCTGGTGTCGCCCAGGTTTTTTCTGATGGGACTATTAATGTTCTGGGTATAGTCAAGGTACCAGCAAATGGGCTAAGAAAAGGTAATATTATTGATATTGATAGTACCGCTAAATCGATTGATGAGGCTTTAATCCAATTAGAGAGCCTAACTGGTATTACTTCTTATGCGGCGATTATTGGTTTTGCTGGTAGTAATATTGTTTCTATTAATAATCATGCTATTGTAGCGGTAGGTAATCAGGGGAATGAAATAGGTATAGGTGATAAGGAAAGGGTCTTGCAATCAGCCCAGAATATTGCTCTTTCACCAGATAAGTCTATTATTCAAATAATTGAAAGACAGTATATTATTGATAGCTATGATGGTGTAAAAGACCCAATTGGTATGGCTGGGAGTAGATTAGAGGTAGAAATAGCTGTTATTATTTCGCCTACTGCAGCTATACAAAATTTGTATAGAAGTACCCAAAAGATAAACTTGCCAGTAATTAAAGCTTGTTATAATCCGCTATTAGCAGCAGAGGTTGTCTTGTTCCCTGTAGAAAAGGAAATGGGCATAGTCTTATTAAATCTTGGGGGAGGGACCACTAATATTAGTTTTTTTGAAAAAGGTTCCCTACTACATACTTCTGTATTGCCCATAGGCGGTGACTATATTACTAAAGATTTGGCTATTGTATTAAAAACATCCATGCAAGAGGCCGCTAGGATTAAGGAAGAGTATGGTCTAGCTGATGTTAATTTAGCTAAGGAAGATGAAATAGTTACTATACATAATATTCAAGGTACAGATACTAAAGAAGTGGCTACCATAACTATAGCCGAAATTATTGCAGCTAGAGTATATGAAATTTTAGAATTGGTTTTTTTAGAAATGGAAAGATTCGGCTGTATAGGCAAAATGCCAGGTGGAATAGTATTAACTGGTGGTGGTGCACACTTAGATGGTATAATAAATGTCATAGAAGAATATCTTAATATCCCTGTTAGATTAGGTTTGCCAGATAAGATTTTAAACCTATCTAATGAATTTAGGGATCCCCAGTATGCTAATGTTCTGGGGGCATTAAAATGTAGTGCTAAATTTATCGATATATCATACCAAGAGGTTAAAGGGGTATCGAAAATAGTTGATAGAATTTCTTATTTTTTTAGAGATTTATTTAGTTAAGGCAGAGGAGGTCGGCAAATGTCCTTAGATTTTGATGTAGAAATGCAACAGTTTGCAAATATTAAGGTTATCGGAGTTGGCGGTGGGGGTAATAATGCTATAAACCGTATGATAGAGGCAGGCCTAAAAGGGGTAGAGTTTATTGCCGTAAATACTGATGCCCAAGCCTTGTATCTTTCAAAAGCCGATAAGAAAATTCAGACTGGTGAGAAACTTACCAAAGGGTTGGGTGCTGGTGCTGACCCTGAAATAGGCAAAAAGGCGGCAGAGGAAAATGAAGACGATATTAAAAAGGCTTTGGCTGGTGCTGATATGGTTTTTGTTACCGCGGGTATGGGGGGCGGAACTGGTACAGGTGGGGCTCCTATAATTGCCAAAATAGCCAAAGAATTAGGGGCCTTAACAGTAGGCGTAGTCACTAAGCCTTTTACATTTGAGGGCCGTAAAAGAACAGCCCAAGCAGAAAAGGGTACAGAAGCTTTAAGACAAGAAGTAGATAGTTTGATTACTATTCCTAATGATAGATTACTGCAAGTAGTTGACAAGCATACGGCTTTTAATGATGCCTTTAAAATTGCAGATGATATTTTACGCCAAGGGGTGCAAGGCATATCCGACTTGATTGCTGTACCTGGGGTAATTAATTGTGATTTTGCTGATGTGCAGACAGTTATGCAAAATACTGGTTCTGCTTTAATGGGGATAGGAAAAGCAACAGGTGAAAATAGGGCGGCAGAAGCTGCTAGGCTGGCTATTTCTAGTCCTTTGTTAGAAACTTCTATTGAAGGAGCCAAGGGGGTACTCTTTAACATTAGTGGCGGCAGTGATTTAACCTTATTTGAAATTAACGAAGCAGCTGAAATTATTCATCAAGCTGCTGATGTGGAAGCAAATATTATTTTCGGGGCTAATATAGATGATTCTATCGAAGATGAAGTAAGGGTTACAGTCATAGCAACTGGCTTTAATACTCCCCGTTTGCAAATGGCTTCTGAAACTTCTAGACCTAGGCCTACTGTTGATACACCTTCCTCATTAATAGATAAAAGTGATTTGGAGATTCCCCCCTTTTTAAGAAGGAAGCAACCCAATTAAACTTTCATAAATAAATTAGCATACTTTTAAAAAATCGGTATTAAAATGCCGATTTTTTTATTTTTTTAATTACTGTTTGTTACAAATTGTGCAAGCAGCTTTTGGTACAATATGGGAGACGATAGTGACTACAAATTTGCATTGCCGTTTATGGGTAAAGTAATTAAAGTAAAAAGGTGATTAAGTGGAAACTTATGTGGTTTATGCTGATATAACCTTTGTGGTAAATTTAATCATAGATTTTTCTATCTTATGGACTACTGGCAAATTAGCCAGAGTTAATTTATCTTATCCTCGTTTAGTTATAGCGGCTTTGGCTGGAGCCATATACGCCGTAGGCTTTCTATTTTGTAGTCTGTTTTGGTATGGACTTTTTATGAAATTGCTGTTTTCCTTTTTAATGTTAGGAATAGCATTTAATTTAACTAAGTTCGAGAAGTTTTTGCAAATGATAATGTATTTTTATGGTATTAGTTTCTTGGTGGCGGGGATAACAGTAGGCCTTTCTTTTTTATATGAAACTAATCAATATTTTTATACTTTTTCTTATTTATGTTTACTAGGTGGGCTATTTAGCATTATTTTGCTAGGTATCTATGCCCAAAGATTTTGGGAAAAGAAATTCTTGCCTAATTTATTAAAATATCAAGTTAAGCTTAGTTTTGCGGAATTTTCATGTGAAGGGTCAGGTTTTTTGGATACGGGTAATAGCTTATTAGACCCCTTAACTAATAAGCCTGTTGTGGTAGCTGAATACCAACTTGTTAAGAATTGTTTACCTGAAGATATGAGAAGGATTTTTGAAAATAGTTCTAGTGAAGATGAATTACTAAGCCGACTTACAGAATCTACATGGTCGAGCAGGTTAAGATTAATTCCTTTTTCTTCTATTGGTAAAAGAAATGGATTACTTATAGGAATAAGGGCAGATGAAGTTTTAATTAATACAATAAAAAAGTTAATTATACATAAAAATTTAACTGTCGCCATATATTTAGATAGATTAAGTTATGACGGGGATTATGAAATGCTTATTCCATCTAAAATATTAAATTTTAATTAGGGGGTTATGATATTGGGTTTAAATTTACGAGAAAAGATTAATTTTTATCGACTTAGTGTTTTAAGTTGGTATTTGCGAAAAAAGCATATTCAGTACATACACTATATAGGCTCGACTGAAGTTTTACCACCACCTTTAAAGGATAATGAAGAAATTGATCTTATAAGTAAATTAGATGCAGGTGATTTGGCGGTAAAGGCGACTCTAATCGAACACAATTTGAGATTGGTTGTATATATTGCCAAAAAGTTTGAGAATACAGGTATTAATATCGAAGATTTAATTTCCATAGGCACTATAGGACTTATTAAGGCTGTCAATACCTTTCAACCGAAAAAGAATATTAAATTAGCCACTTATGCTTCTAGATGTATCGAAAATGAAATTTTAATGTATTTGAGAAGAAACTTAAAAAATCGTGGTGAAGTATCTTTAGATGAACCTTTAAATGTTGATTGGGATGGAAATGAACTACTATTATCAGATGTTTTAGGTACGGAAAATGACATGATATATAAAGAAATTGAAGGTGAAGTAGAGAAAGGCTTACTATGGCAAGCTATGCATAAGTTAAATGGTCGAGAAAAAACTATTATTAAATTGCGTTTTGGCTTAACTGGAGAAGAAGAAAAAACCCAAAAAGAGGTCGCTGATATTTTGGGTATTTCACAATCATATATATCAAGGCTAGAAAAAAGAATTTTAAAAAGACTGCAAAGGGAAATTAAGAAAATAGAATAGCCCTAAATTTTTTAATGCTTATGCTTTTAAAAAGTATAAGCTTTTTATTTTGTCAAAATTTCATCATTAATAATTTTGAGTACAAGTCTGAATAATATCCTTACTTAAGGTGAATAATTTTATTAAACAATTAAATAGATGAAGGGGTGCGGTACGAATAAATAAGGTAGAAATATGTGGTGTAAATACTTCTAAATTACCAGTACTAAAAAATGAAGAAATGAAGAACCTCTTCAAAGTTATGCAAGCTGGAGAAATTGAGGCTAGGGAAAAATTAATTAATGGTAATCTTAGATTAGTCTTAAGTGTAATACAAAGGTTTAATAATAGGGGAGAATATTTAGATGACTTATTCCAAGTAGGATGTATAGGTTTAATTAAGGCGATTGATAATTTTGACTTAGGTCAAAATGTGCGTTTTTCTACTTATGCAGTACCTATGATTATCGGGGAAATAAGGCGGTATTTGCGAGATAACAATTCGGTTAGGGTTTCTAGGTCATTAAGGGATATTGCCTATAAGGCCTTGCAGGTTAGAGAGAAATTAATCGCTGATAATTCTACTGAGCCTACTGTTTCTCAGATAGCCAAAGAATTAGAAGTGCCTAGAGAAGAGGTGGTCTTCGCCTTAGATGCTATCCAAGAACCTGTATCATTATTTGAACCTATTTATAATGATGGGGGTGATCCCATTTTAGTTATGGATCAAATCAGTGATGATAATAATAGTGGTGATATATGGATAGAGGAAATAGCTATTAAGGAAGCTATGAAAAAACTTAATGATAGGGAAAAACATATTGTTTCCTTAAGATTTTTTAATGGTAGAACTCAGATGGAAGTAGCTGATGAAATAGGAATATCTCAAGCCCAGGTATCACGCTTAGAAAAAGCAGCCTTAAAGCAACTGAAGAAATATGTCTAGATTAGGCTAGGAGGCTTTTAGTATGCCTAAGAATATGGTTATAATTATTCTAACTACTATAGTTTTAACTTTATTAATTCCTATAACGATTGATTTGTTATCTGTGGAACCTGCTTTTACTAAAGATAATCTAATTCAAATTATCTTAACTAGCAGGTAAGCTAAAGTAATTTAATTAATCATTAATTAAAAAAGGGGGGAAACCCCCTTTTTCAATTAGGAATGAATGCGGTTTTGATCTATTAGTTGCTCTATATCCTCCTCTTTATTATCATTGTCTAACCACATTTCTTCATATACTTGCTCATCTTTTAAATCTTCTAGTTTTAGGGGTACTCTTACCTTACCACTAAGATAATTAATAGGTTCAAAATAACGATTTTTCATTATAATACCTCCTATTTGTTAGGATGATTTTGGCTTGTTTTTATATTGCCCAAATGAATTATTTTTATGGTGTAAAACAATGTTATTTATATTATTTAAGGCTTTTTGACATAAAACTCTATTAATCTCCTTGCTTAATTAAAATATATATGTTATCAATTTGCATAGATTAGTTGGCAGTTTTTTAATATTTTTTAAATTTTAGTTGCCAGTATTTTGGGGAGTAATTTATGGACTATATTGAAAAAGCTAGTTTATGTGCACTACATTCGGTTAATGGGGTTGGCAATAGATCCTTATTTAACTTGAAAAGTTATTTTGGAAGTTTTGAACGGGCCTTAGCTGCCAACTCTAATGAGTTGCAAAAAGTTTTATTATCACCTAACCTTACTGATGATATAATTAAACTTCGTTCTGATATCGATATCTATATGTCTTTTTTAGTTAATGAGAGGATAGAGGTAATTAGCATAGAAGAAAAGGCTTACCCCGATAAGCTAAGAAATATATATAATCCCCCTTATCTTCTTTATAGCAAAGGGGATATAAGCCTTTTGAACCAAGATTCTATAGCTATTGTAGGTGCTAGGGCTGCTACTATGTATGGTCAGAAGGTGGCATTCCAGTTCGGGCAAGAACTAGCCCTTAATAACATAGTAACTATTAGTGGTATGGCTAGGGGGATTGATACTAGAGCCCATAAAGGGGCCTTAGATGTTGACGGGCCTACTATAGCTGTTTTAGGCAGCGGAATTAACCTTATTTACCCTAAGGATAATACAGATTTGTATAATAAAATTTGTGAAGAAGGCTTAGTAATATCGGAGTTTCCTCCTAATGTTCCTCCTGAACCAGGCAACTTTCCTCGTAGGAATCGAATTATATCGGGTTTAAGCTATGGTGTAGTAGTAGTGGAGGCTAAGGCAAAAAGTGGCGCATTAATTACGGCTGATTTTGCCCTAGAACAAGGACGGGATGTGTTTGCCGTGCCTGGTCCCATTACTAGTAAAAGTAGTGAGGGGGCTAATAATTTAATCAAACAAGGTGCCAAACTTGTAAGCTCTCTTGGTGATATATTAGAGGAATATCCCCATCTAGTGAGCAAAAGCCTTAAGGAAATGGAACAAGCTGAGTTACCATTTTTCGATGAGGGTGAAGAAAGGGTTTTAAAATTATTAGATTTTGAACCTGTGCACTTTGATATTATACTTAATGAAATCTCTTTTAATGTAGGCGAATTAAGTGCGGTTTTACTTAATTTAGAATTTAAAGGAATAGTTAAATCAATGCCAGGAAATTACTATGTTAAAGTCAGCGATGCTTAATGTAAATTTTTAAAATGAGGTGATTTTGTGTCTTATACTTTAGTGATAGTTGAATCTGCAGCTAAAGCTAAAACACTAAATAAGTTTTTGGGTAAAAATTATAAAATTAAGGCCTCGGTAGGACATGTAAAGGATTTACCTAAAAGTAAGTTAGGTATTGATGTGGAAAACAATTTTGAACCCCAGTACATTACTATTAGAGGTAAGGGTGATATCTTAAAAGAAATAAAAGACGATGCAGCTAAGGCTAAAAAAATCTTATTAGCCACTGACCCAGATAGGGAAGGGGAGGCTATCGCTTGGCATTTACAAAATGCTATAAAAATAGAACCTAACTCTGCTTGCCGGATTGAATTTAATGAAATAACTAAAGAGGCGGTAAAGGGAGCTATTAAAAATTCCCGGCCTATTGATATGGATAAGGTAAACGCCCAGCAGGCTAGAAGGGTTTTAGATCGTCTAGTAGGATATAATCTTAGTCCTTTATTATGGGCTAAGGTTCGCAAAGGCCTAAGTGCAGGTAGAGTGCAATCCGTAGCTATGAGGTTGATTTGTGAAAGGGAAGAGGAGATTAATAATTTTGTGCCCCAAGAATATTGGAGCATAGAGGCTATACTTAATGCTAAAAAACAAGATTTTATAGCTAGGGTGGCTAATTTTAAGGGTAAAAAAATTACTATTAATAATGAAGCTGAAAAAAACGAAATTATGGATAATTTAAATAAAGCTAATTATATAGTTAATAAAATAGATAAAAGAACTAAGCAGAAAAGACCTAACCCACCTTTCATAACTAGTACTTTGCAGCAAGAAGCATCTAAAAGGCTTAATTTCTATTCCCAGCGTACTATGAGGGTGGCCCAGGAATTATATGAAGGTTTAGAAATAGGGAAGACTGGAACAATAGGTCTTATTACTTATTTGCGTACAGACTCGGTAAGGGTTGCTGATACTGCTAGCATAGAGACCCTAGATTTTATAAAAGAAACTTATGGCAATGAATATGCCCCTAAATCCCCTAATATTTATAAAACTAATAAATCATCACAGGACGCTCATGAAGCCATTCGGCCCACTTCGGTAGCTAGGACACCAGACAGTATTAAGGAATATCTTACTAGGGATCAGTTTAGATTATATAAATTAATATGGGAAAGATTTGTAGCCAGCCAAATGAAAGCCGCTACTTTTGATACCATCTCAGTAGAAATAGAAGCTGGTGATTATGGTCTAAGAGCAAGTTCTTCACAAATTAAGTTTTTAGGTTATAAAAAGGTATATAGTGATAATGAGGAAGATGAGGTAAAAAATCCTATCCCTGACATCAAGGTTCAAGACAAATTGAAACTAGTAGAACTAAAACCTGAACAGCATTTTACACAGCCCCCACCGCGTTTTACGGAGGCGAGCTTGATTAAAACTTTGGAAGAAAAAAACATTGGTCGTCCCAGTACCTATGCACCAATAATAGACACTATTTTAAAAAGGTATTATGTGGAAAGACAAAATAAACAATTTGTTCCTACTGAACTAGGCTTTATTGTAGTTGATTTGTTAAAAGAAAATTTCTCTGATGTTATTGACATTGATTTTACGGCTAAAATGGAAGAAGACTTGGATTTAATTGCAGAAGGACAATTAGAATGGAAACAAGTAATAAGTGATTTTTACCTACCCTTTAAAGTAGAATTAGATAAGGCCAGTGAATTAATTGAAAAAATTGAGATAAAAGACGAAGAAGCAGGTAAGGATTGCCCTGACTGTGGCAAGCCCATGCTAATTAAATATGGCCGTTTTGGTAAATTTATGGCTTGTTCTGGTTTTCCTGATTGTAGGCATACTGAAGCCATTAATGAAGAAATAGGGGTCAAGTGTCCTGAATGTGGCAGTGAAATAGTTGCACTTAAAAGCAAAAAAGGTCGAAAGTTTTATGGATGTAGTAAATACCCTGATTGTGATTTTAAAACTTGGAATAAGCCTACTGGACAGAAGTGTCCTGAATGTGGCGATGCTATGGTTGAAAAATCCGTAAAAGGGCAAGAGCCTTTTGCAATATGTCAAAATGGTGAATGTAAATATACCAAAGCCTAACTTTGAATTTTTAATTAAGA
>JAAYRQ010000067.1 GCA_012518685.1 Syntrophomonadaceae bacterium | reverse complement strand
TGTTACCTGCTAGGTATGTAGCTGAAGGCTTAGGCTTTACGGTGGATTGGGACGCAGATAACCAGCTAGTAATCGTATATCAAGGTGAAAGACCAGATGTATCAGCCATAGTAGCCAAAATTAAGGGTATTAAACCTACTGAACCAGTAAAGCCAGTAGAAGAACCAGAGAAGCCTATTGAGGAAGTAGAGGTAAAGGTAGTGGACTTGGGTAGAAATAGCGATGGTGGGCATAAGGATTTCATTGAAATTGCTGGCTACAATCTTCGAGTAAGCAATATTGGGATTAGTGACCCTGGTATGTGGTTTGGCATGAGCGATGATAACTACCCTCAAAAACACATCAAAGTAGTCTGCACCAGCCATCCAGAGTGGAATAAGAACAACAGAAAAATGTGGGATGGAACTAGAATGATACAGCCACAAGATGTTTTTAAGAATAGCTTTATGTTCTTTAAGGACGGTTATTCACCTGCTGAACCCCAAAGCGGTGATAGGGTAACTTTTGATGTGTATGGTAAAGTAGATGGGGCCGAAGTTAAGTTAGCTACTATTACCAAGACCTTACCTTAATCTAAAAAATGTTTTGAATAACTAATCCTAAAAAGCATAAATATAATCAAAGGTAATTGATTTATGCTTTTTAGGGGTGATATACTATATCTAATAACTATGATAAAAACAAAAAATTTGAGGTGAGCAAGATGGCTACGGTGCTTAAAGATGGTTATAAATATAATTTAGAAAAAGCATTGAATGAAAGTGTTAAGGAAATGCGTTTAATTAAATCTGGAAAACTTCCTAAAAAATCGTGGACAGAATTAAAAACTGAATTACAAAAAGATAAATAATTATACTAATGAGCAAATTTTCGATTATTACTACCCCCAGATTTGAAAAAGATATAAAGCGTCTTTCTAAAAAATTTCGCAAAATTGATAAAGACTTAGATAATATACTAAACCAGCTAGAAATGGGAGAATTGTTAGGTGATGTTATCGAAAGGACATCAAACGATGAACAGGTATATAAATGCAGAGTTCCTAACACTAGTGACAAAAGGGGTAAATCAGGAGGGTTCAGAATAATATACTATGCAGTAACTAAAGATAACGAGATTTACTTACTTACTATATATTCAAAAACTGAGGTAGAGGATATAGACGCATCTATAATAGCTAAATATATTAAAGAAATTAATTAGATAATACATTCCCCGCCAAGCGGGGATTTTTTTATGCCATAAATTAAAAGGAGGTATAGAATGCGAAAATATTTTACTTTAATATTGCTAAGCATTTTTTTATGCACTAACACCCTAACCGCATTAGCTGATGGAATCGGCAATGACCAAACATCTAATTATCCAGGGGTAATTGATTATCGGCATCATCAAATATTTGCTGACCCTACCCATTCAAAACGCCCCACGGCAGGTTTTGCCCTGCAAATCAACTCTAATGGTGTTTTAGGTAATGAAATACTATCTGGAAGCTGGGATAGCAACAAGCATCTTTTTTCCTCTGCCCAGAATGCTGAGGTTTTTTTTATGTTTCTATAGCATCGGCTTGCCATGCTAGTAGTATATTGAGTAAAATCTAGTATATATTGATTTCTTTGATTGGTTAATTTGAGGAGGTTTTTTTATTAATGTCGGATATAAATAGTTTATCTAGTGTTTATGAACCACAAGAGGTGGAAAGTAAATGGTATGAATTCTGGAAAGCTAACAACTTTTTTGCTCCTAGTGATGATTATACTAAGGAGCCTTTTGCTATAGTTATGCCTCCTCCGAATGTAACAGGGGCTTTACATCTAGGGCATGCTTTGGATAATACTTTACAAGATATTCTTACTAGATATAAAAGGATGGATGGTTATAATACTTTATGGCTACCTGGTACTGACCATGCGGGTATTGCGACTCAAGCCGTAGTTGAAGATGCCTTGGCTAAGGAAGGCTTAACTAGGCATGATTTAGGAAGGGAAAAGTTTTTGGAGAAGGTTTGGGAGTGGAGGCACTTGTATGGTAGCCGTATAACTAGTCAGCTTAGCCTTTTGGGCTCTTCCTGTGATTGGAGTCGGGAAAGGTTTACTATGGATGAAGGCTGTTCTAATGCGGTGCGAGAAGTTTTCGTTAATCTGTATGAAAAGGACTTAATATATCAAGGTGACTATATTATTAATTGGTGTCCTCGTTGTAATACAGCTATCTCAGATATTGAGGTGGAACATGAAGATAGTGTAGGTCATTTATGGCATATTAAATATAGGGTTAATAATTCTGATGAATTTATTGTCGTGGCTACCACCCGACCTGAAACTATGCTAGGTGATACTGGTGTAGCAGTACATCCCGATGATGAAAGATATAAAAACCTTATCGGGAAAGAAGTCATATTACCTCTAGTTAATAGGATTATTCCTATTTTTGCGGATGAATATGTGGATAAGGATTTTGGAACTGGGGTTGTTAAGGTTACCCCTGCTCATGATCCAAATGATTTTGAAATGGGACTGAGAAATAATCTAGCCCAGATTAGGGTTATGGATAATAATGCTATTATGAATGAAAATGCGGGCATATATGAGGGCTTAGAGCGTTTTGTGTGTAGGGATAGGGTCGTTGCGGATTTAGAAGCCCAAGGCTTTTTAGTTAAGGTGGAAGAACATCAGAATGCAGTAGGACATTGTCAGCGTTGTGCTACGGTTGTAGAACCGATGATTTCTAAGCAATGGTTTGTTAGAATGGCACCACTGGCTAAGCCTGCTATGGATAGGGTTTTGTCAGGAGATATTAAGTTTGTGCCTGATAGGTTTACTAAAACATACATTAACTGGATGGGGAATATTAGGGATTGGTGTATATCTAGGCAATTATGGTGGGGACATCGAATTCCTGTCTGGTATTGTCAAGATTGTGGCGAAGTAATTGTTAGTAAAACTGATCCTACTAATTGTAGTAAATGTAATTCTACTAACCTTACTCAGGATGAGGATGTCTTAGATACTTGGTTTTCGAGTGCCTTATGGCCTTTTTCGACCTTAGGCTGGCCTGAGATGACTGATGAGTTAGCTTATTTTTACCCGACTAGTGTTTTAGTGACGGGGCGGGATATTATATTTTTCTGGGTGGCAAGAATGATTTTCTCTGGTATTGAACATGTGGGGGACATTCCTTTTGCTGATGTGAACATCCATGGGCTTATTTTGGATGGACAGGGGCGGAAGATGAGTAAATCCCTAGGTAATGGGATTGATCCTCTTGAAGTTATCGAAAAATACGGGGCTGATACCTTAAGATTTTCCCTTATTACGGGGGTTACTCCTGGTAATGATGTGCGTTTTCACCTTGAGAAGGTGGAAGGCATTAGGAATTTTGCTAATAAGATTTGGAATGCTTCGCGTTTTGTGTTGATGAATATGGATGCTTATCAAGTGATAAATGTTCAAGATGATGAATTAGCTCTAGTTGACCGCTATATTATTTCTAGGCTACATGAAACTATTAGGGATGTAACGAACAGCTTAGATACTTATGATTATGGAGAAGCTGCGAAAAAGCTATATGAGTTTATCTGGGACGATTTTTGCGATTGGTATATTGAACTGGCTAAGCCTAGGTTGTTTAGACCATCTAATAATGACGAAAAACTAATCGTACAAAATATTCTCCACCAAGTGTTAAGTGATACACTGAGAATTTTGCATCCTTTTATGCCTTTTATTACAGAAGAGATATATCAAAATATGCCCATCCACTCTCAAACGATTATGTTGGATAATTGGCCTAGGGCAGATGAGAACCAAATATGGTCTAATTCCCTTGAGGATATGCGTAGCATTATGCAGGTAATAAGGGGTATTAGAAATATTAGGGCAGAATTTAACATTAATCCAGGGGCTAAGATTTC
>JAAYRQ010000066.1 GCA_012518685.1 Syntrophomonadaceae bacterium | reverse complement strand
TTATCCAATCTAGAATCCATCTTATCCAATCTAGAATCCATCTTATCCAATCTAGAATCCATCTTATCCAATCTAGAATCCATCTTATCCAATCTAGAATCCATCTTATCCAATCTAGAATCCATCTTATCCAATCTAGAATCCAAACCATCAAATCTAGTATTAATTTTCCCGAATTGTTCAAGTACTATTTTTTGAAATTCCTCATTGTTCAATTATTCTCACCTCGATAAACTAATTATAATATTAATACTAGATAAAAGACAATAAAAACCTGCCCTTAAATAGACAGGTTTTTATAACTATTGCTCGGTTTTTTCCTCTTGCTGATAAAAATTCCCTAATGGTTTGGTTGGTGATACGGTAGAAATAGCATGTTTATACACTAATTGTTGTTTTTGATCCATTTCTATAATAACAGTAAAATTATCAAATCCTTTAACAATTCCTTTTATTTGAAATCCATTTACTAGAAATATAGTTACAGGAATTTTATCTTTTCTTACTTGGTTTAAAAAGGCGTCTTGCAAATTAAGTTGATTCTTACTCATAAGAAGTATTACCCCCATTCCTTATTATGTTGTTACTTCTACACTATACTAAATTGTCCTTTAATATGTTTTATAATTTTTTTGGCTAATACAGTATTATCCATATAATCCTCAACATTAAACCAAATAATTCTTTTATCCTTTTTAAACCAAGTATATTGCCTTTTAGCAAATCTTCTAGTTTCCTTTTGAATTTCATATATCATTTGTTCTTTTGTTAAAAAACCCTCTAAATAATTTATAACCTGCAGATAACCTAATCCTTGCATAGATTTACATTCTAGATCATAATTGTTGTTTCTAAGTCTTATAACCTCCTCTATAAAGCCATTTTCCAACATTAGTATTACCCGCGAATTAATTCTATCATATAGTTTGGCCCTATCTAAAAATATTCCTACACTAGATAAATTATAAGTATTGGGGTTTTTTAATTGCAAAGTAGAGAAAGGCTTACCTGTAAGCTCATATACTTCTATGGCTCTGATAATCCTTTTTTCATCATGGGGACTAATAATATAGCTATAGTCAATGTCGATCTTTTTTAAATAATCATAAGCATAATTTAGTCCATTTTCATTAATAATACTACGCCATTTATCCCTAACTTCTTGTTTCTTTTCCATAGGATAAAATGTATAATCATCTGCAATAGCCTGATAATATAGACCAGTTCCACCTACTAGTAAGGGTAGAACACTTTGCCGATTTAATTTACTTATTATAGTTTTAACCCTAGCTTGGTAATCAGCTACAGTAAAGTCTTCATCAGGATTAACTATATCTAGTAAATGATGTTTTACCATAGCTTGCTCTTCCCTACTAGCCTTAGCCGTGCCTATATCCATATCCCTATAAACTTGCATAGAATCACAAGAAATAATTTCCGCACCTAATTCTTTTGCTATCTGAAGGGATAATTCAGTTTTACCTACTGCAGTAGGTCCTATTATAGCAGCTAATTTTAGCACCTTATCACCACTTTATAATATATTATTCCAAATCAATAATGCCAAAAGCAATTTTATTATTAGGGCTACTAACAAAGTTCTTAATTCCTAACCTATTAAATTCCCCACTTCTAGCTAATTCTTTTACTACTACCCTTTTTCTAGCTACTCTAGTGGCTTCTGCAATCGCTTCTAGGGATAATGGTGAATGATTAGCTAATAATCTTAATGGTGTTAAAGGTTCACTTTTTAATAAAGGATTTCTAAACATGGGATCAAAATATATAATATCAAACGATTTATCAGCTAGTAATGATAAATAAGTTAAATAATTGCTATTAATTACCTCAATTCTTTTTATAGCTTCATCTAGCCAAATTAATTCAGAAGTATATAGCTTCATGCCCCATTTAACTATAGTGGCTATTATTTGTGAGGATTCTAAACTAATTGTTTGTCCCTGAGAATTAAAATAGGTCACAACTAAAGCATCTGCACCTAAGCCTAAAGTACAATCCAAGAATTTATCTCCATCCGATAATTTGCAAGCCTTAATTAAAGGGTCTATTATGCCTTTTTTTCTATAAAGAGAAATTCTGTTTTTAGCCATGCTAGGATGATAGTAAAATTTTTTCCCTTCCAAATGTAAGACAGGCCCATCCTTATGCCATACTATTACAGCTCCAGCTTTATGTTTTTCTTGGATATTTTTTATACTACTATTTTCTCGCTGCACAAAAGAAAAATTAGTTTCATCCAAAAATTTAATCAGCTCAGTGCTTAAGCCCTTTTGTGAATGCGTCGTCGTAACAACTATTTCCATTATTATTACCTCTTAAACATTCGCTCAATATCATAATTGTTAAGTTTTATTAAAGTAGGGCGTCCATGGGGACAGTTTTTATAATCTTTGGTAGCAAATAATTCTGCTACCAAAGTCTCCATCTCGTGAAAATTTAAGCTCATACCTGCCTTTACAGATTTCTTACAAGCCATAGTCATTAAAGCTTCATCATAGATATCTATAGTCACGCCTTCTTTTAACAATTCCATTATATCTAACAATATGGTGCGTTCTTCACCTAAGCTCATAACTGGTGCATTTCTTATTACTATCGTTTCATGCCCTAATAAACCTAGATTAAAACCTAAGTGGTCAAAGAATTCTATATTAGCCATAATGAGCTCAATATCATTAATAGCTAAATCAATAGTTAAAGGAAATGCTAAAACTTGAGTAGGCTGTTCAGAATTATGGTATTGATTTTTCAATTTGGAATAAATTATTTTTTCTTCAGCTGCATGCTGATCTATTAACCATAACGCATCTTCATATTCTATTAATATATAAGTCAAGTTATATTGGCCAATAACTCTAAATTCAAGCTGTTTCTTCCTTAAATCAGGTAAAAATTCTTGCTTAGATATATACAAATCTTGACGATGAGGAGATTGGGTAAAAGTATCAAATGTGGAATGTTCAAAAATCATCGTATCTTCACTTACCATCCCCTTATTCTTGTATGCTTGTATATTTTTATTTTGCTCTTCCTTAATAGCACTAGCCATGTGAGTAATATCAAGTGGTTGCTGCCATTTGTGTATGGGATTATAATCAAGCTTAGTCAATTTGTCTCGTAATATCTGATAAACTACCTGAAAAACACCTTGCTCATCCTTAAATCTTACTTCCGATTTTTGGGGATGAATGTTTACATCTACATCTTCGGGGTTTAATTTAATAGATAGAATAATTACTGGCTGTTCCCTACTAATTAATAATCCTTTATAACTATTATCAATAACCCTATACAAAAGGGGGCTACGAATAGGGCGGGAATTAATAAAAAAGTATTGGTTTTTGCGACTGCGTTTAGTGTAATCGGGGTTAGATATATAGCCCTGTATAATGTATTTTTCCCCTTGATAATCGATACTTACCAAGGAATTAGCTAGCTCTGCCCCTAATACTACTTTAATAGTGTCTAGCCAATTGCCATTTCCAGGGGTTTTGTAATATTGTTTATTATCCCTTATAAAGGTAAAGGCTACTTCTGGATAAGCCAAAGCATATTTATTAACTAAATCCAGTATGTTATTGCTTTCAGTTACGGCTGTTTTTAGAAAACCCTTACGGGCGGGGGTATTGAAAAAAAGTTCTTCTACTATTATCCGAGTACCTTGCGGAACTGGGTAATCTATTAATTCTTTAATTACCCCAGCTTCGATATAAGCCTTAACTCCTGCTGCGGAGGATTTATTACTGTATAATGTAAGTTTAGAAACTGCAGCAATACTAGGTAGAGCCTCACCCCTAAAACCCATAGTAAATATATTATATAAATCCTTTTCATCCATAATCTTGCTAGTTGCATGGCGAAGAAAAGCCAAAGGAATAGAGTCTTTATCTAAACCTATTCCGTTATCTTCGACTTCTATATAATCTTTACCCCCATTGGCAATGGTAATTTTGATTTTTCTTGCATTAGCATCTAAGGAATTTTCTATTAATTCTTTAACAATAGAGGCAGGCCGTTCTATTACCTCCCCTGCCGCTATTTTATTGATTACATCATCTTTTAGTAACTTAATAACCATTAAAAAATTAACTCCCCATCTTTAGCTAAATCATAAATATGATAATTATCTGTCACCTTATCTTGTAAATAAACCATGTCATAATGCCCGCTTTTTATAATATCCTTATAGGCTTCTCTAGCTAACTTTTGGCAACTATCACAAGCATATATAGGGATGGAAATACAAAAGACCGTATATAGCTTACCATTGCGTTGTTGGGCGGTTGAGCCTATGGTTTTAAAGCCTAGACAATCTGGGCATATTCTTAATTGTTGTTTTTGTTCTTCATGGATATAATCAGTATCATAAAATACCCGAGTATATTCTTTTTTATAATCCCCTAATGACTTACGCAATTCACTCACTACCTCATAACGAGTAAAATAATTATGTTTTTGTAATTCAATTATTTTATCAAGGTATTCTTTATTTCCAGGCGGTTCAGTTAATTTACCAGGCACAAATCCAGGTTCCTTAAGATTTGAATAATCAATACCTGCCATAGCCATTATAATACCTGCATTAACATAAGGTAAGGCAGTTTCTACAGAATAGCCCCCCTCTAAAACTGCTATATCTGGTGCTAAGATACTATTTAATTTAGCATAACCTTGAGCTGAAAAAGCCATATCTGCCAAAGGATCAGTAAAATGATTGTCTTGCCCTGCCGAATTAACTATTAATTCAGGTTGAAAATCTTCTAGTATAGGCATTATTAGATGTTCTAATACATAATGTATTCCATAATCAGTAGTTCTAGGCATTAAAGGAATATTAATATTAGTTCCATAAGCTATGGGCCCCCCTAGTTCCTCTACAAAACCAGTTCCAGGATAAAGAGTTCGTCCATCTTGATGAAAAGATATAAATAGCACATCTGGATCATTATAAAACATCTCTTGAGTGCCATCTCCATGGTGGACATCAGTATCTATAATAGCTATTTTCTTAAGCCCATATTTTTTACGAATATACTCCACCATAATAGATTCATTATTAATATTACAAAATCCACGGTTTCCATGGGTTACAGTCATAGCATGATGACCTGGTGGTCTAACAATGGCAAAGGCATTATCAACTTCCTTATTAAAATAAGCATCAGCTAAGACCAAGCTAGAACCAGCAGCTATAAAATGTGCCTCAGTCAAATGTGCCTCAACATTTGGTACACAAAAATGAGCCCTTAAAATATCTTTAGTCTCACATAATGCTGGTCTATATTCAACGATATTAGGTAAATCCATAATACCTTCTTCAAAAAGTTGGTCTCTAGTATATAATAACCTTTCCTCCCGTTCGGGATGAGTAGGCGATATAGCCCAATCAAAGGCAGGAAAAAATAATAGACCTGTTTTTCTCATTTTTATTTCACCCCCGTAAATTCTGGAATAAAGCCAGGTTTTACTTGTAAGCCGACATCAAAAATCTTTCCTGAAGTGCTATAGCCACGAATAACATTAAACTGTTCAGTTAAATAAAAAACGGCATCCTCTTCATAACCCTCCATATTATGTTCCTTAACTAATTCTGCTAGGTGATTTCGGGCTAAGCTTTTAGCATCTTCTAAGCTAAAATTCCTAGAATTTTTAATTTGCCCTAAATAACCTGTCGGATAAACCGAATAAAAATTTTCTCCAGTATCAATATGCAAATTAATATTAATAGTTGGTCTAGCTACTGCTGTACCAAGT
The DNA here is from genome assembly GCA_012518685.1 of Syntrophomonadaceae bacterium. Classification (GTDB taxonomy): domain Bacteria; phylum Bacillota; class Syntrophomonadia; order Syntrophomonadales; family Syntrophomonadaceae; genus JAAYRQ01. Next base: position 9,213 of record JAAYRQ010000066.1, on the reverse strand, counting down.
GCATTGGCTACAGGGCTATATTGACTTAGGAAATGATTAACCCCTAATCTGGAAGCTAATACTGGTATAATAGCATTTGCGGCAGCACCAATACCAATAATACGATGTAACACAAATTTGCGGCTATTAACAACTTCCCACACCTTATATAAGGGCTCCATTTCCCACCTAGTAAACATTTCCTTTATAGCATTTTCCAAACTTTCCATTACCATATTTATAGCAGTTTCAGCCAATTTTTTCGGATCTAGGTTTTCTTTAATGGCTAGCTGCCTAAGTATTTCCTCAGATTTTTGATAATCCCCAATTTTTAAATCATATAAAAGGTTAAAAGCATCAGTAATAGTAGGGTATTTCCCTCCAAAACAAGCCGCAAAATCCTGTCTAGAATCAAGAGTTATTTCATTGTTTAATAGGCCTATTTTGCTATCCCCACCAATAGGCAGAGTAGTAAGGGAAAAAGCTTCAACATGGGTATAATTATCCTCAATAATTGCACCTTTGGAAGCATATAAGGGTTCACCTTCAATTACTAAGGAAATATCGGTTGTTGTTCCACCTATGTCTAACACTACTGAATTTTTAGAATCCTTAGTTAAGGCAACTCCGCCCATAGTGCTCGCGGCAGGACCTGAATATATAGTTTGACAAGGATAATTGCGGGAAGCTTCAAGGGCTATAGTTCCACCATCAGCTTTTAATATATGCACTTCGGCAGATATATCTCGTGCAATCAGGGCCTTATTAATCTGTTCAATAAAATTTTGCCATTCAAAATAAGTCAAAGCAGTATAATATGTGGTAGCAATTCTCCGTTTAAAATTAAGTTGATTAGAAACTTGGGAACTTATTAAAACTAAGGCTTCAGGATAAGTTTCCCTAATTAATTTTTCAATATATAATTCGTGCTCATTATTACGGTTAGAAAACTTGCCTATTACCCCGATTCGTTTAATATTCTGGACCTGGATATTTTCAATTACAGATTTTATCTCGCTAACACTAAGCTCCTCAGTAATATTACCTCGAAAATCAATGCTACCTTTTATAAAATAACAGTTTTCCCCTAACTCATAAAATGAATTAGGCAAACCATAGCCAGGTAACAAGATTAAAGCGGCAGGCTCCGCTCCTTTAGTTGCAATAAGATTAGTAACTGTAGTAGTGCTAATTACTACCCTTTCAATTAGCTTTTTATCGGAAACATAAGCTAATAAATTATCTAAGGTAGTTAAAATGCTAGAACTAATATCCGAATTATTAGTAGCATTTTTGGCGGAAGCAGTAATATTACCTGATTTCATTATTATTCCATCAGTAAAAGTACCACCTACATCAATACCAATAAGGTACATAATCTAATCCCCTCCTTAAGTCAAGAGATTTCCTTTTTCCATTTGTACAAAAATGACAAGGCTTCTTTCGGTGTTATTTCATCAACATTAAGCTCTTTTAATTCCTTAATAAAATCTGGCCCATCGTCAAACAATAAAGGTTGTAATATTACATCAGATTTAATAGGTTCTTCATAAGACTCCAGTTCTACAAGTATTTCATCAGCCCTAGTTATTACTGTATTAGGTAAGCCAGCTATCTTAGCTACATGAATTCCATAGCTTTTGTCAGCTTGACCTGGTAATACCTTTTTTAAAAAAACTACTGTATCACCTGTTTCCTTAACAGATACTGATAAATTAATAACCGTAGCAAAATCATCTATCATAGAAGTTAATTCATGATAATGGGTTGCAAAAAGAGTTCGGGCATTTATAAATGTCAAGATATATTCACTAACAGCTTTAGCAATACTCAATCCATCATAAGTGCTAGTACCCCGTCCAATTTCATCTAGAATAATTAGACTATTTTCTGTAGCATTATTTAAAATGTTAGCGACCTCTACCATTTCTAACATAAAAGTACTTTGTCCAGCTGCCAAATCATCAGAAGCCCCTACCCTAGTAAATATTTTATCTACTATGCCTATACGGGCAGATTCGGCAGGTATAAAGCTTCCCATTTGAGCCATTAAGACCAATAGGGCAGTTTGACGCATATATGTACTTTTCCCTCCCATATTAGGTCCAGTTATAATAGCAAAATTAGTATTAATACCATCCAAAAATAAGTCGTTGGGCACAAAGCGGGAATTGACTAAGTATTTTTCTACTATCGGATGTCGTCCATTTTTTATATTAATTACTAGATCATTATCCAGCTCAGGCCTTATATAATCGTTATTATAGGCAGCATAAGCCAAAGAATATAAAACATCCAAAGTAGCTATCAGATATGCCGTAGCTTGAATACGAGGAATATATGGAATTACACTTTCTTTAAATAGGTTATAATATTCATATTCTATATTAAAGAGTTTTTCCCTTGCTCCTAAAATACGATCCTCATAATTTTTTAATTCTTCACATATAAATCTTTCCCCATTTACTAGGGTTTGTTTGCGGTGGTACTCCGGAGGAGCTAAGTGAACATTAGACTTGGATAATTCTATATAATAACCAAAAACCCTATTAAAGCCTATTTTTAAATTTTTAATGCCTAAGCGTTCTTTTTCTCTTTTTTCAAAATCTAATAACCACTTACTGCCCTGTGTAGATAGCTTTCTAAGTTCGTCAATCTCCTTATCATACTTATCAGAAAAGATGTAGCCATCCCTGATCGTCATAGGGGCAGGCTCCATAATAGACTTGGTAATTATTTCATATAAATCACTTAAAGTATCAAGTTGGGCAATCTTTTTTAATAAAACACTTTGGCAAGATGACAAGTGCTTAGAAATATCTGCAACTATTTGTAATGATGATTTTAGGGCTATGAAATCCCGAGGCATAATAAGATTACTACCAATTTTACCAGCTAGTCTTTCTAAGTCATAAACATCTTTTAAAATTGAGCCTATAGTGTTTAATAAACTTATGTTGCTTTTTAATTCTTCTACTGCGGCCAAGCGTAAATTTATATTATAAATATCAGTTAAGGGCTGTTCTATCCAGTTCCTTAAAGCCCTTTTACCCATCGAAGTAGCACAATAATCCAAAATGGATAGCAAAGAGCCTTCCTTTCTATTGTCCCTTAAAGTAGTAGTTAATTCTAGATTTTTTCGGCTAGCATAATCCATTTCTAAATATTTGTTTATGGAATATGATTTGATGATTTTAAGATGTTGTAAAAAGTTGTTTTGGGTACTTTCTAGAAAACTAATAACAGTAGCGGCGGCACATAAACCTGCAGAATAGCCACCCAAGCCTAGACCATCTATATCTATTTTACCGTATTGTTCAATTAATACTTGTCTAGCCTTGTCCAGTGAAAAATATTCCTCATCTATATAGGTAATTAATAAATCCTTATTATAGTCTAATACTAATCCTTCTAAAGCAAACTTACTCCACTTAGGAATTAAACATTCTGCAGGATTAATGCGTAATAGCTCACTATTTAAATTCTGCATAAAATTATTATCCGTAAATTCAGTAGCCCAAAAATCACCCGTTGTTATATCTATGTAGGCTAATCCATATACCTGATCTAAGTCATAAAGTGCCGCTAAATAATTGGGGGACGCTTCATCTAGAATACTGTTCTCTAATATAGTGCCCTTCGTAATCACTTGCACTACTTCCCTTTTAACTATCCCCTTAGCCGTTTTAGGATCCTCAACCTGTTCACATATAGCTACCTTATAACCTTTATCAACTAACTTAGCTATATAATTAGTAGCAGCATGGTGAGGTACACCACACATCGGAACATCCGTATCCCTAGAAGTTAATACTATCTCCAATTCCTTGGCTGCCACTTTAGCATCTTCAAAAAACATCTCATAAAAATCGCCTAAGCGAAAAAAAAGGATGGCATCAGTATGCAGTTCTTTTATCTCCAAATATTGTTTCATCATAGGTGTTATTTTTTTAGACAAATTAGAACCCCCCTACAAAGAAAGACTTAGTAAACTAAGTCTTTCCCACTTAAGTTATATAATTTTACCCTTAAGATTAACAAGTTCCTCCACATGAATCACAGCCATCTGCACAGCTATTACTACCTGAGATAGCTTGATTCAAAGCAAAATATACAGCCTGCATTAAATTATCAAACTTCTCTTGTGCTACCATCATTTCATTTACTAAAGCATTACTATTTAGTTGTTGTTCTAGTATAGCAATATGATCTTCTTCATTAGAAGGAATAATTAGACCACTATTCCTCTTGTTTTCTAATTTCATTACTGCTTCCTGATAACGCATAATTAAGTCATAAGCTGCTTGATCTTCAGTCAATTTCACCTGTAATTCTTTTAGTTGGTTAATCTCTTCAGATTGTGCAATTAAATCACCCAAGGTAAAAGCTTGTTTAATAATATTTTCAGTTGACAATTAATTATCCTCCCATTAAAAGTTATTTATTAATTCCCCAGTAAGTGAAAAAGTTTTGCCTTCTACTATTCTGATATTAATTATTTGACCTATTAGGCTACTAGAACCAGGAAAGATTACAATACGATTATTTCTAGTACGAGCCGTTAAAAAATCAGCATTAGTCTTACTAGGACCTTCTACTAATACCTCTTCAATCTGACCTTCTAATGTTTTATTAATACGGGCAGCAATGTCATACTGCACTTCCATTAGATAGGATAATCTTGCCTTTTTAATTCCAATCGGCACATGTTCAGTAAAATCCGCAGCCCTTGTGCCACTACGAGGTGAATACATAAAAGTATAAGCCGCATCAAACTGAACCTTATTGACAACATCTATTGTTTCTGTAAAATCTTCCTCCGTTTCACCTGGAAAACCCACTATAATATCAGTAGTAATAGCTACATTAGGTATTTTATCTCTCATTTTACTAGTAATATTTATATAATGCTCCTTAGTATATTTACGGTTCATCATATTTAAAATTTTATTACTACCAGATTGCAAAGCAACATGAACATGTTCGCATATTTTGCCACCTTTTGCTATAGTATATATTAGTTTATCAGATATATCTTTAGGATGGGAAGTGGTAAATCTAATTCTTTCTATACCTGGACTATTATCAGCTACCATTTCTAATAATTCAGCAAAATTGTACGGTTTTTCTAAGCCTAAGCCATAGGAGTTTACATTTTGCCCTAACAAAGTCACCTCTTTATATCCTGCTTCAGCTAAGTTACTAACCTCATGAATAATATGCTCGGGAGTGCGACTTCTTTCCCTTCCCCTAGTATAAGGAACTATACAATAACTACAAAAATTATTACATCCATACATAATATTAACAAAAGCACTTAATCCTGCCTGCCTTTTTACTGGTAAAGATTCTATAACAGGGCCTGCCTCATCCCATACTTGATAAGCCCTTTTATTTTCATTTCTAGCCTCATCAATGAGCTGAGCAAGATTATGAATATTATGAGTCCCGAAGAGTACATCTACCCCTAAGCGTTTAAGCCGCCTTCTCACTTCAGGTACCTGTGCCATACAGCCACCAAAAGCTATCATTAATTCAGGCTTATGCTTTTTGAATTTATTAATTTCCCCTAATTTACTATAAACCTTATTCTCAGCAGAATGTCTAACACTACAAGTGTTAAAGACTACCAGGTCTGCCTCTGTATAATTATCGGTGCTTATATAACCTAGGCTTTCCAAAATCCCAGAAATTGTTTCTGAATCCCTAACATTCATCTGACAGCCATAGGTTAATAAATTGTATTTATTATTAAATCCCACTTGCGAATTATTAATTAGCATTTATCATCATCCTTTTGGGAAAAGATTTTTTTATTACATTAATATATTACCCTAGTTTGGGGTAAAAATGAAACACAGTCTTAAGCTTAATAAATTAAGGGATGGAATATATTTGTTCTTTTAGGTATTATTTCATTCCTTTTATAGTCTTAAAGGCTTACAATTAATAAATATAACAATATATTGCAAAAATAGCATAAAAAATTGTGGGAGGTATTTGATATGCCTAAAATTAAGGTTATGATTGTGGACGATTCCCCATTTTCAAGAACGGTAATCGGAGAATCATTCTCCAACTTAGGTTGTGAGGTAGTAGGAGAAGTTGATTCAATAGATAATTTATTAGAGATATATGCCCAGTGTAAACCCGACATTGTCACTATGGATTTAATAATGCCTGGTGCAGATGGTTTTGAATGTAGTGAAGCACTTTTACAATATGATCCTAATGCAAAAATTATCCTGCTAAGTTCCCTAAAAGATGAGGAAACAGAGGCTGAAGCTAGACGAATAGGTATTGTAGGCTATATTCAAAAACCTCTTGAAGAAGAATTATTAGAAAGGATTATCCAAAACATTCTCGCACCAGATGATTTGTATAATTTACTTGAAAATAAAGGTGCAGAAATATTCAAAGAATCATTAGCCCAAATCATTACCCGCACAACTAAAAAACCAGTTAAGTTTACTGATATTGACTATAAAAGTGAAGCATTGTCTTCCCAAGGAATTACTACTATTATCGGAATAATTGGTAGATATACTGGCACTATGATTTTAGATTTATCTTTTGAACTAGCAGAGAGCTTCGTAGAATCAATGCTAAATCGGCCTTCCAAAAACCAAGATGAGTTGTTTAACATGGTTGCCGAACTAGCTAACATAATAGCAGGCTCTGCCTGTTCTATGCTTAATAAACAAGATAAATCATTTGGTTTAAGGGTTTCACCACCCAGCGTCTTTTCCGCAGAATCAGCTCAGATATCTAACCCCAATCTTAACTTGCAAGTATGCAATGCAGACACTGGCGAAGGTGACATCTTCTTAGGAATAGGATTTAGGAAAGGAACAGTATTATGGATGTAAAATTAATCAATCCCTTTTTACAAGCATTTGCCGAAATTCTTCCCCAAATTGGTTTTAATACGGTGGAAAAAGCTGGGCTTTCATTAATTAATGATACTTTAGAGTATAATGGTGTGTTAATCAATATTTCTTTTGTAGGTCCTCTTAAAGGGGTTATTCTAACCACCATGCCTATAAATAATGCCAAGCAATTCGCAACAAAGATGACCATGGGTATGGAATTTGCAGAATTTGATGCTATGGCCCAAAGTGCAGTCTCAGAAATGACGAATATGGTATGTGCTAATGCCTGTACTCAATTCAGTCAAATTGGGATGGAAGGCTTAGATATATCTCCACCAACCGTTTTGGTAAGTGAAAAAGGTATAGCTTCATTGCCAGTTCCCCAGACCATTGCTGTTAACTTAAAGGCAGATGAAATTAAGTTCAATGTATATATCGCTATAGTTTGATAATAAAAGTTTTTATATGTAAAAAATCCTCCTTAAAAAAATAAAGAAGGATTTTTTACATATTCTGAAAGTTATTTTTTGAGATAAAGTTCCTATTTGTAGTCGTAGATGAGGATTTTTGACCATACCTTTAGACAAAGAGATTTTTCATATCCTGTCGAGGGTACCCGTATAGGATTCATAGTTTTCTACTTCTCCTATGTCAACACTTAATTTGTCCTTGATATTTATAAGTTCATCATGATAAGTAAGGTATGCAGTTCTTTTTACTTGAAATTCATCAGAACTTGCTAAATCACACATCATTTTGGATATTTTATCTAAGTCCTGAATAATGTTTTCTAAGACATGTTTTGTATGCATATAACCTCTCCTAGCTTTTTAGCTTAGTTTATGCATTAAGAAAAATAAAATGTAATATTAAGTAGCTGAATTACGACTTAATAATAAAACTATTAGAACACCTAAAATTATTCCTCCACAATCTGTCCAGATAAAACTTGTAGGCATAGCAACCAGAGCTGAACCTATAATTAAGCCCGTTAGTAATGACATTAGTTCACTACGGTAATTTTGTAATAAATAAGCTAGTAGCCAAGAAAAAGCTAACATACCGCAAATCGCACTTACAGCAAATATGCTAATTATTAGTATGTTCAGGGATAGAAGTGCCTCAATTATAAATTCATATATACCTAATAATATTAGAACTGTAGCACCACTAATCCCAGGCAATAACATAGATATAGAAGCAAATACACCACCAAATATAATCCTTTTTGTGCTTACTATAGTTTGGGCATCTGCCAGTCCTGTCGGCTGATAAGCAATTAATAGTGCTAATGCTAATCCAGCTATCAGGCAACCGATAATTACTAGGTTAATTTTCTTAATATCTAAAACCGTTACCTTAGCTGAGCTAATAATTAAGCCGAAAATGAAAGCCATCATAAAGCTAGTATAATTATCTAACAAGTAATCTACTAAACTAGCGGTAGCCAACAGACCTAAGAAGGCTCCTAATCCTATGGGGATTATAACTTTTAGGTTAATGGTTTTAATACCATTAATTAAGGTATCATAAATGCGGAGCACTACCGCTATGGTTCCCCCACTAATGCCTGGTAAGACATTAGATATACCTATAGGGATTCCTTTTAAAAATAGTAGCCAGATATCCTTGTTCAAGTTGAAGCCTCCTACTAATTAATACTATACAAGTATAACAAAGAGCCAAACAAAAATAAGCATATTTTGAATTTTAAAATAGTTGTAGAAGGCTTAATTTTAGCTAATTTATATTTACAGGCTTAGTTTATATACTTCCTTAAAATCATCTTTAAGTTTATCTCTAAATTCAGGTGCAGCTATGGCTATCAATCTTCGGGCTCTTTCTACAATACTTTGTCCCCTTAATGCTGCAATCCCATACTCTGTTACAATATAATCAACATCACTTCGGGAAGTAGTAACAGCCTCACCAGACTTAAATCCTGCCATAATTCTAGATATCGTCCCTTTTTTAGCTGTTGCAGGTAAGGCTATAACAGATTTACCACCTTTAGCTAGCTTAGCCCCCCTTACAAAATCTACCTGTCCCCCTATTCCACTAAACTGTTGGCTATTAATAGTTTCGGCTCCGACTTGTCCACTTAAATCTACATGAATAGCGGAATTAACAGATAACATATTATCGTTTCGAGCAATCACATAAGGATTATTAACATAGTCCACTGGATAAAATTCTACGGCTGGATTATCGTGGAGCCATTCATAAAATTCAGCCGTACCTGAAGCAAATGTAGCTATAGCTTTATTCTTATGTAGGGTTTTTTTCTTCCCTGTAATTACCCCAGCCTTCATTAACTCCATAGTTCCATCAGAAACCAGTTCTGTATGAACTCCTAAATCAT